>NZ_JBPYCU010000004.1:0-333844 GCF_051846955.1 Cellvibrio sp. ARAG 10.3
AGCATCAAACAGCATACTCACCACAAGCGGCCTGATGGGTTGCTTGTGGTGGTATCGGAGAGATGGTATCTACGGGTTCGCGCCTTGGTCGGGATGTCGGATTACGGCTTTGCCTAATCCGACATCACACGCCTATTACCTCAGGTTAATGATCGTCTGGGTAGTGGCGTTGGCGGTTTCGATGGTCTTGGCGTTGGCCTGGAAATTTCGTTGGGCGATGATCAGGTTCACCAGTTCCTCGGACAGATCCACGTTGGATTCTTCGAGCGCGCCCGCGGTAATGTTCCCCAGCGAGGATGATCCCGGCGCACCGATCACCGCTTCACCGGTCTCAAAGGTTTGCGCCCACATGGTGTTACCGACCGGCCTCAAGCCTTCAATGTTGTTAAAGTTCGCCAACGCAACCTGTCCCAACACCTGAGCCTCCCCGTTGGTAAAGCGCGCGAAGATAATCCCGGTAGAACCGACATCGAGACTCGCCAGGCGACCGGTGGCGTAACCGTTTTGATCATAATCATCCACAGCGAAAGAACTGCCAAACTGGGTGGTACCGGTCAGGTCAATTTCAAAGTTAGAGCTGGATGGCGGTTCAACCACCGGCGTTGTGCCGCCCTGCAAAACATTCAACGGGGCCAACGCACCGTTAGGCTCGCCGTCCTCGCCCAAGGGGGTCCAGTTGGAAATCAGCATGCTGTCGGTCAGCGTGGTGTTGAGCGTACCGTTAGCATTGAAGTGCACGTTGAAAGACGCCATGGTCGGCAGGGTATTTGCCGGCGACGGCAAGGTCGGATCAGGGTCGCCTACATTCTGGCCGTCGATCTGGACGTACATCACCCAGTGGTTGGGCGAGGTGGACGGATCAGCCGGATCATAGGGCTGCTTAACAAAATATTGGCTCATGATGTGCGGATTACCCAAGCTGTCAAACACCGGGTTGGAGGTCGCATGGTTGTAGGTGTTTTGGTCAGTCGGATCAAACGCATTGATCGGCACATCAGTAAAGCTGGCGGGCGTCAAGGGTGCGAACAGGTTGCCTACCGCCGGAGTACTACTTGCCACCGAATAACCTTCTTCCATTACGATGGTGATATTGCCGCCTATCACTGCGGCATCATTGATGTTATTGATCGTTTGCAAGCCGGTACCGGCACGGCCCTGGATATCGGCTTGCCCCGCGGGTAAGGGTCCCGCAAAGGCAAAACGCAAATCAGTGCCCACTGCCGACACAATTTCCAGGTCGCCTGCGGTGTTAACGGTGGCGCTGATGCCCGGCAAGGTGGAGGTAGTCAGGGCATTGATCTCGTTCGCCAGGGCGGCCAGGTTATTGGCGGCCAGCGTGATACCGTTAAGCGTAAGGTTACCGTTAGCGTTATTGAAGTTAGTGGCGTAGAGCGTAGCGTTGGTACGCGCAGTAGCGGTCACGCCGGCCAATGCGTTCAGCTCGGAGGCCGTCTGGGCGGCAGATGCACCGGCGTCGCTGGTAAAGGTCACGGTCGCGCCGGTGGGCCCTTGAATCTCCAGGGTCTGCGACAGGTAACCATTGGTGGCGGACGGGATACCGGCAACCGATGGGCCGGCGCCGTTCAATGCGGCGGACAAGGCATTGCCACCGGTTACGTTCGCCAGGGTAATGGTTGAAGATGCCCCTTCGGTCAAATCGCGTAATTCAATATTGCCGCCATTGGCCACCGCCTGTGCGTTGATCGGCGTAGCTGAACTGAAGATAGCGCTGTTGATCAGGTTAACAATATCCTGCACGGAGTTCGCGGTGGAGGCGTTCAGGTTAATGGACACGGTGCCGTTGCCGGAAGCCGGCGATGAACCCGCCAGGGTGATATCAAAGGTGGTCGGGTTTGCACCGAAGTCGATGGGAGTTGCCACAGCGCCCAGATTAGTCGTCGTAGTGGTGGCATCCTGCAAGCCGACTTGCGTAACACCCACCGCCGCACCATCGGTGGCAAAGCGGCTGCCGACGGTTTCCAGCACGGTTTCATTGGAGTCCAGGTTAAAGGCCGATTCAACACCCGTTGTCTGACGCGGTGCCTGGGTATTTACGTCCACCCGGAGGTTGCCGATGATACCGCTGATATTGCCTTGTGCATTGGCGGAAAAGCCTTGTAAAAATGCACCGGTGGCGCTGACCACATAGCCTTGGTCATTCAAACCAAAAGCCCCGGCACGGGTAAATAACCGCTCCCCCTGATTGCTTAATACAAAAAAGCCAGCCCCGTTAACCGCCAGGTCCAGATCGCGCTCGGTCAACTTCGGGTTACCGTTACCAAAATCCTGGCGGATCATCTGCAGCGACACACCGCTGCCGGGCGTGTTGCCACCACTGCCCAGGATACTTGCGGAATACAAATCACCGAACTCCACCCGCGATGATTTGAAACCGATGGTGCCCGCGTTGGCAATGTTATTACCAGTCACCTGCAGGTCAGTATTCGAGGCACGAATGCCACTCAGCGCAGTGTTAAAAGACATGATGTGCTCCTGGGTACTTGAGTCGCTGGCGCTCGTGTGGCGCCAGTATTTCAATAACGGTTAATGACGATTGATATTGTTTTGCCGATAGCCGGCCACTAGTTAAATTGTTTAACGTCACCGATATTCACCGGACCGAGGCCCGCGAGGTTGAGGGTAATCACCCCATCCGCCCCCAGGGTCACGCTGTTGACGTTGGCACTGAGCGCGGTTTCCAGTTGCTCGGCTTTGCCATCCTGTGTTGCATAGACTTCAAAGGTGTATTCACCGACCGGCAAGGGTTTTTCACCGGCTGACCAGCTCAACAACTCGCCATTCACTTCCATGTACTGGCCATCCCAACGGAACGACACCTCACCGGCCGGCATGCCACCCACCGGAATATTGGCGACCAAGGCCCCCTTGCTGTCATAGATGCTGATCTTCATGTCCCCGGTGGCCGCCGCAAGATCCACACTGCCGGACACAATGCCGCCAGCGGTCAGGCGCGCTGTCTCCGCCGGTACCGTTACGGAGCGGCCCACCAGTGAAGAAGCTTGCAATGCCTGGTTGGACATAAAGCTGGAACTGAAATTATTGAAATTCTTGTTCAGACGCTCCAGCCCCTCTACCGAACTGAACTGCGCCAACTGCGCGATAAATTCGGTGTTTTCCTGCGGACTCAGCGGGTCCTGATTGTTCAATTGGGTAATCATTAATTCGAGAAACGCCGTCTGGCCTAACTCGTTGCTTTTGGGTTCCTTCGGCTGATTGTTGATATTCAAATTACTCAACACATTGCCGGTGGTATTGTTATTAACCTGACTCATCGCCGCCGCTCCTTACTGACCCAGGGTCAACACACGTTGAACCATCTGCTTGGCCGAGTTCATCACCTCGACATTCATTTGAAACGAGCGCGACGCGGAGATCATGTTGGTCATCTCTTCTACGGGATTCACGTTGGGGTAAAACACATAGCCTTCTTCATCAGCCTGCGGATGGTCCGGCTCGTAGCGACGTTGCAGCGGTGCATCACTCTCCACCACACCCAATACCTGCACCCCGGCGCCTACGTCATCCGGTGTGGCAAAGCCGTTATCAAACCCGTTGCCGCTTTTCATGGCCGCCATGGCCTGGCGTTGAATCGCCGCAAACACCGGTTGGCGGTTGCGATACACTTCGTCCGCGCTGGAGCTGGCCGACTGGGCGTTTGCCAGGTTGCTGGCGGTGGTGTTCAGGCGCAAACTTTGCGCGTTCATACCTGAGCCGGCGATGTCGAAGATGTGTCCGAGTGCCATAGTTAACTCCAACGTTTTCCAATCAATTCATTATTAATCCGACCGACTATTCACCGCGAATGGCGGCAGTCAACCCTTTAAATTTGCTGTTCAGGAAGGTGAAGCTCGCCTGGAATGCCAAGGCGTTTTTCATGTATTCCGCGTGTTCGATCTGGTCTTCCACGGTGTTGCCGTCGATGGAGGGCTGGCTGGGTACGCGGTACATTGTGCCGGCATCGTCCAGCGCCATACCGGCACCGCTGATGTGGCCGGCGCTGGTGGTGTGCATGTTGAACCGCCCTGCCTGTTCCATCTTGCCGGCGAGCATGGCTTTGAAGTCGATGTCCCGGGCTTTGTAGTTGGGGGTATCGACGTTGGCCAGGTTGTCCGCTAACACCGATGCCCGCTGACCGCGCACACGCAGTGCGCTTTCGTGGATTCCGAGTGCTGATTCGAAGGATATGGACATAGGTGGCTCCGGCGTTTCCTGAAGGTTTTACTCTTGCGTGTGTTAAAGCAAGGGGTATGCCAAAGGCCGATATTTATATTAACTTATTGATTTTTATAGGTATTAGTTGGAGTGGCTACGTGATAACGCGGCAGTAAAAACGGCAAAGGCAGAAGCGGCAAAGGAAAAGCGGCAAAGTTTTTCCGCTTTTGGTTCGAGTGGGAAATGAGAAAGGGGTTGGGGAGCAGCTTGCAAGACACGCCGTAAATACATCCCTGTAGGCTCATCACCCTGATGCCTACGTGCTCCCTGCACTTCGGCAAACTTCCCACATCCATGTGGGTCGTCCATGCGGGTGATGGTCTTGCAAGCTGCTCCCCAACCCCTTCACTGCCACACGATTGGCTTTGTGGTTTTAAATTTTTAACTCGGGAGAAGTTCTTTTAGTTATTGCAAAGGTTTACTCAAGAGGAGAAACGAAGGGCTTTTACAATGAAGTAAATAGCAATACCCCTACTTTTATACATGTATAAATCAATGAAGAGAAAAGCACTCAAACGCAATTCAGATGGCACAGCAGGGATCGCGGAGAAGGTTTCGAGACCATCACCGACAGGATGTCGGTGCTGAGCCCCCATGGACGACCCACATGGATGTGGGAAGTGTGCCGAAGCGCCGGGAGCGCGTAGGGGCCGGGTTCACGGCGTGTCTCGAAACCTTCTCCGTGATCCCTGCCCCCAATTCGTAACTCCTCACTAAACAGCCCGATACAAAATCCCAGGCTCACACCGCACCATCTCAAACAAATCCGCCGCCCCCGCCAAGCCCTCCGAAGACCCCAAAAACAAAATCCCCTTCGGCTTCAACGACGCATGGATCTTCTGCAAAATCTGCCGCTTCAATTCAGCGTTAAAGTAAATCAACACATTCCGGCAAAACACGATATCGAATTTACCCAACATCGCGTACGAATCCATCAGATTCCACGCCTTGAATTCTATCCGCTCCCGCACAAACGGCTTGACTCGCCAGACGTTATCCGAGGCTTTATCAAAGTAGCGTTGCAAGCGCTCATCCGACAGCCCGCGCAGTACTGACAAGCGGTCGTATTCCGCCTTGCGCGCCTGATCCAGAATCGTTGCCGATACATCTGTGGCCACGATTTGCACCGGGCGCGGTAGCGCGCCCATGTTCTGGCGGCGGTATTCTTCTACCATCATGCTGATGGAATAAGGTTCCTGGCCCGAGGAGCAGGCCGCTGACCAGATGCGGATCGGCCCGAACATGCGGTTATTACCGCCCATGAGTTGCGGCAGCAGTTGGGTGCGGAGGTGTTCGTAGGGATAGATATCGCGAAACCAGAAGGTTTCGTTGGTGGTCATGGCGTCGATGACCTGGTCGCGCAGTTTGCGGTTGGTGTTTTGCTTCAGGGCGCGTACCAGGTCGCTGAAGGAGTGCAGCTTGTGCTCTTCCAGCAAGCGTCGGATGCGGTTGGACACGAGGTATTGTTTGTTATCACCCAGGGCGATGCCGCATGCGTCTTGCAGGAATTGCCTGAAGAGATCGAATTCAGCCTGATCAAAATTGTCTCGATGCACGGCAGTTCCTGCGACACTGGAGGTCGATGTTATACCTGATAACCCTGAACCACTCCGGGTCTCAGGGGATTTATTCCCGAAATCTTTTTTCATACACAATCAACCACACACGCAAAACCATCTGGCTGTAACGGTTGTGGGATGGCTCGGCTGCTTCCCACAACATCTCGCTGTTTTTAAGGGACATCGTATCCCCACCGATTGCTTAGTTGTTTTTATCCAACAGGTTTTCTCCGGTGGTTTTTAACAGGTGATCATTAACCCGACGCGCGAGCTCATCGGGGTGAAATTTTGCGAGGAAATCATCCGCACCAACTTTCTTCACCATGGCTTCGTTAAAGACACCGCTCAACGAGGTGTGCAGGATGATGTGCAGTTTTTTAAGATCGGGGTGGTTACGCAATTCGGCGGTAAAGGTGTAGCCATCCATCTCGGGCATTTCAATATCACAAATGATCAACACCAATTCGTTATACGGGTCTTTGCCCGCAGCAAGTAGATCTTTAAGGTAATTGAAGGCTTCGAGACCATCTTTTTTTAACGTGGTCTTGATACCCATGGATTCAACCACCCGCTGGATCTGCTTACGCGCAATGGATGAGTCGTCCACAATCAATACGTGTTTTTGTACGGCGCGTTCGGCAATATTGCTTTCCACCACGCCGGCACTGATTTCTTCGCGCGGGGGTGAGACCTCGGCGAGGATTTTCTCCACATCAATAATTTCCACCAGTTGTCCATCAACCTGGGTAACGGCGGTCAGGTAATGTTCCTTACCCGCGCCCTTGGGTGGCGGATGAATGTCGCCCCAGTTCATGTTGACGATACGTTCAACGGAACTCACCAGAAAACCCTGGGCGGTGCGATTGTATTCAGTAATGATCACAAAGCAATTGGCAATGTCCGGCAAGGCGCGGCGCCCGATGGCCAGGTTCATATCCATAATCGGCAGGGTACCGCCGCGAATATGGGCAACACCACGCACCACGGCGCTGCGGCCGGGTATGGCGTTGAGCGGAGGGCACTGCAGGACTTCTTTGACTTTAAAGACATTGATTCCGTACATCTGTTGGCCACCCAACCTGAACAACAGGAGCTCCAGGCGATTCTGTCCCACCAACTGGGTGCGTTGGTTGACGCTATCCATTACTCCGGCCATGTAATACCTCTTTATATCTGCTATCTGTTTATATTTGCTCTAAAGTCCAGCCAAGCGTTGGCCGGGATGTAACCCTGCCACGATGACCCCGCCGGCGGCACAGTCTTTGCTTTATTTCCACAATAAACGCTATAGCGGCTAAAGCCCGTCACTCTTTAGTGGATGAATTGCCGTAGCGGCAATTAAATGTGGGTCTTTGTGCCTTCATCCACCCTATGAGGATAGGACAAATTATGGGAATTCGTAGTTTTTATCTGGTCCGGAGACTTCTGCAGCCGCTATTGGCCGTGGCCGGCGTGGTTTTCTTGACGCTGCCGCCCAGTCAGGCGAGTGCAGTCAGGCACGACCTGGGGGATTTGCAGCAGCAGGTGGAAACCTTCCTGGAGCGCCATTACCAACAGCAGGATGTGGAACGCCTGGAGATCAAGGTCGGTAGCCTTGACCCTCGTCTGGTGTTGCCGGCCTGCCCCCAGCCCTTGGTGATGTCGCTGAACGATTCAAGTAACAGCGGCGGAAACCTGACCGTTCAAACCCGATGCGAAGCAAGCCAGAGCTGGTCGATCTATGTTCCGGCGCAGGTGTCGCTGTTTCGCCCCCTGGCGGTGGCCAGTCGTAACCTGGTGCGCGGCGACGTGGTCAGCGCGAGCGATATCAGCATCGAAGTGGTCAATATCAGCCAGCTCCGACAGGGTTATCTCGCCCGGCGCGAGAACATCATCGGCCAGGAGCTCCAGCGGCCAATGAATAAAGGCGAGGCGTTTCGCGGCTCAATCCTGGATGCACCGCTGGTCATCAAGCGCGGCGACGCCGTCCATATTGAAATACAGGCCGGCACCATTGCCGTCAATTCAACCGGTATCGCCATGGCCAACGGCCGTATCGGTCAACGAATCCGGGTGCGCAACAGCCAGTCCGAGCGGATTGTCAGCGCAGAGGTGGTGGAAGCCGGCAAAGTGAGAACATCGATTTAACCGGTTGATTTGCACGAAATGTGCGCGAGCTCAAATTTATGCAGGAATATCACTAAAGTTCCTGTAAACCAGGCCGATAGCTGACACAGGAGTCCTGTTTCTTTGGCGAGGACGTCGAAACTCAGGCACACTCCACGCGGGCTTACCCGCCTTTGCGTTATCAGCTACAGCCATTAAATCAGTTGGGGAAACACCATGGTTATCGACACAAACAACAACCTTACACCCGGCAGCGCGTCCAGCACCCGCAGCCGTAATACGGCACCGGTTGCGCCGTCCGGCAGTAAAGCAACCGCTGCACCGGCTGAGGCCGCAACCAATAAGGAGAACGTTGTGTTGAGTCAGGAAGCACAACGCCTTAATCGTCTGCAGGCCAGTATCAGCCAGGCGCCGGACGTCGATGTGGAGCGTGTCGCGGCGTTAAAGCTGGCGATTGCCAGCGGCCGGTTTGAAATCAACGCCGAGCGCATCGCCGAAAACCTGTTAAAGCAAGACGACCTGTTAGGTTAAAAAACTGTTGCTGCCGCCCCCAACCGGCAGCAATGGTCAATGGCGCATCCAATCATTCGCCTGGCAAGACACGATGTCGTTCAGCGAATGGAAAGATGCAGTAGCAAGAAGATCCGGCAACTGACCTCCCCCGTCCGTCGCAGGGTTTTAATAAAACGCAGAGGTGACTTATGTCCACACTCCATCCGCACAGCCTGCATAACATGATTGCGCAAGACAGCGCTGCAATCGGCGAACTCAAATCTTTGTTACTGCGCGAACGCGAATTGCTCGAACGACGCGAGCACAGCGAACTGCCGGCTATTATCGAGCGCAAAGACCAATTGCTCGAAACCCTTGGACTCAATGCCCGGCAGCGTGCCACCCTGCTGAAAGCGGCGGGTTTCAAGGCCTCACCGGAGCAATGGGAAATCTTCCTGGGCCAGAATGCCGCTACCCGCGATCTGCTGGACAGCTGGCGCACCCTGATGGCGGAGTTTGCCCAATGCAAATCCCTCAATGAAATTAACGGCAAGATGATCGGTCGCTCCCGGCAAACCCTCGGTCAATTGCTCAACCTGTTGCGTGGCCAGGTTGCTGCTCCGCAGCTGTATACCAGTGCCGGCGCCACCACCAGTTCCGCCAGTTCCCACTGTATTGCGGAAGCCTGATATCACCGGGATCTGCCACTATTCCTGGCAGATCCCGCCGTGCGTCTGCCCTTTTCCTTGGATTATCGGGCAAAACTTTTTACAATGGCGCCGCTTCGCAAACTCAACGCCATGCTCCGGTAGCTCAGTTGGATAGAGCAGCCGCCTCCTAAGCGGCAGGTCGGACGTTCAAATCGTCTCCGGGGCACCACTCTTTTATAGGTGAAGCGCAAGGCTTCACCAGTTTTGGCTATTGGAGATTCTTCGCTGCTAATATTCCTTACGATTAAGCTGGCCTTTCATTTCAAACATTAGAATCAAAAGAGATAACAATGGAAGTCAAACATACAATAATCTATGTGATGCGTCATATCGATATCGGCGGACATATCGATATACCGTATAAAAAAGTCGGCATCACAGGCTGGGGAAATGCAACTCTTGATTCTCGCCTGCAACAGATTAGCAATACCAAATCTCCTATAAAAGCTCAATGCGTTGCCGCCTGGACTCACGAAAATGCTAAAGCAATCGAAAGCGCCCTCCATCTATTAATGGAAGATAACCGAGTGGAGGGGGAATGGTTTTTAGATAAAGAAGACACTCTCGTTGAAAGAATGTCTCCTATCATGGAATTAATCGGCGCGACGGTCGTTCCGATTCAAGAAAGCCAAGATGCTTATACTCAGAGCGTTTTAAAAACAGAAGAAGAAGCCAAGAAAAAAACTGATCACATTTTATTGGGCGAGATCGCAGATCTATTGAATTACCCACTTAGATCCAGCTCCAGAAAAGGCGGACCAACATTTTTAGTGATGAAAAGCAACTCACATACTATGTGGGAGCCAGGAAATCAGGGCGACACAACTTGGGTATTGGCAGAAGTCGCGATGTATTTTCTGAGTTAAATCAGTTTTTGAGTAGCCACGGGTATGATGTAGAGCAAGGAAAAAAAGGCGGAGCTAGAATTGCCGGTATAACTTGCGAAGTTATCGCTGAAATTATTAATTTGATTGAAGCTCAGTTTAAGTTGTAACCTAAAATAAATTGCTCGGCAAATAACTCCAACGATACTAAATAAATGAAAAAATAGACTGAAATTCTTAAAGAACCTAAAGATTTATAAAGATGGTAAAAAAGCCTATCGAAGAGGGTAACCATTTCTACTCACCTCGTTATTTTACAATCAAGAAAACCAAGGGATTAACATGATAAGACCAGAATTTTTGTACATAGAAGAAGCTAATTTTATTCTGCTGGATCTTTATCGTTTTGGTAATACATCAGGCCCGAAACTTGACGGCGTCAGAGCATTCAAAGATATCATGGTTATTAAAAATAATGGCATCGAGATAGTGGTCGCCAATGGAAACGGAATCTCTCTTTCATCAACTTTTGATCCAAAGAAACGCAATACATGGAAATTGTTAAAGAACACTCCGATTCCTATCGGTTTGAGATTGGTTAAAGATTTACGTCCGGGCAGAAGTGATCATTTTATGATTGCCCCAACCAACAATATGCCCTTCACAAAATATATTGGCTTACTGCAAGAATTAGCAGTGTCATGCATAAAAGTTAGCTAGGAGCAAACAATGAGCAATTTAGATGGCTTTGCGATATCTATGACAATGGGTGAATGGGTTCTTATTATGGAGTCGATTATTACTAAGCTTAAAGAAATAAATTCTTTAGATCCTGACTCAATCGACGATGATACCCTTGCAGACTTATATACTGACCAACAAAATCTCGAAGGGATTTTTGAGTACATAAAAATTGAATTTGAAAAGAAATACGGATCACTTCCACCTAATCTCAGCCATAATCGGCAATAGGCCGAAGTTAGATAACTCGGTGTAAAATTGAACCTGATTCTTCTGACTGCCGATGATCTTGTGTCACCGACCCAGGCCCGGTTGTGCGATGCACGGCGGGTACAGCACATCATCAATGTCCATAAAGCCGGTGTGGGCGATCAGCTGAAGGTGGGTTTACTCGATGGCTTGATCGGTACTGCCACAGTCACTGCGCTTGATTCAGAGAAGATTGAGCTGAGCGTGTCTTTGCAACAACCACCACCGGCGCCTTTACCCTTGACGCTGGTGCTTGCCCTACCCCGCCCGAAGATGCTCAAACGCATCCTGCAAAACTGCGCTACCCTGGGTGTGAAAGACCTCGTCCTGATCAACAGTTACCGCGTGGAAAAAAGTTATTGGCAAACGCCCATCCTTGAACCGGAAAGCATCCGCGAGCATTTATTGGTGGGTCTGGAACAAGGCGGTGATACGCAGTTGCCGCAGGTACGACTGGCAAAGCGTTTTAAACCCTTTGTAGAAGATGATTTGCCGGGCTTGATTCAGGACTCCCGCGCCCTGGTGGCTCATCCTTATACTGCTACGCCGTGCCCGAGGGAAATTGATGGGCGCGTTACCCTTGCCATTGGGCCGGAAGGTGGATTTATTCCTTACGAAATTGATTTATTGATGCGTTGCGGTTTTGAAGCGGTACATGTGGGCGAACGCATCCTGCGCGTTGATACCGCCATTCCCTTTATTCTCAGTCGTTTATTTTAATGTTGGGCTGTTGGTCGTCACGCAGGATGCTTTCGAAGGATGCGCGATCCACGGCGGGACTGAAATAATATCCCTGATAAAAATGACAGCCGTATTGTTTAAGGATGGCCAGTTGCTCTGCTTGCTCAACACCTTCGGCAACCACCTCCATATCCAATAAGCGCCCCATGGTGATAATGGTTTCTACCAAAACGCGATCATTGCGATCTTCAATAATGTCGCGCACGAATCCCTGGTCAATCTTCAACACGCCCACCGGCAGACGTTTTAAATAACTGATGGATGAATAACCCGTACCGAAATCATCCAGCGAAAAGCTGATGCCCTGATCCGCTAATACCGTCATGGTGGTGATGGCTTCATCGACGCGCTGGATAACAATGCCTTCGGTGATCTCCATCTCCAGCGATTTATCGGGAATCGCGTAGGTATTGAGTGTTTGCAATACATCATCGACAAACGCATTGCGGCGGAATTGGCGCGGGCTGATGTTGATACTCAGGCGCATCCCTTCCTGCCACAAACCCTGCTCTTGCCAGCGCACCAGGGTTTTACAGGCTTCTTCCAGAACCCACTGCCCTACTTCCAGAATCATGCCGGAAGTTTCCAGCACCGGAATAAAATCGATGGGAGAAATCGTACCCTTGGTGGGGTGCAACCAGCGCAATAAGGCTTCCGCACCTTTTACGCGGCCGCTACGCACATCGATCTTGGGTTGGAAATACAATTCAAATTGTTGTTCATCCAGCGCGCGATGCAGGTCGCCCTCCATCACCAACTGTCGGCTGACTTTATCAGCCATTTCTTCATTGAAAAATTCGATCGAATCGCGACCTTTTTCTTTTACCTGGTACATCGCGGTATCGGCGTACCGCAGGAGCTCGTGGACAGAATTATTGCGATCGGGATACACCACAACCCCGACGCTACAGGTCACCCGTAGTTCCATATTGTCATGCACACACGGCTGGGAAATCACGGTGCGGATTTTTTCACTGATCTCACCCGCACGCAGCGCGGCTGTTCCCAGGTCCTGATCCAGCACGGTCAGCACCACGACAAATTCATCGCCGCTCAACCGCGCCACCAGGTCTTCGTCGCGCACAGTGCGGGTCAGGCGATTCGCCACTTCTTGCAACACCCGGTCACCCACCGGATGCCCCAGCGAATCGTTGATATTTTTAAACTGGTCGAGGTCAATAAATAATACCGCGCCGTAGTAGGCGTGGCGTTCCGCGCGGCGCAGTTCGTGCTCAAGCCGTTCAACCAATTGGATGCGGTTGGGCAATCCGGTCAAGGCATCGTGATGGGCCATGTATTCCATCTTTGCCTGGGCATTTTTACGTTCAGTGACATCTACCGAAACGATCAACGCCACTTTTTCATCGTAAAATGCCATCGGCATAAGGTGGGTTTGCAAATAAATGCTTTCACCGGTCGCAGTGACAAATACTTCTTCAAAGACATCAATGGCTTGCCCGCCGCTGATCACCCGGTGATCGTTCTGCAATATGGTATCAATATCGAATACGGAATTTTTCAGCAACTGGCGCACATGCTGGTTGCGCATTTGTTCCTGGGTAAAACCCAGCTTGTCGGACAACGCCTGATTGGCAAACAGATAATAGCCCGCGATGTTGCGCGCACCGATCATCACCGGAAGGCTGTCGATAATTTGCCGTAGATGTTCTTCGCTTTTGCGCAGTGCAAGTTCTACCGCGCGCCGTTTCGCCAGGGATAACTCCACCACATCGAGCAATTGATTACTGCTGCTGATCAATTGCGCCAACTCATCTTTACGGCGTGCAGGTAGCGGTGTCAGCCGTTGCACACCGGGGTGGTCGGGATTGATGTTATTGATTTCGCGAGCCAGTTTCGCCAGGGGTTTGGTGAGCGTGAAATAAAATGCAAAGAACAGCAGCAGCACCAACAACATATTGCGCAGCACACCGGTGAATAAACCCAGTTCGGAACGGGCATAAAAACCGGCTAATGCCTGATCCATATCCACCGAAAAGCGGATATTACCGGCAGTGCCTTCTGCGTATCCGGCAATCATCAAGTCCGCTGAATATTCCTTACTGCTCTCTGTCAGTTGCTCGGTCATCCAGCGCGTTGTGGAAGGCGAACGTTCACTGCGCCCCTGAGCAAGGACATTGCCGAGTTCATCGGTGATGGTTACCTCGTAAATAAATCCGTAACGCAACAGGCCGTTAACCACTTCATCGGAGAGTTCATCATCGAGGGTTTGCACAGAGCGGGCAGCAGGTGGTGTGGCCACCTCTATTACCCGATTGATCAGACTTTCCAGCTCTTTCTGTTGATTATGAAAATCCAGATACAGTTGTGCCGAGCTCATAAAAAAACTGAGCACAAACGCCAAAATAATACCGATCTTGGCTAATTGAAAAGAGATGCCGTGAAAAAACGACGGAGGGTTATCTCTCATTTATGCGTATGATCCGTGATAAAAAGGGAGGCGCTGCATCCGACGCAGCGCCGGCAGGATTTAGCTGAAGTATAGATCAATATCGATTGAACAGATGCCAGAGACTAACTTTTTATACTAATTATTGACGCGCCACTTCAGCAGCCGCTCGCCAGGTAATACCCAGGGATTCCGCCACAGCTGCATGGGTCAATTCGCCCCGCAATACGTTAATGCCGGCCAGCAAATGTGGGTCCGCAAGGGCCGCCGATAGCCCACCATCTGCCAGCGCCAGAACATAGGGCAAAGTGGCATTGGTCAGCGCCATGGTTGCTGTGCGCGCAGCCGCGCTGGGAATGTTCGCCACACAGTAATGCACAACACCCTCCACGACGTAGGTAGGCTGTTCGTGGGTGGTGGGTCTGGAGGTGGCAAAACACCCACCCTGGTCAATCGCTACATCCACCAGCACGCTGCCATCCTGCATGCGGGACACCTGTTCGCGGCTCAACAATTTCGGGGCACTGGCACCGGCAATCAACACCGCCCCGATGATCAGGTCCGCCTCCATCGCCAGATCATCCAGGCGGGCCAGGGTCATAAATTCACATTGCACACGCCCGGCAAAGAGCGTGTCCAGTTCACGCAGACGCGGCAAGGATTTATCCAGAATAATCACCCTGGCGCCCATTCCCAGCGCCACCCGTGCCGCCTGGGTGCCGACCACGCCACCACCAAGCACAACGACATTGGCCGGCGCTACGCCGGGCACACCGCCGAGCAGCACACCGCGACCGCCCTGGGCAATTTCCAGGTGATGCGCTCCCGCTTGCACGGCAATCCGCCCCGCCACTTCAGACATAGGCGCTAGCAACGGCAAGCGCCCCTGGGCATCAGTGACGGTTTCGTAGGCGATGCAGGCAGCGCGAGATGCCAGCAAAGCGCGCGCAAGTTGCGGGTCAGCAGCCAGGTGCAAATAGGTGAATAACAGGTGATCCGCCCGCAGGTATGCGTATTCGCTCGCTTGCGGTTCTTTGACCTTAACAATCAATTCTGCAGCCTGATAAACCGCTTCGGTTGAGGCCAGCAGCTTGGCACCGGCGCGCTGGTATTGCTCATCGACAAAACCGATTGTCTGGTCGGCGTGCCGCTGAACAAACACCTCATGACCACGCGCCGTCAATTCCTGTACCGCCGCCGGCGTCAATCCCACACGATGTTCTCCGGCTTTGACTTCTTTAGGCACACCCACGCGCATAACTCACTCCCGTTTCAGATCAGTGTTATATCAGTATAGGAAAACCTTTAGGACACAAACGAGAAAAGGAAGTTAACCACACACGTAGGTCGGATTAGCGCAGCGTAATCCGACACACAAAGCGAAAAAACACATTCGCGTACCTAACATGGAATAGATAAAAAATTATTATTTAGAAGCTACTCAGAAAATCAAACCTGCACCGCATTGATGTACTGCACCACTGGCGACCGATCAAAATTCAACTCGTCACCCCCAGTGTCGCAGGCACCCTCTGGCTGTATCTGCAAATCACGGAAGTTAAACAACTGGTCGTCGGCCAACTGCGACGGCACAACATTTTTTATTGCGGAAAAAATCGTTTCGGTACGACCGGGATTCTGCTTCTCCCAGTCATTCAACATCTGTTTGATAACCTGGCGTTGCAGGTTTTCCTGCGAACCGCACAGATTACACGGGATAATCGGAAAGCCTTTGGCTTCGGCAAATTCGGCAATGTCATCTTCGCGGCAATAGGCGAGCGGACGAATCAGGATATTGCGTTTGTCATCGGACAATAATTTCGGTGGCATGGCTTTGAGTTTGCCGCCGTAAAACATATTCAAAAATAACGTCTCAATAATATCGTCACGGTGATGCCCCAGGGCGATCTTGGTTGCGCCTATCTCGTTAGCAAATCCATACAAGGTACCGCGACGCAAACGCGAACACAGACCACAGGTCGTTTTGCCCTCGGGCACAACCTCTTTCACGATGCTGTAGGTATCTTTCTCGATGATATGAAACGGCACACCCAGCTCAGTCAGGTATTGCGGCAACACATGCTCAGGAAAACCTGGCTGCTTCTGGTCCATATTGACCGCCACAATGTCGAAGGTGATGGGCGCGGTTTTTTGCAGGCTCATCAGGATATCCAGCATGGTGTAGGAGTCTTTGCCGCCGGACAGGCACACCATCACCTTGTCGCCATCTTCAATCATGTTGTAGTCGGTAATCGCACTGCCAACCTGCCGCCGCAGGCGTTTCTGCAGCTTGTTGAATTCGAGGCGTTCTTTGCGGACGTGTAGTTCTTTCATAGGAATCTTCTGCGGGCTGGCCGTGGAGTGAAGGAAAAATAAGGGGCAAAGTCAAGGCGCGCATTGTACGGATTTTACCCATGTGAGGGAATGACTCGCGACGCCTTCCAGTAAGTCGCCGTGGCTTGCCGCTTTGCCGCTCACAGGCAATACCTTGCCGCTCTCACTCGCCGCAACGAGGCGCGCGATGCCGACAGCCACGGATAATACGGCCCAAACGCGACGAAACTGCATAGAAAACAGCATTCTCTGCCGCTGGCACAGGCTTTGCTCCAGTGGAGTCAGTAACACTTATTCTGATCGTCGGGAGAAACTGTCAATGACCTTGTTGCGTGCCGTGATGCAAAAACTCACCACCAAAAAAACCACCGAAGCGAACGCCGATTCTGTGGCACGGCTTAACGCCGCGCATGAGCGTTATGCCACGCTGCAACAATTACAGGCCAGCCGCCAGATTCTGGAGGTGGTTCCCGCCGGTCAACAGCGCAGCTACCAAAGTATGATTATCGCCATTGATGCTGACCGGAATCTTTTGTGGATGGATGACTTGTTTCCCGCACAGAACTTTCTGGAAGTAGGCGATGAAATTACCGTGCGTCACCATCGCAACGGTGAGGTCCTGACCTTTACCGCGCCGATCATTGCCTGGGGTTCCCGCTTCGGTGCCAGCGGCATGGCCGTGGTATTACCCGAGAGCGCGGATTATCGGCCGCGCCGCCTGAGCCCGCGATGCGATCTGAGTAACCACACCCCCATTACTGCCAAGATCCGCTTGATGGGCCAGGAAGCCTGCTATGGCACCGTGAAAGATTTATCCGGTTCCGGCTTGTGCGTGTTAGTACCGGGCAACCTGCTCGGCCAGTTACATCGCGATACGGTATTGCCCTTGTGCGAAGTCCATGTGAATAAGGAATTGCATATCTACTGCCGAGCCAGGGTGCGTTCTTTCCGCCTGTGCCGTGAGCCCTACCGGGCCACGCGCATCAGCCTGGAATTTGTGGATCTGCAACCGCGTCGCCAACAGCAGCTGCAGATGTTTGTTGATCGGCTGACGCCGGGTTGCCTTGCGGAGTCACGGGCGGCATGATGGCGGCAAATTGCTTAGACCTGCCGCCCCTTTTGATCCTGATCTAAACTCTACCTTTAATCGGTCGATACACTGCTGAGTCCACAGAGCTTTTGACATTGTGTTTTCGAAGCCTCTGCCGAAAAATTTCCAGGGTTTTAAGTACCCGCTCGACGATGTAAGGATGTGTGATGCGCAATAATGGCCCGGTCACTGGCAGAGAGGTTTTTGTCTCCGCCACAGATGAAATTGTTTCTTCCTCGGATATCCACGGCAATATCCTCTTCTGCAATGACACCTTCCAGCGAATCTCCGGCTACAGTCACGATGAATTGATCAACCAGCCCCACAACATCCTGCGTCACCCGCAGATGCCGCGCGAGGCCTTCGGTATGCTGTGGACAGCACTCAAGGCCGGCAAGCCCTGGATGGGTATCATCGTTAATCGCTGCAAGAATGGTGATCACTACTGGGTTGATGCCTATGTAACGCCTTTGCGTGAGCGCGGCCAGATCCAGGGTTACGAGTCGGTGCGCGTCAAACCGGATGCGGCCTGTATCACCCGCGCCCAACAGGTTTATGAGCGCCTGCAGGCAGGCAAGGCTATTTATTCTCCCCTGGCCCATTTCTGGAGCCGCTTCAGCAGTGCCACTCTGACGGGTATCACCAGCTTCGTGCTCTTGTGCATCGGCAGCTTTCTGGCTGGCGTATTGAGCATCAGTAGCCTCGCAGGCCTGGCTGTTATCAGCGGCCTGATCGCTGTGCTGACGCAGCAGTTCCTGCACGGCAACTTGCAAGCGTCACTCGCTGAGGCGCGCGCCGTTATTCATGACCCGGTAGCGGCTTATATCTATACCGGCCGCAGTGATGCCATGGGTGAAATACAGTTAGCACAAATAGCGCTCAAAGCACGTTTGCGAACTGCCTTGGGCCGTTTCGCCGAGTCATCGCGGGAATTGCACCAGAAATCGGACGCAGCTCATGCCCAGTCCCGTAAAACCCATGAAGGCATGAACGAACAACAACGGGAAACCAGCAGCGTCGCCCACGCCATGCAACAGATGTCGCTGGCGGTACAGGAAGTCGCCAACGGCGCCACGCAAACCTATTCAGCAACGAACACGGCGATCAGTGAAGTTGATAAAGGCAATCAGGTGATCGAGGGAGCCAATACGGCTATTGCGGATTTGTCCGGCACGGTCGGCGATCTGAGCCAGGTGTTGGACCGCCTTTCTGCCGATAGCGGCAAGATTGCCAGTGTCGTGGATGTGATTCGCAGTATCGCCGAGCAAACCAATTTGCTGGCGCTCAACGCGGCCATCGAAGCGGCCCGTGCCGGCGAACAGGGGCGCGGTTTTGCGGTGGTAGCGGATGAAGTGCGCACCCTCGCCCAGCGCACCCAGGAATCCACCGCGCATATCCAGGACATCATCAGCAACCTGAGTAAGGCCACCGACGATGCCGGCCAGCGTATGGACAACTGCCAAAACCTGGTTGAGCGCAGCGTCAGCGAAATGGGAAATGTGAGGAATGCCCTGGCGTCGATCTCGCACTCTGTCAGCAGTATCGATCAAATGTCCCACCAGATAGCCGCTGCAGCAGAAGAGCAATCCTCCATGGCCGTAGAGATCGAGCGTAACACCTCAACCATCGCCGAAATTTCTGATCGTTCACAAATGGAGATTGAAGCCTCCGACGCCCTGACCCGAGAGATGGCACAACTCTCCAAACGGCAGCTGGATCTGGTCGTGCGGTTCAGATAGCGCGCAGGCCAGGTCTCATTCACCTTTGCGGACAAAGTCACACCCGTGGCGATGAATTCACTGCGCACGGCGTGGTCGAAGCGCCAGCCTGGGTGAGCTTGTACATTCGTTAAACACACAGCGGAATTTGATACTGCTGATGGGGATCGACTGGGGTAAGCTTGCGCACCTGACCCGACGACTTCATTTAACGGAATCTGATACGACCTCATGCTCGACAAATCTACATTGTCTACCGATGACATCCTCGCTCTCGACCAGGCTCACGTCTGGCACCCTTATGCTGCGTTTCCCAACCCTGCCCCGGTGTACCCTGTCAGTCATGCCGAGGGTGTGCACCTGCATCTTACTGACGGACGCCAATTGATTGATGGCACTGCTTCCTGGTGGAGCGTGCTCCATGGCTACAACCACCCGGTGCTGAACAAGGCGGTGGAGAATCAATTAGCCAAGGTTGCCCATGTCATGCTCGGGGGACTGACCCATGAACCGGTGGCCCGCCTGGCCAAACAGCTGGTGGATATCACGCCCGAAGGATTGAACAAGGTCTTTTTCTCGGATTCCGGTTCGGTTGCCGTAGAAATAGCCTTGAAGATGGCTCTGCAATACTGGTTCGCCCAGGGCCAGCACCAACGCACGCAATTCCTGGCATTGCGCAGCGGGTATCACGGCGACACCTTTGCCGCCATGTCAGTGTGTGACCCCATCAGCGGCATGCACAGCATGTTTAACCAGTTCCTTAAACATCACATCTTCACCGAAGCGCCCGCGTGCAAATTCGATGAAGAATGGGATGAGCGCCACCTGATTAATTTCTCTCACCTGATCCAGCAGCATCGCCAGAAAATTGCTGCTGTTGTGCTTGAGCCCATCGCCCAGAATGCGGGCGGTATGCGTTTTTATTCACCGCACTATCTGCGTCGGGTGCGGGAACTGTGTACGCAATTTGATGTGCTGCTGATTGCCGATGAAATTGCCACAGGTTTTGGCCGCACCGGCGAACTCTTTGCCTGCGACCACGCGCGCATCAGCCCGGACATTATGTGTCTGGGCAAAGCGCTGACCGGCGGTTACATCACCCTGGCGGCAACCCTGTGTAACGACAAAGTGAGTGACATGATTTCCCAGAAAGGTGCCGGTGCGTTTATGCATGGCCCGACGTTTATGGGTAATCCCCTCGCCTGTGCCGTGGGCGTTGCCAGCGTGAATCTGTTACTGAAAAGCCACTGGCAATTGCAGGTGGCCAGCATCCAGACGCAGTTGACCCAGGAGTTGGAAGCATGTCGCGGGTTACCTGCGGTAGCCGACGTTCGCGTCCTGGGTGCGATTGGTGTAGTGGAACTAAAACAGGTGCCCCACATGGCCAGTATCCAGGCGCGGTTTGTGGAGGAAGGTGTGTGGGTGCGACCTTTCGGCAAGCTGGTTTACCTGATGCCCTCCTACATCATCAAACCCGATGAGCTGCGCCACTTGACGCGTAGCATCTATAACGTGATCAGCGAACTTGAGGCTTAAGGTTCATGGTCGCCTTACAGAACTACAGCGCCACCCGGGGTCAAGGCTGCTATCCTTAACAACAATCATTGATGCCTTTCCCAGGATGACTGTGTTTACTATAAAATTGTTGCTCGCCCTGCTTATCTCGCTACTGGTGCACGCCACAATTCCTGCCTGTGCCAGCGATAAGGATGTCATGGTGTATCGTTATTGGGATTGGGGCATTACCCCCCAGCGGGACGACTACCAGGTAGCTGTACTCAAGCTGGCGCTGGAAAAAACCCGCACAAGCCACGGCGAATACAGGATCGAACGCAAACTGGAAACCCTGAGCCGCTCACGCGCCCATCGCGCTATCGCCCAGGGCGAATTCCTGAACATCCACGCCAGTCCCCTGCGACCACTGCTCACCGAGCAGGATCGTCGCGAACAATTGGCGGAAAGCATTCCAGTCACAATTCCCTTGATGAAAAGCCTGCTCGGTTATCGGAGCCTGATTATCCGCCGTAGTGATTATGAAAAATTCAGCGGAATAACCGATGCGGCACAACTGAAACAACTGATCGCCGGCCAAGGGCGAGGCTGGACGGACATCGGCATTTATGAACACAACGAGTATCAAGTGCGCGGCGACGCGGAATATTTCACCCTCTTCTCCATGCTACTGGCCGGGCGTTTCGACTATATCCCGTTAAGCGTAATCGAGGTCAATGGCGCTTTGTCCCGCTTTGAACAGTATTCCGACAGCCTGATGGTGCTGCCGGATCTGATGCTCTACTACCCTCTGCCCACCCTGTTCCATGTCAGCGCCAAACACCCATCGCTGGCAGACCGCGTTGAGCAGGGCTTGACCCAAGCCAGACAGGATGGCTCCCTCGATCGCTTGTTCGAGCAACACTTCTCAGAACATGTGCATCAGATGAAGAGTGTAAAACTGCGTGTGTTTGTTCTGGAAAATCCGGGCGTGCCCAGTACACTTGGGCTGGACCGTCCGCTACTGTTAAACCCGCAGTCAAACCCAAAGCCGCGCCCTTAACGAAATACCATCACCGGCACGTCGGTATGACTTAATACCTTTTGCGTCTCACTGCCGAGGAATAATTTGTTTAATCCCTTACGTCCATGGGATGCCATAAAGACGGCGTCACACCCAAATCTATCGATTGCTTCAACAATTTCTTCGTGCGGGCTTAATGACAGGGGTGTTGTGGCTTCACAGGTAATCCCGCGGGATTGAGCCACATCCGCTACTTTTTTAACAATATCCTGGGCGTGTTGCAGGGATTGTTCGTCAAAGCGTTGCCGGAGTTCGTCGTCGTAAAGATTGGGGTCGTACATCAATCCACCCGCTGCCGGGGGAATGAAACGGTAGGGTTCGGCCACCGAGATGACCACCAGGGTTGCGCCCACCTGCCCGGCTAAATCCAGCGCGGCCGTCACGGCTTTTTCGGATAAGGGTGATCCATCGGTTGGGACAAGAATCTTGGTAAACATGGTTGCGACTCCTTCTTTTGAGAATGGCTGTCTTGTTAGTTGACAGCCTGCCGCCGGTAACATTTCGTTCGGCTGGCATTCCCATTATCCGGAGGGGGCGATTGGGGGGTGCTGATGTAGATCAATGTTTCATTCAGACGGTAAGAGTCTTGAAATCCGTTTGTCATTAGGGCTTTGTTTCGAAATCGCATAACAAATTGGCAGGATCGCCAATTTGCACAGCGAAGCTGCCCGCAGGGTGAGCCACAGGGATGTGGCGAATGAATCGTCCCTGTGGCTCCCTCAAGTCGTCCCTGACTTGAGGGTTTCGAAACAAAGCCCTAATGCCAAACTCCCATTGTGTGAACTTGCAAGGGAGTTCAAATAATGGGCTTTATACCGACAGCTGCGCGGAGTTTTTCCAAGAGTGGTTGACTATAGGCACGTGCTTTCTGTGCGCCGGCTTGCAGTACTTCTTCGATGTGCGCGGGGTTGGCCAGCAAGGCCTCGTAGCGTTCCCGTGCTTCACCTAGTTGGCCGTTGATCAGTTCGAACAATTGTTTCTTTGCCTCGCCCCAAGCGATACCCTCGGCGAACGCCTGGCGCATGTGGGTGGTTTGTTCCGGGGTAGCGAAGGCTTGCCAGATTTGAAACACGGTTGAGGTATCCGGGTCTTTGGGTTCGCCTGGTTCGAGCAGGTTGGTGATGATTTTGTTGATGGCTTTTTTCAGCTGTTTTTCCGGCAGGAACAAGGGGATGGTGTTGCCGTAACTCTTGCTCATCTTGCGGCCATCGAGGCCTTGCAACACGGCGACATTGTCGTCCACCTGGGCTTCGGGCAGGACGAAATGTTCGCCGTAGTGATGATTAAAACGGGCGGCGATGTCGCGGGCCATTTCAATGTGCTGGATCTGGTCTTTGCCCACCGGGACTTTGTTGGCATTGAACATCAGGATGTCCGCCGCCATCAGGATCGGGTAGGAGTAGAGTCCCATGGTGATACCGTAATCCGGGTCTTCGCCGGCTTCCACGTTGGCATCCACCGCCGCTTTGTACGCGTGGGCGCGGTTCATCAAGCCTTTGGCGGCCATGCAGGTCAGTATCCAGCAAAGCTGGGGAATTTCCGGTACATCGGATTGACGGTAAAAGATGGCGTTGTCGGTATCTAACCCGAGGGCCAGCCAGGTAGCGGCAATCTCGCGAGTGGACTGATGGACCTGCACCGGGTCATGACACTTGATCAATGCATGGAAATCGGCGAGGAAATAAAAGGATTGCACGTCGGCGCTCTGGCTGGCGGCAATGGCCGGGCGAATGGCGCCCACATAATTGCCAAGGTGCGGTGTGCCGGTGGTGGTAATGCCGGTTAAAACCCGTTGCTTGCTCATAGTCTGCTGCTTCTTATTGGTCAATGCGTCAAAACGGAAAGCGGCACATCATACAGGCAAGCATCGGGTTTGCGAACCGCAGCGAGCGGCCCCGGATTACTGAAATTGCGCTTCGTGAGCCAATAGCCAGGCTTTGCGTTCCAGCCCTCCGGCATAACCGGTGAGCTGGCGATTTTTCCCGATCACACGATGGCACGGCACCACAATGCTGAGCGGATTTTTTCCGTTCGCCATGCCCACCGCGCGCGCCGCTGTGGGTTGCTGGATGGCCAGGGCCAGATCCCCGTAACCCCAGGTCGTCGCGTAGGGAATCTGCCGTAATTGCGCCCAGACTTTGTGTTGGAAATCTGTACCCCTGGCGGCCAGCGGTAAGTCGAAGTCACGACGTTCACCAGCGAAGTAGGCTGACAGTTGTGTGCAGGTTTCATCGAGTAGCGGATGAGTATGGCTGGCCAGGCCAACCGCCAACAAACGTTCCGCCTCCGCCATGTCGGTAAACAAAATATGGTGCACCCCGGCGTCGCTGGCGGTGATCAGGATGTCGCCCAGCGGCGAGGCTATACAGCGGTAAGTCATGGATAGCGGGTTCATGGTGTTATCCCAGGTAATGCCATAAGTGAAAGGTGGCGTAGCTACGCCAGGGTTTAAGGGCCGCACTGTCAAACGCGGTGCCCTCCGTCAGTTGTGCCAGGGCCTTTTTCACACCCAGATCACTGGCAAGCCAGATGTCGGTATGACCCAATGCCCGCATCTGCACATAGTCCACGGTCCAGGGGCCGATGCCTTTCAACGCCAGCCAATCGGTCACCGGTTTCTCCTCCCCCTGCTGGTGATACCAATCGGCAAAACGACGCAGGGTCTCCCGACGGCTGGCGGGCATCTTCAACATGGCCAGATCGCTGGCCGCGATGGCCGAGGGTGTCGGAAATAACTTATGTGTGTCATTCAACGGCTCCGCCAGGGCATCGACCAAACGCTCCAGGTGTGTTCGCGCCGCCGCAACACTCACCTGCTGCCCGAGGATAGCCCTGACGCCCGCCTCAAAAGGATGCCAGATACCGGGGATGCGTAGACCCGGCGTCAGCACAGTGTGAAAGCCGGCCGCCCCCAGTTGCTGTTCTATCTGCTGAATATCGGCATCCAGATCCAGAATCTGCCGTACACGAGTAACCAGGGGCTTGAGAAACACTGGTTTATCAATACTCACCGTCAGCTGCAGTTGATGATCTCCATCTGCCGGACACACCTCAAAGTAGCCACGCGCCTGCTCACCGGCCGAATTGCGCATTACAAAGGTGCGGCCGTAGCGCTCGCCATTAACCCATTCAATACCGCGTACACAGCGCTTGCGCCAGAAATCCAGCATCAGCGACCAATTGAGTGGCGGGCGGTAGGCGAGCGACAGCCTCAGTTCCGGCGTCGCCTTGCGCGACCGGCGAATCGCGGAGGGTGACAGTTGCAGTTGTTTGCGGAAGGCATCATTGAAACGCCGCAGGCTGTTAAAACCCGCCGCATCAGCAATATCGGTGACGCTGAGAGAGGTTTCGTGGAGTAATTTTTTGGCGAACATCACCTGGGTAAACAAGGCATAGGCTTTGGGTGACATGCCCAGGCGTTCCTGGAACAGGCGGCGCAGATAACGGTCGCCGATGCCGAGCCGTGCGGCTAACGTCGGCAAATCACTGGTGGTTAACTCGCCCGCGTCCAATAGCGCCAGCGCACGGGTAAACGTGGTGTCAGTTCCGCGCCAGGCGCAAGAGCCCGGCGCACTGTCCGGACGGCACCGCAGGCACGGCCGATAACCCGCCTGGGCTGCCAGCGCGGCGTGGGCAAAATATTCGACGTTATCCTCCAGCGGGGGCACCACCGGACACACCGGGCGGCAGAAGATACCCGTGGTTTTGACCGCGATAAAAAACAACCCATCAAACCGGGCATCGCGGGTGAGGCGGGCGCGCTGATATTCGGTATGGTTAAGCGATGCAGTCATCAGTCTGAACCCTGGCGTTGGTGATGACCATTTTAGCGATAAATACTGAATGAACTCGCCATTTTCGGCACTGACCGCTAGGGCCACGCAACAGACTCCAACAGGTCCTGGTAATGCGCCCGCATGCGCGACCAGGAGAGATAACTCAAATCCGGCACCCCAAGCGATTCACCGGCCATCACTTGCCCTACGAGATACCGAAGCTGGCTCGCCATGGCCTCGGCTTCACCTGCCGGATCATCAGGTAAGGACTTATAACAATTATCCAGGCCAAACCACTCCGGGTAGGCCTGCCGCGCCGGCACCAGGGGCACACAGCCTGCGGCTACCGCCTCCAATACCGCCAGCCCCTGGAAATCGTGCACAGCGGTGGAAACGACTATGTGGCTTTGTTGCAGCAATTGTCGATAACGCGCGGCGCTTTCCACGAAACCCCATTCACCCAAGGCGCCCTGCTCTGCCAACAGCTGTTTGATCTCCGCAAATACCGGAGGCTGTTGGCGAAATTGTTGACCCACTACATGAACGGTGATCGCCGGGGCATCACTTGCAGAAAACCAGCGGCGCAGCATCACCAGCAAGCGGTCGGGCCCTTTGTCATATTCCCATCGATGGTTCCAGATCAACGCCGGTGTGGCCGGTGTTGAATAGCCTCGACTCGTTTCTGAAAAATAGTGGTCAGTTAAAGGCACGGGCAGCACCTGGCTGCGCGCCGCTAGCGTTTCTATCAGATCAAGCGGCACATGATCCGGTAAGCGACGCAACAATGCCTCAGCGCCCGCGAGAAAAGAATCGCGATTAAATGCCGAATTAAACACGACCCGATCTGCACAGAGCGCGCTGTATATCGAGGTAATCTGCGGCTCTACGCTAAGCGTTTGATCTTCGCCCGCAGGATAAGCAAATTGGTTTTCGTGGAAATAAACGAGCGTAGGAATATGTGCAAGTTCAGGAATAAAGCCGCGCAGCGATGACAGATCCACCATGGAAGTGGCAATCAGCAAGTCGTAAGCCTGCGTCAATAATTTACGCTGTGAAAATGCCCAACTCAAACTGTTGCCGCGCACGCGCCAGCTGAAATAGCGCGGCGGCAAACTCAATTGGGTCCATTGGTGTTCGGGAAAGTGTGCTTCGAGTTCCTGCCGCCAGCGCTGATGGCTGGCGGCATCGTAGGCCGACAACAGCAGGATTTTCACCGGGACTTACAAGCCGCCGTAGTGTTGGTTGGCCTGCTTCAGGATGTAGGTGTCAAAACCCGCCTGATTTAACAACTGCGCCGCAACATCACTGCGGCGCCCGGCATCGTCAGTAACGATATAGGTCATTTGCGCATCCAGTTCCGCCAGGGTTCTGCGCAGGCTACCCAAGGGAATATTGCGGCTACCGGGCACGTGCTGAAAACGCCGCTCCACTGCCAGGCGCACATCCAGTAACTGGTAAGGTGGAAATTCTTTCTGGCGTTCGCGCAATTCTTCTGCGGTAATAAAGCGTGTGACGGGTTCATGTAACAGCGCTTTAAAATCTTCCTTCTGCAAACACATGAGTTTGCCCGGTGTGAGCATCTTTACCGTTGCATTGCGCGTGGTATCACCCACCAGGGCTTCTTCACCAAAATAATCCCCGGGGCGCAATGCCGCCAGGATTTTGCCGGTAGTATCCAGCACCGTCGCACTGCCCGTTTTCAACACATAGAACAATTCGCCGCGCTCGCCTTCTTTAACGACGATTTCATCAGCGGCTACCTTTTGCTCGGTAAAGCGGGAAAACAATTGACGGATATTGCCCGGTGGCACCTTGGCAAACAGGGGAGCTTGCAACAGGTAGGACATCCAATCGTTATCGTCCTCGGACACCGACGACGGGTCTTCACCGCTTTCACTCCAGGCCATCACCAGATCGAGGAAATCCCGCTCGACGCACAGCAGCTTCACCGGCGATTTGGTCATGGCAGAGACCTGCGTCGGCGAACTGCCGCTCAGGGGCAAGCGCCGCGCTTCACTTTTGGGGTCTACCGAGGTAATGACAAATTGGGCATCAATCAGATCAACATTCCCTTCGATCAGGTAAAAGGCTTCTTCCAGCTCCTTGCCGCGTTTGAAAACCATGGTGCCTTTAGGAAATTCGCGCACGCTGGCTTTCTCGGTCACCTTGTCCAGGTATTCCGGGTTCAGGGTGTCAAACGGCGTAAAAACGCGCAGGATGTCGTGATTAATCGTATTGGTCATGGATCAGGACTACTCTTGTTGTGCTACTTCTATCACAGACGTGGTGCTTGCCGACACGGGTGTGTGGGTTGGTAATTATAGTCACTGCGCTGTTTCAGGGGGGAGTTTTCTTGTCAACACTTCGGAGTGGTTCACAGGATAAATGGCTGACAAACGCGACAAAAGGCGCACGATGTGGCGCAATGACTAGCCTTGCGCCACATCGCTTGAGCGACATCAAGAATTGTTAATGGAATAGGCCAGGTGCCCGAGCGTACTGATAAAAACCGGCCAGCACACGATACAGGTACCAGGCATCAAGGCTACCGGCCAATTCCCGGATTGAGTGCATCGCAAAGGTGGGTACACCCACGTCGAGCGTTTTGACGCCGACTTCTGCCGCCGTTAAGGGGCCGATGGTGCTGCCGCATTCCATGTCCGTGCGCGAGACAAAACTCTGCACCGGCACCTGAGCCTGCTCACATAAAGAGCGGAATAACGCGCTGGTTTCGCTGTTGGTTGCGTAACGCTGGTTGGCATTGACTTTGATCACCGGGCCGCGATTGAGCAATGGACCGTGGTTTTCGTCATGGCGATCACTGAAGTTGGGATGGATACCATGGGCGTTATCCGCCGATACCATCAATGAGCGCTCCAGGATGCGCACGCGTGTGTCGATGTCCGGCACCAGGCGCTCCAGGAACTGGTGCAACATCGGCCCGCGCGCGCCGCACGTTGAGGTGCTGCCGATCTCTTCGTGATCGGTGCAGATCAGCAGGCTGCTCACATCGGGGTCACTGTGTAGCAGCGCTTGCAATCCGATATAGCAACTCAACAAATTATCCAGCCGGGCACTGGCAATAAAATCCTGCTGCAAACCTATCAGGGCCGGTGCTTGTGTGTCGTACAAACTGATTTCATAATCCAGCACCTGAGCCGCAGCCAGTTGCGGGTATTCGCGCTGCACATGGGCCAGCAGCAAGGATCGAAAATCCGGCGTTTGGGTTTCCTGTTCGTTCAATTGCAACAACAAGGGCACGATATCTTTCTGCGCATTAATGCTGCGATTGCGATTAACCTCGCGATCCAGATGAATCGCAAGACTGGGAATGGTCGCCACCGGCGCAACAAAATTTATCAGCACGCTCCGAATCGTGTGTGATTGATCACGGTAGGTGACTCGTCCCGCCAGCGACAAATCGCGATCAAACCAGGGGGCCAGCAAGGCACCGCCGTATACCTCAACCCCCAACTGAAAATAACCGCGACGATTTAATTCGGGCTGGGGTTTAACCTTCAGACAAGGGCTGTCGGTATGCGCACCAACCATGCGAATACCGGTTTCCAACAACGGCTGCTTACCGTAAACAAATGCAATGATTGACGAATCGTTGCGGGTCACCACATAGCGTTTCCCACTCTCCAGTTGCCAGGCATCACCCTCATTCAATGCAATAAAACCGGCTTGTAAAAATTGGTGCATCATCCAGGTGGTTGCGTGAAATGGCGTGGGTGCGGCTTGTAAAAATTCCAGCAGCCCCTGATTGAATTGATGTTGATCATGCATTGCGGTCATCACTACACCTATCGTTTA
The DNA here is from genome assembly GCF_051846955.1 of Cellvibrio sp. ARAG 10.3. Lineage (NCBI taxonomy): Bacteria > Pseudomonadati > Pseudomonadota > Gammaproteobacteria > Cellvibrionales > Cellvibrionaceae > Cellvibrio > Cellvibrio sp. ARAG 10.3. Next base: position 29,372 of record NZ_JBPYCU010000004.1, read on the forward strand.
TCGTTTAATCATCATGGCAACGTGAATGTTCATTCCGTACGGATGCGTTGCCGTTTTTGCCAGGACACTTCATCGCGCAAATAAACCGGTTGCGCCTCCATCGCTGATACAGACTCGCCGCGCGCCAGCAATGCATCGGCCATACGCGCTATATCCGCCGCATCGGGATAAACCGACAAATCAAATGATACCGGTGCGAGTTGCTGTAACTCCTCATAATGCCAGCCAGGACCCAGGCCAATCAGTTGATTCCGATTTTGCTTCACTGCGTCTTGCTGCACCACAACGGATGGCGGCATGACAAATTCGGCGGTCAGCGCGACGGGCAGAGGATTGTGTGAATCATACTGAAACAACCCCCAATACACTTCGTTCATGCGCGCATCCAGCGCCACCAGGACCGGATGCGGTTGTTTCAATTCGCCAACCGCCGCGTTTCGATAATAACCAGCCGCGATTGCGGCCAGGGTCGATACGGGAACCACGGGAATCTGCAAACCAAACGCCAACCCCTGCACAATACCCAGGCATATGCGCAAACCGGTAAACGAGCCGGGACCACGCCCAAATGCTATCGCACCCAGTTCGCGTTTATCGCAGCCGGCCTGCTGCAAGACCTCATCCACCATTGGCAATAAACGTTGAGTGTGGCTCTTGGCAGCCATTTCGAACAACCCGGTCACCACACCATCGCATAGCAACGCGACTGAACAGGCATCTGACGAAGAATCAAGGGCGAGAATTTTCTTCATAGCACAACATCTTGTAACTCATGAGGGACGATATTTTGCCAGATTTTTATCAAATGAAGTTTGTAAAGGCAGAAAAAATCCCCGGTAGCCAGGCTAACGGGGATCGGTAGGGTTTAGCCAGCACAGTAACTTTCCCCTGCTCCACTTCGGGTGAGGGGATCAAGGATTATCCGGCTGCAGTTATTCGTTTAACCGTTATTTGGCTTTAGGTGGACGCCCCGCCTTTCTTGCCCGCCCCGCTTTTTTAGCCATCGGTTTTTTGGCCGGTGCTTTTTTCACTGCTGCTTTTCTCGCGGTGGGCTTTTTAACAGCCGCCTTTCTACTGGTAGCAGGGGCTTTTTTTACCGCCGGCTTACGCGTTGCTGCTTTCTTTCGCGTCGTCCGCTTGGGTGCTGTAGCGGCTTTGGTTTTGGCAGCCATCTTGCGTTCTACTTTAGCGACCTTGGCGGCGGCCTTCTTCGATGCGGCTTTGGTACGGGCAGCCAACTTCTTGTTTGCCGCTCTCACTTTTTTCGCATTCGCCGCAGCTCGTGCCTTTTTCCATTTTGCCTCAAATGCTTTTACCGCTTTCGCCAGATCTGCATCCGCTTTGGCAGCTAATTTATCTTGCATCGCGGCTATTTTTGCTTTTGCTGCATCTTCTACGGCTTTAGCAGCGCTGATGGTCTTGGCTTTTGCCAGTGCACTGCGCGCATCGGCCAACTTCGCACGCGTGGCTTTAGTAGAGCCAGACAATTTGGTTAATGCCGCTGTGGCAGATTTGGCCGAACGCTTATCGGCAGCCGTACCGGATTTTTTGGCTTTGTTCTTTGCAGCAACAGACGCTTTTCTCGCGGCGGCAACGGCTTTTGCTTGAGCTTGAACATCTTTTTGCAAGCTTGTAACCAGGGTTTGGGCTTTCATTACCGCTGGATCAACTGCTTTTGGAGCGGTGCGTTTAGGGGCAGATTTTGCGGAAGTGGTTTTTCTTGCTGATTTCGACACAGATTTTTTAACGACTCTTCTCGCCATGTTGATCTCTCCAAGTTTGTAAAAAGTTGTTTTTACAGCACTAGCACCATGAACGATAGCATATATTTTGATCTTTTTTAGTTTTTGAGTAAATTTATTAGCCAATTCACATAAATATCTGAAAAAAATGCTGCAAAAGAAAATTTATTCAGAAAAATTAAACATCACTCAAAAATGAGCGAAAGCATTTCTTACAAGATTCACGCGCAACAATGATCACTCGACGATTAAATTTAATGCCTCAAGTTCGACAGATCTTTCGTCCCTGATTGCTGCATCGAATGAAATGCAACAACACCAACAATGTCGTATCGAATAAAAATAATGGATGTTTGCTAAAAAATGCGACAAGTTTTATTGATATATTTGCGCGGAAGGAAAGCGGAGGAAAAATAATAGCGGAAGGTAGAAACAAAACAGGCTCCCGCAGGAGCCTGTTGGTAGCAAGCCGGAGAAATCAGGGAATTAAAACGGAAAACAGTTGTTCTCTAATAGAATCCACACTACCCACACCGGAGATACGAGAGTATTTTGGGGCGTTAGCATTGCCCTGGCTGACAAGATTTTGGTAAAAGCCAACCAAAGGCTTGGTCTGTTGATGATAAACCTGTAAACGCTTGCGTACAGTTTCTTCCAGATCATCCGGACGCTGTACTAAAGGTTCACCTGTTACATCGTCCAGACCTTCGCGTTTGGGCGCATTGTGAATCACATGATAAACACGGCCTGACGCTTCATGCACACGGCGCCCGCTGAGGCGTTCTACGATTTCTTCATCGGGCACATCAATTTCAATGACGTAATCAATATGTACGCCTGCATCCAGTAATGCTTCAGCTTGGGGAATAGTGCGCGGAAAACCATCAAACAAAAAGCCATTGGCACAATCACTGGAGCTGATGCGTTCCTTTACCAACGCAATAATAAGATCGTCGGACACCAGGCCACCAGATGCCATAATGTCTTTCGCTTGCAATCCGAGCGATGTGCCAGCCTTTACCGCAGCGCGCAACATATCTCCGGTAGAAATTTGCGGGATGCCGAACTTCTCCATGATCAGCTTTGCCTGCGTCCCCTTACCCGCGCCCGGCGCACCCAAAAGTATGATTCTCATTACGGATTGCTCCTTAGTATTATCGTCATGCCCGTCGCTCATGAGTCGGCCACTTCGTCGGCAAACATCAGCAAAATGGGACAAATAAAAAAGGCGTTACGATACACGCCCGGCCCGGCAATCACAATATACCCTGTGACATCTGTCTCATTATGCATCTAACTATTTGATTTTTATAATTTTTTCTGTTTCAGCCCCGCATTACACAACGAGCGTTGGCCAACAGTAAAACTGACGACTTTGAGCTATAACTTATAACAAGCATCGATCAGCAAGATGCTTTTGCAGTTTCTACTTACATGAGGTTGTTATTTATGAAAGTCAGCGGACTGGTTCATCAATGGAACCAAACAGCAAGCGGCAAATTAACACCTAACACTTATACGGTACGTCTGGCCGTTGAAGATGCGGCTAAACTGGCCGCCCTGAGCGAAATGTATCCCAAGCGCACAACTGAGCAATTAATTTCGGACCTGTTATCCGCAGCGCTCAGTGACCTGGAAGGTGCCATGCCTTACGTCAAGGGTTCGCGTGTCATCAGTGAGGATGAAATGGGCGATCCAATCTACGAAGACCTAGGGCCAACACCGACATTTTTGGCGCTTACCCATAAGCACATGACAAGGATCCAGGAGGCTTCCTGATTAAAACCACCAAGGCCTTGATGTAGAAAGCCTACATTTAAAAAGCCTCTGTTTAGAAGCCTCGATGCAGCGCGCATAGGGGCTGATCGCTTACCTTGCGACTGTCTTATAGACTGGCCGCCCGTCCTCCCTTCCCCATTTTTCAGCAGCTCGCCAGATCAGGCCGGTAATCGCCAACTTATTGCACCTGTTCAACACAAAATGATGGCGTCTCAACGCAAATGATCGTGCCGTCCGATTGATCATCTGCGGCACTTGGTCCTACAATAATGATGTTTTAACTAATACCCCCAGAATTTTAGGTGAGAGAACTCCATAATCCACAAATAAATAGGATAATACTAAAATGACAAACTCTGTGGAACTCGATGAATTTGATCGCAAGATCCTCCGCGCGCTTCAGGAAAACGCCGATTACTCTATGGCTGACCTGGGCAACCTGATTGGCCTTTCCCACACGCCCTGTTGGCGACGATTAAAGCGGCTGGAATCAGAAGGTATCATTCGCGGAAAAGTCACCCTGCTTGATGCGGGCATGCTCAACCTGAGCGTTACTGTGCACGCCCAGGTCAACCTGAAAGATCGAACGGAAGCCGCGTTTGCCGCCTTTGAAGCGGCCATTGCGCCCGTAGCGGAAATCACCGAATGCTACGCCACCAGTGGAGACCAGGATTATCTCCTGCAAATTGTGGTGGAGAGCGTTGGGCATTACGAAAGTTTATTGAAGAAAACCCTGCTGCATTTACCCCATGTCGGCTCGATTCATTCAACCTTCGCCTTGCGACAGGTAAAGTATTCCACTCAATTGCCGCTGTAATGTAACGCAAAATCATCAGGGCACCCCTGTGCCCTGATCCCGCCGGTTATTTTCGCAGCTGATGCGCCCGTCCCGGAAATTCAACTCGGGTCATTTCAATGGCACCGCGTTCCTGCAAGGTTATGTACAGGGTTTTACCATCTTCACCACCAAACGCCACATTGGTTGGCTTTTGCCCCTTGAGTTGAATTTCCCGCAGTAACTGTCCCGTTGGCGAGACTACCGCTACAACGCCCGCCCCGTAACGGGCGATGTACAAATTACCCTGACTGTCACAGCGCATGCCGTCCAACCCATGATCGGCAAATTCAATCAACAAGCGTTTATTGGCCACGCCGCCGTCCGGCAGAATATCGTAGACCCACACCTTGCGTTGCACACTCTCGTTGACATAAAGATGTTTTTCATCGGTGCTGACTTCAACACCATTGGTGGTGCCCATATTGGCTTCCAACAAATGCGTGGTGCCATCGCGATCAATACGCCAGAGTTGGCCTGAGTTATCGGCCCACTTGGGATCGCTGGCGTAGAGGGTTCCTGCAGCGCTGATGGCGATGTCGTTAGGCTGGTTCATCGCGGCATTATGGGCGAACACCTTTATCTCGCGGGTGGCCATATCAACTTGCAAAATGTTGTGACCAACATAGTCTGCAATATACATATTGCCCGCCTGATCAAAGCGGATGCCATTACCGGTGCTGCCCGTTGGCAGTTGGACAAACAAGCCTGCGTTACCCAATCCATCATTACCATTCACCACGCGGCCGATGGTGCCTTCGCGGGCAAAATTTACCGCATATAAATGACCATCCGGCCCCACTGCCGGGCCTTCAATACCTTGTGTAAAGATTCCGTCACCCACGTAATCCTGAACAACATATAACGCCTTCTGTTGCGACGGCACGGATTGACCGACAGTTGCCGTTTCACAAGCCGCCGCCATCATCGAAGCGACTGCAATACCCATTGCCTTGGAATATTTTTTTTTCACAGGTTTTACCCCTTATTGGAAGTTCTAAAATAGATTGCGATGCACGCAGGGGGAGGATAAATCAAAGCAGGGATAGAAAATAGATGGACCGTGACTCGGAGGGTGAATCAGGTAATGCTGAGAGATAGCTCTGCTCAAAAGCGCTTTATTCAGAAGCCAGAAGGATCAAGCGTCCATTTCGGCAAATGCTTCAGCTTCCTGGTAAATGATTTCTTGCAAGATCTGTTCCTGGGTTTTGTCTGTGCAATCAATCGTAATATTCGCAAATTTTTGATACAACGCGCGGCGCTCCTCAAACAGCTCATGGAAACTTTGTCCCGGCCGCCGCGCAATGCCACGCGTTTCATAGTTATGGATACGTTGTTGCAATACCTCAAGCGGCACATCCAGAAAAATAACCGGGCCGAAGCTGTTGAGATGTTTCATTCCCGCTTCACTGTAAACGGCGCTGCCACCGGTAGCAATAATGTGATTGGAGCACTTCACCGATAACAGGATTTCCTCTTCAATATCACGCAACCGCTGATACCCATGTTGATGCAGAATATCCTGCAAGGTTTTTCCTTCGCGCAGCTGAATCAGGATATCGGTGTCGATAAAATTCTTGGCGAGCTCCTTGGCGAGCAAAAGTCCAATTGTACTTTTGCCCGCACCCGGCATGCCGATCAAGATCAAATTGGTACTGAAGACGTTCACGTCCGACTCCTGCCTGGCCATTCTCACTCGTTACACACGGAAGTTGCCCAACAACTGCCGCAAACTGGAAGACAATTGATTCAGCCGCTGACTGGCATTGGCAGTTTTGGTGGCGTCTTCCGAGGTGGTCATGGCAAGTTGATTGATCTCCACCAGATTCTTATCGATCTCTGCCGTTACCGTGCTTTGCTCTTCTGCTGCGGTCGCGATCTGGATCGCCATATTGGTAATATTCTGCACTGCAGAACCGATGCCGGCCAGTGATTCACCGGCTTCACTGGCAGACCCCACCGCCTCATTGGTCATGGCTGTGCTGGCATTCATCGCTTCTACCGCACGCTGCACACCACTTTGCAATTGACTCAGCATGCCCTGAATATCTTCGGTCGACTTTTGCGTGCGACTCGCCAGCGTACGCACTTCGTCTGCAACGACGGCAAATCCCCGGCCCTGTTCACCGGCGCGGGCTGCTTCGATGGCGGCGTTCAGTGCAAGCAAATTGGTTTGCTCCGCAATGCCGCGAATCACGTCGATGACAGAGGTAACATTTTTTGCTTCGCTCTCCAGACGCACCATGATATCAGCGGTTTGACTGATACGACTTGAAAGCCCCTGCACCCGTTCAACAGCAACATGGATACGCTCCTGCCCCTGATCGGTAATCTGGTTGGCGCTCTTGGCATTTTGTGCAGTGTTACCCGTGTTGCGCGCAACTTCCTGGATCGCAACAGTCAGCTCGTTTACTGCAGCCACGACCATGGTGATCGCATGACATTGTTCATCTGCCGCTTTTTGGCTGCTGCTGGAGACTTCCAGCAGGGTTTCGGCGGAACTGGACACATTGTCGGTGTTGAGCCGTATATCGGTGATCAGGCGTTGCAGTTTTTCCATGAATCGATTGACATGACCAGCCAGTTCACCCAGCTCATCTTCGCGATCAATATTGATGCGGATCGTCAGGTCGCCATCGCCTTCGGCAATATTCTGGATGCGATCACTGATCATTCGCAATGGCTTGGTGACAACCAGCGGTAAAAACCAGGCCGCCGCTAATGCCACCAGCGTGCCGATAACCACCAGCAGCAGTAATTTGGAGGCGATAAAATCCCGCTCTTCATCAATATCCACGGTGAAATTGTCGACATGTTGTAACCGGCGCTCGCCTACAACATCAATAAAATTGCGCAGTGTGGAGTAAGCCTCAAAACCTTCGCCAAAGGAGCGCTCAAGTTGCTCCTCCCGCACAACTGGATCGTCGGTATCAGCGCGGCTGACAATACTGTCAGTGATAGCTTTCCAGCCCTGCAAATATTGTAAAAACTCGCGTTTTTCCTGTTCTGTCGAGGTGTTGGATAATGCAAAGGACTCCAGAATACGATCATGGGTTTGTTGGATATTTTCAGAATGCTCCGCAATCAACGCCTGTCGTTCCTGCGCGGAGAGACGACCGACAAACAAAGCCCGCTCTGCCGTAAGCGCCTGGTATAAATCCCGATCCGCCTGCATCAGCAACTGGATCTCGGGGAGATTAATTTTGGCTAGTGTCTCCGCGTTGCTGGCCAGTGTATTACTGGATCTGACGGAGAAGATGCCCATGTACAGGAATAGCAGAACGAGCAACATCAAGGGAATACCCAGCTTCCAGCGGAAACTGATGTTCTGATACCAGCTTGTCATCTAAATCACCTTTCAGAATAATTTTTTTGTCGGTTTCTCAACAAACGTACAAATATTTAAGCGCCATTAACTATTAGAGTGTAGTACAACCCATACGAAGCGGTTAAAAGTGCATAAAAAATTATTCCAAAAAAGGAGAGAAATCTTGTAGTTGCAAATTTTTCACAATAAAGGCACGATTCTTAATCATGTTTGTTTTTAATTAAGGATTTTTTGTATTGAATTAATGACTGAATGGACGTTCATTCGCTCACACGCCCTGGCAGAGATATTTAATATTGAGGTAATCCTCAATACCATAATGAGAGCCTTCGCGACCCATACCGGATTGCTTCACCCCACCGAAAGGAGCAACCGCACTGGAAATCATGCCTTCGTTGATACCCACCATACCCGTTTCCAGTTGCTCTGCTACCCGCCAGATCCGCGCAGGATCCCGGGTATAAAAATAGGCCGCCAGACCAAACTCGGTGTTGTTGGCTAAACTAATGGCTTCTTTTTCTGTTTGAAATGCGATCAAAGGCGCAACGGGACCAAAAATTTCTTCGCGACAAAGACGGGAATCCGGAGCGACATCGGTCAATATTGTTGGAAGAAAAAATTGAGACGTGGCCGATAAACGTGAACCGCCCTGCACCACTTTCGCTCCGCGCTCAATCGCATCCGCGAGCAATTCTTCCACTTTTGTTACGGCCTCTGCGGAAATCAACGGGCCTAACTCAACACCTTCGTCTATCCCATTGCCCAACTTCAATTGCTTTACCGCGTCCATTAATTTTTTTGTAAAGGCATCGTACACATTCGCGTGCACATAAAAGCGATTGGCACAGACGCAGGTTTGGCCGGCATTGCGAAATTTGGACGCTATAGCCCCTTTGACCGCCTCATCAAGATCAGCATCATCAAATACAATAAAAGGTGCGTTGCCACCGAGTTCCATGGTGACTTTTTTGATGGTGGACGCCGCCTGTGACATCAAGGTGCGACCAACTTGTGTAGAGCCGGTGAAGGTGATTTTGCGAACCTTGTCATGGGTACTTAATTCGTGACCGATGGTTTTGGCATCATCACTGACCAGAACGTTGATCACACCCGCCGGTATGCCTGCCTCACTCGCGAGGGCCGCCAATGCCAGCGCTGACAAGGGCGTTTGTGATGCCGGTTTGGCCACCACCGTGCAACCCGCCGCCAGCGCCGGCGCTAACTTTCGCGCAAGCATGGCATTGGGAAAATTCCATGGCGTAATAGCCGCAACCACACCCACTGCTTGTTTGATGGCAAGCATGCGTTTTTCTATCGACGGCGATGTGATGACGTTCCCGTTAAGGCGTTTTGCCTCTTCCGCAAACCATTCAATATAACTCGCGCCGTAAGCAATTTCGCCCCGCGCTTCTGCAAGAGGCTTGCCCTGTTCTGACGTCAGTAGTAAAGCCAGGTCTTCCTGATTTTCCATGACCAGATTGAACCAGCGTCGCATCAACTGGCTGCGTTCGTGTCCGGTTTTGGCTTGCCATTGCGGAAATGCTGCGGCCGCAGCGTCAATTGCCCGGCGGGTTTCCGCAACCCCGGCACTGGCTACTTCCCGCAGGGGGCTACCGTCAGCGGGATTTGTAACCACAAGGGTTCGTCCATTGTCCGCGTCACACCAGCGTCCATTGATAAAAAGCTGATGTTGTAATAAAGCGGGGTTTGCGAGGGATAACATCGTCTTTCTCCTTCCACTGCGTTGGAATCCACATTATTCATGTCGTCATTAGTATGCCAAATATAAGGGTGTGACAAACAAAGCGATAGGCAGGTTCGCCGATGTGCTGAGCAAAAAACATGCATCCGAAATAGCAGTGGATGATCACACGCTTAAGGGCTCGGCATTGACTGCCGCATTCCATGGCAATCGCGTTAAATCCTGTTATCATCACCGCTTCTTTCTCTTCATCAGTACTCGATTCATGCTCAATAAAGACGCCCTGCAACAGCTTTCCCAGCTCAAAAATACCATTCGCGCGCACCGCCAGGTTTATCAAGGTGTCGTGCGTTCCACACCAAAACGGTTCGGCTTTGTCAAACTGGATGACGGTCGGGAAGCATTTCTGGATCCCGAACAAATGCAGCGAGTCCTACCGGATGACCGGGTAGAGGTGGAGCTTAAAACCAACGATAAAAACCAGCTGGATGCACGGTTGGAAAAATTGCTCAGCAGTTCATTGCAGGAATTTGTCGGCCGTTACGTTTGTAAGGGCAATGGCCACTTTGTTGAGCCGGATCTGCCGCAATTTAATCGCTGGTTATTTATTCCTCCTCAGGAGCGCAATAAATGTACGGAAGGTGACTTGATCCTGTGCGAGATTATCCGGCATCCCTTTAACAATGATGGCAAAGCACAGGTGCGTGTTATTCGGCGTATCGGGCGAACTGAAGAAGCCGGCATAGAAAGCCGTTATATTGTGGCTAAATATCAGTTACCCGAAGAATGGACTAACGAGGCGCAAAGCCAGGCCGCGTCAATCAATTGGGCACCACCGACACGAGAACCGCAGCAAGAGGATCTCACCCACCTGCCCTTTGTCACGATTGATTCGGAAACGACGCGGGATATGGATGACGCGGTATATATCCAGGCAGAAGATGACGGTTGGACAGTCTACACAGCGATCGCTGATCCCACGCGTCATATCACCTTCGGAAGTCCTTTGGAAAAAGCCGCACGCGAACGTGCCAGCACCGTGTATCTCCTCGGTCAAACGATCACCATGTTGCCGATAGAACTTTCCCATGACACCTATTCGTTGGTGCCGGAAAAAGAGCGGCCCGCACTGGTGTGTCGTATGCAGGTCAATCGCCAAGGCGTCATTACCGGCTACGAATTTATCGAAGCCGTTATCCGTTCGCAGAATAAACTCAGTTATCAAAGCGTTTACGAATTACTCGCGCCTGTCGATACCAATGAGCCTTCTACAGATTTATCTGCAGAGACACAACAGATGCTGCGGGAATTGCATCAGTTTGCTCTGGCACGCATTAACTATCGCGCAGAAAACGCCTTGGTCATGGAAGAGCGGGCGGACTATTTTTATATCCTTAACGAACAAAAGAAAATTGAACGGGTAGAAAAAAGAGATCGCAATATTGCGCATCGCGTTGTCGAAGAAGCAATGTTGGCCACGAATATTTGTGCCGGCGAATTATTTACGCAACATCCCGGTTACGGCATATTTTCCAGCCATGTCGGCTTTCGTCCAGAACGCCTGGAAGATGCCCTGGGACTGATCAATGAAGACAGGCCGGACTTCGAGCCTGGCGATTTGACTCGCCTGGAAAATTTCCAGCGATTGTTCAAGGAGCTGCGACTCAATCCTAAACACTCGGAAAAAAATGCCCCTTTGCTGGCGATATTGCAGCGCTTGTTACAAGCAGGGGCCTTATCTTTTGACTCTGTTGGCCATTTCGGCCTGGGCTTCCCAGCCTATGCCACCGTGACATCGCCTATCCGTCGTTACAACGACCTGTTTAACCATTTTGCGATCAAGCGCATCCTGAATAATGAACCGGCTTTTCCCGTTGATAAAAAACTCACGGAGCAGTTACAGGAACAATTAACCAAAGGCCGGCAGGCCTGCCGACAGATTGAATTGTGGCTGATTTGCCAATTTATGATTCAACATATCGGCAGTGTCCATAGCGGGACTATTACGCAGGTTAATTCCGTGGGTGTCGGTGTGCGGCTGGAAGACTTGGGCGTGGAAGGATTTGTCACCTTGGCGGACAAAGATAACAATATAAAAACATCACTGGATGCGCGCCGCTTTTGCCTGACTGCCGGCGATAAAACTTTTCGTCTCGACCAGCCGGTATCAGTCATGGTCGCCGATGTTGATATTGAAAAACGTCGTATTGGTTTGACGCTGGTCAGCGACGCGATTGCCGAGCGTTTGAGCGTATGGAATGACCTGCCGCCTTCAACGGAGGCATAGATGAAGCACTACTGGCTGTTTAAAGCGGAACCGGACATTTACGGGATTGATCACCTGGCGGCAGAAAAAAAACAAACCGGTCGCTGGGATGGCATTCGCAATTACCAGGCGCGCAATTTTTTGCGCGACCAGGTTGCCCTGGATGATGAAGTCTTGCTTTACCACAGTCACTGCAAACAGATTGGTATTGTGGGCACGGCACGTGTGGTTAAAACAGCTTACCCTGACCCAACGCAATTTGATCCGGAAAGTGATTATTACGACCCTAAATCCAGCCACGACGCCCCGCGCTGGTTTTCTGTCGACATCAACCTGCAGGAAAAATTTTCGCGCACTATTTTACTGGCGGAGATCAAGCAACATCCGTTACTGGCCGATATGGTATTGCTAAGACAGGGGCGACTCTCGATTCAACCCGTCACCCCACAGGAATGGAAAACTATTTTGAAGATGCAGTGACTGTTTTATTCATCTTCAAGACTGTCTTGCGGTTTTGTCGTTTCACTGCCCTGCAAATCTTCCGCAACCGGTTCTATCCCGGCATCATCGCCATCTTCATCTTCCATTTGCCCTTCTTCAATCAGAATGGCTTCCGGTGTTTGAATACCAATATGATAAGCCGCAAAACCGGGCAACACCACCTGATCCAGCGCCATGCCGAGAATTCGTCCGCGATAGGGTGAAACGATTTCGCTACGTGCATTGGTAATCGGGTCAGTAACCGTTCCCAGCACCTCCCCTGGCATCACACGTTTTCCTAAAGGCGCCTGGCTGAAAAGAATGCCGCTCTGATTCGCACGCACCCAGGTAGATTTATAATAAACCGGCGCCGGTTTGTACCACTTGCTCGCTTTACCATACATACCGGTTTTGGTCATCATCACCTGGATGGCCTTCACACCTTCTGACACCACTTCACTCTGCATCCGCATCGGCTCACCGGCTTCCATTGTCACGGAAGGAACGCCAAATCTTACCGCTGCAGCGCGCAAAGACCCGTAGTTGCCGCGACTATTTAACACAGCGATAGTGCCAAAATTTTGCGCCAGGGCAGCCACTTTTTCATCGGATAGATCTGCGCGCAGCTGTGTCAGATTGGTGCGATGAAATGAGCCAGTGTGGATATCAACCAGCGCATCGCAATGACGGATAACCTGGGAAAAAAATGAATGGGCAATGCGCGACGCGGAGCTGCCTTTGGTGTTACCGGGGAAATATCGATTCAGGTCGCGGCGGTCCGGCAGGTAGCGGGAATTGCGACGGAAACCCATCAGGTTAACCACCGGAATACCAATCACAGTACCAGTTAATTTGTCCGGCTCCAGGTTGTACATCACGCGCCGGATCATTTCGATACCGTTGAGTTCATCACCGTGCACGGCCGCTGTCAGGCACAATGTCTTGCCAGGATTTGCACCATTCACAATAAGTACCGGCGTCTGCTCCGCAAAGCCACTGAGTTGCTCTTCCGGCATCCAGACCAGGCGCGAGGAAGTGTTCGGCGGAACCTCTACACCCAGAATAAATTTGGACAGAATAACCGGCTCTTCCTCGGTGACATTCTCCTCCGGATTTGCTTGAGGTGTATCCGCCGAGGAGGCCGGCTCACCATCCGCAGACGTAATTTCATCCGCAACGGATGACACAGTAACTGTTTGTTCCCGGGACGCGCTGGCAACAGACGAGGACGAAACCGAGGTAGCCGGAGCTGGCGCAGCGGGTAAGGAAGAAGCCCGAGCAGAGGACGATGCGGTTAACTCAGAGGAGGATGATGCTGACGATTCCTCTGATGAAGCAGCCACCACTTTGGGCGGCTGCAATTCGGGAATCACTTCGCCGAGGTTGATACTCTCTGCCTTGGGTAAGGGCTGTGACGATGCAGAGGATGCAGAAGCACTTTCTTCCACCGCCGCCAAGGTCGTGCCGGGCCCTGAATTATTTTCTTCTTCGCCTTGTGCAAACGCCACCACGGGGAAGAACAACACTGAAAATAACACCAAACGAATCAGTTGCTTGACAGAACATATAGTCATAACGCACCGCGTAGCCTCACGGAAGATATACATTGAGAAATTCATCAAGCAACAAAAATATGAATGAAGCAGCGACATTCTCACGAATTTTCAGACACAAGTATCTTAAAAACATTCACATTCAACTCTTAGTAAGCCATAGAAATAATGTAAATACAATTGGTCAGCCAGCGCTGTCGTAATGCCTCGCACAACTCAACAATGGACAAGCCCAGGTGAGCCCATCCAGTTTCCTGTCAGGTTATGCATGTATTGCGCCTGGTGCTGAAAGGTTGCTGAAACGATGGAAGAAAATATGCTTGGTGAATTCGGATACCATAACATACAGCAACGTGATAACAATAATAGCGAGCAACATGGTTCCGGGTAAAGGCACGAAACCGAAGGCAACACCGAAAGGCAAATAAGGCAGAAGCAATGTCAGTACCACCACTATAACGGAACTCCATAACAGGAAACGTCCAGGCCTACTTTTATAGAATGGCTGGTAGGTTCGAATAACCAGCATGACTAACAGTTCCGTCATCAACGACTCTATAAACCAGCCGGTTCGGAATAGCTCGGCAACCTCCCCCGCCAGATACAACAACACCCCAAAGGTGATGAGATCGAATATGACACTAACCAGACCAAACGTAATCATGAAATTGCGGATCAGTTGAATATTCCAGCGATGCGGCGTCCGCTCCCAATCTCGATCAACATGATCCCCTGCAATTCCCATCGCCGGGATATCCGACAAAAAATTATTAAGCAGGATCTGATTGGCCAATAGCGGCAAAAAAGGCAGGAATAGTGAAGCCAGTGCCATACTGACCATGTTGCCAAAATTGGCACTGGTCGTAATAAAAATATACTTTAATGTATTTGCAAAAGTATGGCGGCCCTCATCAACTCCCTTACACAATACGTCCAGATTATGCTCCAACAACACAAAATCCGCTGCGTCCTTGGCCACATCCACCGCCTGATCCACTGAAATACCAACGTCAGCCGCGTGCAGCGCAGGCGCATCATTGATACCATCCCCAAGGTAGCCTACAACATGACCGGCCTTCTGGAGTGCATGAATTATGCGTTCTTTCTGCCCAGGATCTACCTCAGCAAACACGTTGACGTGAGGTGCCTGATGCCACAGCGCCTCATCCTGCATGTTATTCAGATCCGTGCCGGTGATAATGCCTGTGGCCTGGATACCCACCGCCTCCGCAACATTACGGGCAACATATCGATTATCGCCCGTTATTATTTTAAGTTGTATTCCAAGCCGGGCCAGCTCATCCAAAGTTTTACGCACCCCTTGTTCGGGAGGATCGAAAAACAAAAGAAAGCCGGTAAATACCATGCGCTGCTCATCGCTGCTTGTATACAGAGGCGCTAATTCGAGTTTTTTGTGAGCCACGCCAAGGACGCGATAACCTTCCATACTCCACGCCACATAGCGCTGTTGGATATTCCGATGTTGCTCATCAGTAAGCGGCAAGATACCCGTGTTCGTTTGTACGCAATCACATATCGACGGGACGTTCTCCAGAGCGCCTTTGGTGATCAGTTGCGCAGTGGTTTCATCCGGTTGGGTGACGACAATACTGAGACGCTTGCGCACAAAATCATAGGGAATTTCATCACGTTTTTGATAAGCCTGTGTATGGATACCACACTGTTTGCCAGCCACGATAATGGCCTGGTCCAAGGGATTTATCAGGCCAGTTTCGAAACAGGCATTGAGGTAAGCGAAACGCAACACCAGGTCACTCGTTTCACCTGCAATATTCACCGCTTTATCCAGTCGTACTACGCCTTGGGTTAAGGTGCCGGTCTTATCGGTACAACACACATCCATACTGCCCAGGTTCTCGATAGCATTCAGGCGTTTAACGATGACGCCGTGCTTTGCCATGGTTCTCGCCCCACTCGCCAAGGTGATAGTTAGAATGGCGGGCAGTAATTCGGGTGACATCCCCACAGCCAGAGCCATGGCAAATAAAATTGTCTCGATGATCGGGCGATGCAGAAAAAAATTAATCGCGAGGATAGCAAATATAATGACGACCATGATACGCACAAGCATTGCGCCAAAGTGATTCAAACCACGTTCAAATTCCGTCTCAGGAGGGCGTAATTCAAGTGAGTCGGCAATTTGGCCCAACTGAGTACGCGAGCCCGTGTGTACTATCAATATCAAAGCGGTGCCGCTACGTACCGATGTTCCCATGAAGACACAATTGCTTCGCTCAGCTAAGCTCGACTCCTCTGCAATAACACCCGGCTGTTTCTCTACAGGATAAATTTCTCCTGTCAGCTGCGCTTGAGTTACAAAAAAATCTTTCGCCGCAATCAATACACCGTCACCAGGAACCAGACTACCTGCAGATAGCTGGACGACGTCACCGGGCACTACCTCCTCTGAAGGGATCGTGCAACTCTGGCCGTCTCGTATAACGATCGTCTTGATAGATACCCGTTGACGAAGCTTTTCAACTGCATTGGTCGCACGAAATTCCTGAAAAAAGCTGAGCACTGCAGTAGCAAACACGATGCCCAGGACAATTGAGGCATTCAGCCAATCGCGCATGACAAGTGCCACCAAGGCAGCAAAAATCAGAATCAGGACTAACGGGCTACGAAATTTATCCAGAAATAACTGCAGCGTTTGAAAGCGATGGCCCGCTAAAATCGTGTTACGGCCATAGTGTTGGAAGCGGACCGCTGCCGTTTTTGAATCAAGCCCTTGGTAATTGCTCTCCAGGGTCGCCATTATCTCGTCGACCGGCCTGCTCCAGAAACTTACTCTCTCATTAAGGTTATTCACGGTTTCCGGTACCTGCGCACCTGAAAAGCAGCCAGCCAACGGACGGCAAGGTTTACGGG
This sequence comes from Cellvibrio sp. ARAG 10.3, assembly GCF_051846955.1. Classification (NCBI taxonomy): domain Bacteria; kingdom Pseudomonadati; phylum Pseudomonadota; class Gammaproteobacteria; order Cellvibrionales; family Cellvibrionaceae; genus Cellvibrio; species Cellvibrio sp. ARAG 10.3. The sequence continues at coordinate 45,949 of NZ_JBPYCU010000004.1, forward strand.
ACATATAAATCTCACTTTATAGTTCCCTCACTAAAGATCGTACTTCCGCACCATTCATGACTTCAACTTCCTGCAAACGCGCGGCCAGGAGATCGAGTGCTTTACGTTGCTGTTTTAGAACTGACCGTGCCCGTCGGTGCCCTTCCTCAACCAATGCCCTTACTGCGGCATCTATCTGTCGGGCCGTATCTTCACTGTAATTCTTCTCTTCCGTATACTCGCCGCCGAGATAAAGCAATCTCTGACGTCGCCCATAGGCAAGCGGCCCCAGCTCATCGCTCATACCCAGCCTGGTAACCATCTCGCGTGCGATTTCGCTGGCACGCTCCAGATCATTCGATGCGCCGTTAGAGACCTCGCCAAACACAGTCTCTTCCGCCACCCGCCCCCCGAGCAGAATGGCAAGCTGATCCTTTAACTCACTTTCGGTAGAAAGAAACTTTTCCGTTACCGGCAACTGCAAGGTGTATCCCAGTGCTTCTATACCACGCGGAATAATGGAAACTTTGTGCAACGGCTCCCCCGTCGGTACGGATAAGGCGACCAAGGCATGCCCGGCTTCGTGGAAGGCGACCCGACGCTTCTCTTCCACACTCAGTACACGATGCTTTTTTTCCGGCCCTGCGATAACACGGTCAATGGCCGCCTCAAAGTCAGCCATGGTTACCGCCTCGTGATTATGGCGCACGGCCAGGATGGCGGCTTCGTTAGTGATGTTAGCCAGATCGGCGCCCACGAAACCGGGCGTGCGTTGCGCCACTACGTTCAAATCAACATCATCAGCAAGTATCAGTTTTCTGGCGTGCAACCTCAGGATTTTTTCACGCGCTACCAAATCCGGTTTGTCTACGACGATCTGCCGATCAAAACGACCCGCACGCAGTAATGCCTTGTCCAGGATTTCGGGGCGATTGGTGGCCGCCATCACAACCACACCAGTGGATGGATCGAACCCGTCCATTTCTGTTAGTAGCTGATTCAGTGTCTGTTCCCGCTCATCATGTCCACCCATGATGGTCGGTCCACCCCTGCTTCGACCAATAGCATCGAGTTCATCAACAAAGATAATGCAGGGTGCCTTCTCCCTCGCCTGCTGAAATAAATCGCGCACTCGCGCCGCGCCCACACCGACAAACAGCTCGATGAATTCGGAACCACTGATATTGAAAAACGGGACCCCGGCTTCGCCGGAAACCGCGCGCGCCAGTAATGTCTTGCCGGTTCCCGGAGCGCCAAGCAACAGCACGCCTTTAGGCATATGGCCTCCAAGACGCTGAATATGTGTTGGATCTTTCAGGAACTCGATACTTTCCTTAAGTTCCTCCTTGGCCTCATCGGCACCTGCCACATCGTCAAATGTTATCTTGGGCAAACTCTCCGGATGGATACGTACCCGATTGCCAACATTAAGAAAACCGCCAGCGGCACTCATACGCTTGCCCATCCAACTCCAGAACAGGAACAATAATGCGAAGGGCAGTACCCAACTCAGCAGGGAGCTGAACCAGTGGCTTTCATAACGCACGGTATATTCGACCTCGTGCTTTTCCATCAGTTGAGCAAGCTCATTGTTGGGCAAGGGAACCGTGGCGAATACCCGGGGTTTGCCGCTTTCTTCGTCCTTGAGTTTGAGAGTACCTCGAATCAAGTTCTCAGTGACGACCGCCTTATCGACCTGATCTTGCTCCACATACTTGAGGAACTGACTGTACGGAATTTCCTCCTGTAGCATGCGCGAGGTCGATTGCCACATGAACCAAATGGCGGCAAAAAACAAGAGATACAGAATCAGGTTGACGCTGGGTCGTCGCTGGAATGGTGTCTTTTCGGGTTTGTTGATCTCGATGTCAGGCGCTTTCTGGTTCATTTTAATTTCACCTCATGCCTTTGCCGCTATCCCGCCATTATTAATAACCTTAATCGATACTAACGACTAGCTCCTGTGACAACTACCATCGCTGTCAAATTGAGTCGAATTTGGAAAAAACAATCGGCGATGCCAAGAGATAAAATTGCCGTGAAAAGCGCATTGGCGGCCTTATGCCCAGGCATAAATCCACAGTGCTTATCAGGAAGTGTCTGATCTTGTTAGATAAAAAGAACCCATTGATAACAATGGGTTCGATAGATTATTTAGCAGTACCAATCCGCGTCATATGCAGGATCATTCCCACTCAATCGTCGCTGGCGGTTTGCTCGATACATCGTAGGTCACCCGCGAAATACCCGAGATTTCATTGATGATACGGTTGGATACTTTTTCCAGTAAGTCATAGGGCAGATGCGCCCAACGCGCGGTCATAAAGTCCACCGTCTCAACAGCGCGCAATGCGACTACCCATTCGTAGCGTCGCCCGTCACCCACGACACCGACTGATTTCACCGGCAAGAATACGGCAAATGCCTGGCTGGTTTTGTGATACCAATCTGCTGCGCGCAATTCTTCCAGAAAAATCGCATCGGCTTCACGCAGGATATCGGCATATTCTTTTTTCACCTCACCGAGGATACGCACACCCAAACCCGGCCCCGGGAATGGATGACGATATACCATGTCGTAGGGCAGCCCTAACTCGAGGCCGATTGCACGTACTTCGTCTTTAAATAATTCGCGCAGTGGCTCAACCAGTTCAAAAGCCATGTCATCCGGTAACCCGCCGACATTGTGATGGGATTTAATCACGTGGGCCTTACCGGTTTTGGCTGCTGCGGATTCAATCACGTCCGGATAAATAGTACCTTGCGCCAACCATTTTACATCTTGCAGTTTGGTGGCTTCGGTATCAAACACCTCGATAAAGGTATTACCGATAATCTTGCGTTTTTTCTCCGGATCACTCTCGCCTTGCAGCTTGTTCAAGAACAATTCTTCAGCATCGACGCGAATCACACGCACGCCCATATTCTTGGCGAACATATCCATTACCTGATCGCCTTCATCTTTGCGCAACAGCCCATTGTCGACAAAAACGCAGGTGAGTTGGTTACCGATGGCCTTGTGCAGCAAGGCAGCAACCACTGAAGAATCCACACCACCGGATAGGCCCAGCAGAACCTTGTCACTACCAACCTGTTCGCGCACACGCTTGATGGCATCTTCAACAATATTGGCTGGCGTCCATAAGGCTTCACAACCGCACAGATTAAAGATGAAATGTTCAAAGATGCGTTTGCCTTGCAAGGTGTGCGTCACTTCCGGATGGAACTGCACACCAAAGAAATTTTTCTCCGCCGAGTACATACCGGCAATCGGACACGACGGCGTCGATGCCATGATGCTGAAGCCGGCAGGTAATGTGTTGACTTTATCCCCGTGACTCATCCACACATCAAGCAAGGCACTGCCATCGTGATCAACGTGGTCCTTGATATCTTTAAACAGCGCCGAGTCACCGTGAACCTTTACCTGAGCATAGCCGAATTCACGCAAATTGGAGGACTCCACCGAACCACCCAATTGCTCCGCCATGGTTTGCATACCGTAGCAAATGCCTAATACCGGTACGCCGAGTGAGAAAACAAGTTCCGGCGCACGGGGAGATTTTTCGGCGGTAACCGACTCCGGCCCACCGGCCAGGATAATGCCGCGCGGATTAAATTCACGAATTTCTGCCTCACTCATATCGAAGGCGCGGATTTCTGAATAAACGCCGATTTCACGCACACGGCGCGCAATGAGCTGCGTGTACTGTGAGCCAAAATCGAGAATAAGAATGCGTTGTGCGTGTATATCCTGGGTCATGAAGGTTCCAATGCTGAAGGAGTCAATAACAATTCTGTTGGGGTAAAAATCACTCGGGCGGCCAAGCCGCCCGAGTATCATCCTGTTGTTTAGTGGCCACCGACCGGATAATTCGGTGCCTCTTTGGTTATCTGCACATCGTGTACGTGGCTTTCGCCCATACCCGCCGCCGTTACGCGGACAAATTCAGGTCTGGTACGCATCTCGTCTATGTTCTTACAACCGGTATACCCCATGGAAGAACGCAGACCACCCATCATTTGATGCACGATAACGGTCAGCGAACCCTTGTAAGGCACGCGACCTTCGATGCCTTCCGGTACCAGTTTCTCTGCCCCCTGGCTCGCATCCTGAAAATAGCGGTCGCTGGAGCCCTGGGTTTTTGCCATGGCACCCAATGAACCCATGCCACGGTAGGCTTTATAAGTGCGGCCCTGGAACAGCTCCACCTCACCGGGTGCCTCTTCAGTACCGGCAAACATGGAACCCATCATGACGGCATGAGCGCCGGCCACGATGGCTTTTGAGATATCACCGGAATAACGGATGCCGCCATCGGCAATAACCGGCACGTCCGTACCTTTCAGAGCCGCTACCACATTGGCAATTGCAGACACCTGGGGTACACCGACACCGCTGACAATGCGCGTTGTACAGATAGAGCCGGGGCCGATACCCACTTTAACCGCATCCGCGCCCGCCTCTACCAGGGCCTTGGCCGCCGCGCCCGTGGCAATATTGCCGCCGATCACCTGCACATGGGGATACTTGTTCTTGATACTACGCACCCGGTCCAGCACATTTTTGGAATGACCGTGCGCGGTGTCCACTACCAGTACGTCCACACCTGCTTCAACCAGGGCCGCTACGCGATCATCGGTATCAGGGCTGGTACCGACGCTGGCGCCGACGCGCAAACGTCCCTCCGGGTCTTTACAGGCATTGGGGTAACGTTCGGCTTTGTTGATGTCCTTGACGGTAATCAGCCCGCGCAATTCAAATTTCTCATTAACCACCAGCACTTTTTCGATGCGGTGCTTGTGCAACAAGCTGCGAACTTCATCTGCACCGGCACCTTCCTTAACGGTGACCAGTTGCGCCTTGGGCGTCATGATGCTGGAAACAGGCGCGTCAAGATTGCTTTCAAAGCGCACGTCACGCCCGGTCACGATGCCCACCAGATCCCCGTTGTCCAGTACCGGCACACCGGAGATGTTGTTCTTGCGGGTCAGCGCATGCAGGTCGCGGATTGTGGCTTTGGAATCAATAGTGATAGGGTCTTTAACAACGCCAGCTTCGAATTTCTTGACAGCACGCACTTCCAGCGCTTGCTGTTCTATACTCATGCTTTTGTGGATGATACCGATACCACCCTCCTGGGCGATGGCAATCGCCAGACGGGATTCAGTCACGGTATCCATAGCAGCGGAGATCAATGGGATATTGAGCTGAATACCACGGGTCAACTGGGTCTTGAGCGACACGTCTTTCGGGGTGACGTCGGAATAACCGGGCACCAGCAGAACATCATCAAACGTGAGGGCTTCTTCAGCAATTCGCAACATACCAACCAACCTCTGTTCAGAGAGTAAATAAACGGGAAATTATAGCTGTTCAGACGAACAGGGTAAACCAGTCACTACCAGATGTTGTGTGGCAGCACCGGGTCAAACCACTGATATAGCGTCATTTTTTATCCCGGGAACGCGTCGGAAAGGTGGCCGTTGCCAACAGTCATCGCCTAGAATAGCCGCCATGCTTACTTCCGATATCTTCACCAGCAGCACTGATCGCGACGTGCTCTCCGTCAGCCAGCTGAATCGCCGGGCGAAACAGTTACTGGAAACCCACCTGCCCCTGTTGTGGGTGGAGGGGGAACTATCCAACGTCTCCCAACCGTCCTCTGGCCATTGGTATTTCACCCTGAAAGACGACCAGGCCCAGGTCCGTTGCGCCATGTTCCGCAACCGCAATACGCTGGTTCGCTTCGCCCCCCGCCAGGGGCAACAGGTGCTGTTAAGGGCGCGGGTCAGCCTGTATGAAGGCCGGGGCGACTATCAGTTAATTGTCGAGCATATGGAAGAGGCCGGCTTCGGCGCCTTGCAACGCGCCTTTGAAGCTCTGAAAGCCAAGCTGGCCGCCGAAGGCCTGTTCGATGAGATCCACAAACAACCATTGCCTTCGCTTCCCAAGCATATCGCCGTCATTACGTCCCCGACCGGCGCGGCCATTCGCGACGTGCTGAGCGTCCTCAAGCGCCGATTTCCTGCAATACCCGTCACGGTGATTCCGGTGGCCGTTCAGGGCAAAGAGGCAGCGCCGCAAATTGTTCGGGCCATCGAGGTGGCGAATCGGGCCGGGTTATTTGACGTGCTCGTCCTCGCACGCGGCGGCGGTTCGCTGGAAGATTTGTGGCCCTTCAACGAGGAAACCGTAGCGCGGGCGATATTTGCCAGCGAACTGCCCTTGGTGAGCGCCGTGGGCCATGAAATAGATTTCACCATTGCCGATTTTGTTGCAGATCTGCGTGCCCCTACGCCGTCAGCTGCCGCCGAGTTACTGGTGCCCGATGCTGAAGATTGGCTGGAAACCTTTGCAGGTTATGAAATCCTCCTGCAGGAAGCCATTGAGCGGAAGCTGCATTTACTCTCCCAGCGTCTGGAGTGGTTACGCACGCGGTTGCGTCACCCCGGCGAACGCTTGCAGCAACAAGCCCAGCGACTCGATGGACTGGAGCTGCGCCTGGTACGCGCGGTGGATCATCAATTACTGCGCTGTCACACCCGGCTCAATACCCTGATGCTGCGCCAGAAACCGCTTCAGCCCGGGCTGCGCATCCAGCAGCTCAACCAGCAGATTGCGCAACATCACGCGGCACTGCAGAAAAACATACAGCGCCATTTACGCATGCAACAGCAACGTCTGGCCGAGGCGGTGCGCCTGCTGCAAACGGTAAGCCCGCTGAGCACCCTGCAACGGGGTTATGCCATTGTCAGTGATCCGCAACAGCGGGTCATTACCAGCAGCCGTCAGGTTACACCGGGCGATAGCATCAACGCGCGCCTGGCTGAGGGCGAATTGCAATGTCGGGTCGAAAAAATTCTTCCCTGAACCGGTTTGTTGATTGCAGCTCGCGTATCACCCAAGTATATTGAACACGCTTGTCGGGGCGCCTTGGTGTTCATGTGAACATTCGGAGGCTGAGATCGGTACGGCCGAACCCGTAGAACCTGATCAGGTTGAAACCTGCGGAGGGAACAAGGTGCTGCTTTGTCCCCTATTCCCTTCTCTCTTTCAACCTGCCGTCGTCCACACACAGCTATCGAGTCTTTGTGAACACTAGACAACCCGATGCCATTGCCATAGCCGGAGCCGGCCTCCTTGGGCGTTTGCTTGCCTGGCGCTTGCTGCGCACCGGCGCGCGCGTCACCCTGTATGAAGCCGGCCCATTATCGCCCTCCCCGGCGGCAGCCTTCACGGCGGCCGGAATGATTTCGCCGTTGAGCGAAGCCGTCGTTTCCGAATACGCGGTGTATGAAATGGGTTTGTTCGCGCTTCAGCAGTGGCCACAGTGGCTCAGTGAATTGCGCCATCCACCTTTAACCCCCCTATTTTCACAGCGTGGCAGTTTGGTAGTTGCGCATCCGCAGGATCTCAGCGAGTTACAGCAATTCGCGCAGGAATTACAGTTTGTATTGCGTAAACAGCAAGGTTACCGCTGGATCAGGCGCGATGAAATTCGTGAGCTGGAACCGGATCTGCACGATAACTTTCAGGACGGTTTGTTGCTGAAAGACGAGGGTCATATCGATAACCGACAGTTGCTGGATGTCTTGCTGAATGAAATTCGCGAACGCGGCGGCGAATGTATTGAGCACTGTCCGGTCACAGTCAGTGCGCATACTGTTACCACCGCAACGGATCGAAAACATTATGACCTGGTGATTGATTGTCGCGGAATGGGAGCCAAAAGCCCGGTTAATAAACTGCGCGGTGTGCGCGGTGAAACGCTGCATGTCGAGACCCGCGAGGTGACCCTGCAGCGACCGGTGCGCTTAATGCACCCGCGCTACCAGTTGTACATTGTGCCTAAACCGGGCCATCGTTTTATCATTGGCGCAACGCAAATTGAAAGTGAAGATCGCTCACCGGTTACGCTGCAATCTTCTCTGGAGTTAAGCAGCGCGCTTTACACGCTTTCACCCGCTTTTGCAGAAGCAAGGATTCTGGAGTTGGGCGTGAATCTGCGCCCGGCTTTTATGGACAATATGCCGAGAGTTGACCATCAGCCAGGTTTAATTCGCGCAAACGGTTTATTTCGTCACGGTTTTCTTTTGGCGCCGGCGGTGGTCAGTTATGTACTGGCCTGCATTCAAAATACGCAAGACAAACCTTTTCAAGCCATCCTGACAGCGCATTAATTTTATGATCCAGCTCAGCGTGAACAATACACTTACTGATATTCCCGACAATACATTGCTCAGCGATGCCATCGTCGCATGGGGTTTTGCCGACAGCAAAATTGCAGTGGCCGTCAACGGCGAGTTTGTGCCCCGCTCCTCTTACAACGAATATTGTCTGCAAGCAGGCGATGAAGTCGATATCGTTAAACCCGTGGGAGGTGGCTGATATGCACGATGATCTACTACTTTATGGTGAACATTTTTCCAGCCGCTTTTTGTTGGGTACTGCGCTCTATGCTTCACCACAAATCATGCGTGACGCCATTGTCAGTTCACGTTGCAATATTGTTACGCTGGGCTTGCGGCGGCAGAATCCTGCGAACCGTGATGGCGACGCCATCTGGCAATATATTCAGGAGAGCGGCTGCAAATTATTACCCAATACCGCCGGCTGCAAATCAGTCAAGGAAGCGGTCACACTGGCAGACATGTCCCGCGAATTATTTGATACCGACTGGATAAAACTGGAAGTTATCGGTGACGATTACAATTTACAACCGGACCCGTTTGGCCTGGTGGAAGCTGCAGACATTCTGATAAAAAAGGGATTTAAAGTCCTGCCTTATTGCACCGATGATTTGATTCTATGCAAGCGCCTGCTTGATGTGGGCTGCCAGGTATTGATGCCCTGGGGTGCGCCGATTGGCACAGGTCAGGGCTTATTGAATCGTTACAACTTACGCATGTTGCGCGAAAGGATTACCGATGTTCCCATGATTATCGATGCTGGCCTGGGCGCTCCGTCACAAGCCACTGAAGCGATGGAGATGGGTTTTGATGGTATTTTATTGAACACGGCTGTTGCCAAGGCCCACAATCCACCACTGATGGCCGAAGCCTTTGCCGATGCGATTGATGCCGGTCGCAAAGCCTTTCATGCAGGCCTGATGCAAAAGCGCCAAACCGCCAGCCCAAGCACACCGACGATTGGTCAGCCATTCTGGCACAACAAAAACTAGAAACCATCTCAAAAAATTATTCAATAATGACGATTTCCCGATCATCATGCTTCGCGTCGATGTGCGGTTCTTGCACATCGGCCGCGCTAGGTTGGAACTCCTTTTCGTTGACTTCCGCCTCCAGCGCTAACTGAATGGCCGAGTCTTTACAATTGCCCGATGCCGTATAAAGCTGAATCATGCGGCTCAGTCGCTGCAAATGGAAACTGACTTCTTCCAGCATCAAATAAGCATCTTCTACTTCGCGGTAGGCGGTGGTAAGACATTGCTGTTTTACCTGTTCCAGCCACTCGGCGTAGTTATCCTGAAAAATACCTGAACCATTGATGGCCGTTGCAATGTGAAAGAAAACATTCTGCAACGCATGTAGCTTTCGATCACCATGGGTAAAACCGAAAGACAACAACAATTTTTCAAAACGTTTGAAGCGCGACTTCATATCGCTTTGTTGATGAATAAATTTCTCAATAAAATCCGGCATCTCATCGCCAACAACAACACCGAGTTGCGGCAACTCGCTGCGTCGCAAAATGGTTACCAGCACTTCGTAATTGCGATAAAAATAAGCCTGGTTGTTCATTTGGATAACGGGTATTACATCGCGCCAACTGCGTCCATATGGTTTAAAGCGATTGTGATATACCGCAATCACGCTGTCAGCCAAAGCAATGATTTGCCCCAGTAACGACAACTCACTTTCCACTTTACCTGTTGGATACCCGGTACCATCGCAACGCTCGTGGTGCTCCAGCACAGCGAGACTCACTTGCGATGGCATTCCCTGCATACTCGCCAGGATTTTTTGGCCAATAACCACATGCGCCTGGATCTGCCGCCATTCTTCGGCGGTCAATGCGGAGGATGCGTTGAGAATATCCGGATTGATATGCAGCATGCCGATGTCATGAGCTAACGCGCCCAAAAAGACCGCATTGATATCCTGTTCGGGCAAACGCATTTCTTTGGCGATCAGCATCGCCAACCAGGCGCAATATAAGGAGCGACTATAAGTCTCCGGCATGCGTTCAGCCAACACGGTGATTTTTTGGCGCAACAAGGGATAGCCTTGATAACTGAGGCATTGATCATGCAGCAAAAGGTTGAGGTTATAGCGGTCATGGATGGACTGCAGGATGTCATCTTCGTGCATCACCGCAATAAAATCTTTTTGCAACTGCGCACCATCTATTTCATCGTTGATGGTGATGCACTTTTCGATAGGGTGAAGCAGTTTGATATTAATAATAGCGCGGGTCGCCATAGCCGTGATGGGAGCGCCCTTTTTTACCAGCAGCAACCCTTGGCTGTTATAGATGTCATCACTGGCAATGACTTGCCGGGTGTTGTTGACCTCTGCCAGATGCAAGGTATATGCATCCGTCTGTAAAGGATCGTAGTTACTGCCGAGAAGATTAGTATTCACATTTGAAGACGATTTTGGCGATTCTCGCAACATCGTTCCCCCGTTCCATGACAAGAAGACAGGATGCGGTTGTAGAAGCTCACACCAGGAGGTTTCGCCACAACCAGACTGTAAACAAAGATAACAACAAACTATAACCAACCAGGCTCGCGGCCAACCGCGGCAGCAGGTTATGCGACATCGCCAGCACACCCGCAGAAATCATGGCTGGCATGGCGGCCTGCAAGACAATGACATTTGCCGCAGGGCCGGTGATCCCGAATAACCACAGGATCAACATCGCCAGCAGCGGGGTAAGCCCCAGCATATAGAACAGGCCCAGACTGATCGGTGCCAGATACTCTCTATCCAGGCGCAACCGAAACTGTAAGCCCACCGCCACCATAACCACTGGTACTAGTGTAGACGAGATTCGCTCAAATGCACTGAACAGCCAATCGGGATAATCCAGCCATAAAGTAGCAAAGGCAATCAGCAATGCAATGAACGGAGGGAAGCTGACGATGGTCTTGAACAGGCGATCTGCGGTTACATTACCGCCTGAATAGTACGCCGCCAGCAAAATACCGTAGGTATTCAAAGCCAGAAAAGTGCCAAATTGATCGTAAAGAATGGCATAAGGTATGGCCTCGGTGCCGAGCAAAGCTTCGATCAAGGACAAACCAAGAAAACCGGTATTACCCAGGGGAATTGTCAGCATCAACACGCCGGTCACACCGCGCGACCATTTGAGCAGCCGAGCCGTTATCCAGGTGACCGCTGCGGACAGTGCCATGATAAGCCAGGCAAACACCACGGGTAACAAAGCGTGATGATCCAGCGTCAATCGCGGTATTTCTGCCAGTACCAGGGCCGGCAGCGCCACATAAATAACGTACAGATTCAAGGTCGCCGCTGCACCTTCGGGCCAGCGGCGTAAACGCTGTAATACCAGCCCGATAGCCAGACAAATAACAATGACCGCAAGATTATTCATGGCGCAACGTGAGGCTCAAAAAACAATGAGGAGTAGACAAACTATAGATGAAAAATGCCCTCCGCCGAGGGCATTCACTGTTATTTAGTCCGTTCGATAAACGAACGAAGGAAAAAACTAACAGATGACGTCATACAACCGCAGAGCGCTTTCGGCAGTTACTTCTTCTTTTTACTGGCATGTTCCATCAAACGACGTTTCTTGGCGTACTGACGCGCCGACAACTCATTTTTCTTGCCGGCAAACGGGTTTTCGCTGGTTCTGAATTCAATACGAATCGGGGTTCCATGAAGATTTAATACGCGGCGATACGTCTTTTCGAGATAACGCACATAATGTGCCGGCACTTCGCCCGTCTGGTTACCGTGAATAACGATGATTGGCGGATTGTGTCCGCCGGGATGCGCATAACGCAGTTTAATCCGCCGCCCTGCCACAATCGGTGGCTGGTGCTCGCGCACTGCGTCTTCCAGAATACGCGTGAGGAAATTGGTGGAAAATTTATCTGTCGCAGCATGGTAGGCCTGCTCGATAGATTTATAAAGGTTGCCCACACCCGTACCGTGTAACGCGGAGATAAAATGAATATTCGCGAAATCAACAAAGCGTAGACGACGTTCCAGTTCATTTTTTACGTATTGTTTGTGCGAGTCTTCCAGTCCGTCCCACTTATTCAGGGCAATCACCAGGGCGCGACCGGCGTCGATGACACTGCCCATTAAATGTAAATCCTGATCAACGACACCTTCGCTCGCATCCATCACCAGCACAACCACATTGGCATCACTGATGGCTTGCATGGTTTTGACAATGGAAAATTTTTCTACCGCCAGGGCGACATTTTTGCGCCGCCGCACGCCGGCGGTATCAATCAGCGTGTAAGGCTTATCGAAACGCTCGTAATTGATATAAATACTGTCGCGTGTCGTACCCGGCTGGTCATATACCACAACGCGTTCTTCACCCAGCATACGGTTAACCAAGGTGGATTTACCGACATTCGGGCGTCCAACAATGGCGATCTTGATACCTGTGGCAACATCCTCGACCGCTTCTTCCAGGGTTTCAGGAATATCCGCCAGCACGGCTTCCATCATGGATTTTACGCCGCGCCCGTGAGTGGCCGTTGTAGGGTGTATTTCCCCCAGGCCCAATTCGTAAAATGGTGCCAACGCAACATCCGGGTCCATACCGTCAATCTTGTTGGCCACCAGAAATGTCTTTTTGTTATTAACCCGCAGATGTCGGGCAATCATGTGATCGGCTGAGGTCAAACCGTCGCGGCTGTCTACCATAAACAACACAATATCGGCTTCCTGAATCGCCAGGAGCGACTGCCCGGCCATGGCGCTATCAATCCCCTCCTCCTCGCCACTGATGCCGCCGGTATCCACCACAATAAAGCGGCGACCCTCGATAGCACCCTCGCCGTATTTGCGGTCGCGGGTCAGGCCGGCGTAGTTGGCCACCAGCGCATCACGGGAGCGTGTCAGACGGTTAAACAGAGTGGATTTGCCCACATTCGGGCGACCAACAAGCGCAATCACTGGGATCATAACGGGATTTTCGATGGATTAACGGAAGATACGATGTCGCAAAAGCAGATCTTTGCGAAAGTTTAAAGACATCAGCCAATAAACAACTGGCAGGTTGTTTATTGGCTGATTGTAGCGCGCGAAGCACGCAGAAAGAAAAATTATTTCTTTTCTACGGCTTCGTATGCGATTAATTTGCCGCGATTGCCGTAAACATACAGGATACTGCCATCGGTTAACATGGTCGCTCGAGCGCCCTTGCGATCCACCCGGGCACGGGCAACAAACTCACCATCCGTCTGGCGCATTACGTGCAGGTAGCCTTTGAAATCTACCACCGCGACGTAATCACCAAAGGCTTGCGGACCATTTAGTCCACGCCGCAGCATTTGCTCATTAGTCCAAAGCACTTCACCACTGGCGGCATTGTATGCGGTGACCTTGCCGTCGGCTTGAGACAGGAATAACAGGTTATCTGACAGCGCGATATCTTCGCTGGTCGAGGCGTCCTGAGCCCAGATTGCACTGCCAGTTCCACGGGCCAAAGCCGTTACACGCCCCTGGTATGCCGCTGCATACAGGATGCCTTCACGCAGGATTGGCGATGCATGAATATCAATCATTCGTTCCAGCTCAGAGCGGCCCTGGGGAATCGCAATCCGCTGCTCCCACAAAATCAGACCGTTCACCGGATTGAATGACATGAGGCGACCGTTAGAGAAGCCGGCATATATGGCATTATCGGTAACAATGGGGGACGGCGTGCCGCGCAGGATCAACACCGGCGGCGAATTTTCATAAAACCACAACTCATCACCCGTCTTTGCATTCAGTGCGTAAAGCCGCCCGTTCATGGTCTGGACAGCTACCACATCGCCATTACTACGGGGCACAGAGAGGATTTCACCGCTCAGTTGCCTGCGCCAGATTTCGCTACCATCGGTTGTGGAAAGTGCGATTAGCTCACCGCCCTGATTACCGATAAACAACATGCCTGACTCAACACCAATACCACCGCTGGTGCTTTCTTTTGTCTTGCGTTGCCACAACTTCTTACCGGTCAGGCGGTTCAGTGCCGTCACACGCCCTTTGCGGTCGACACTGTAAATAGCATCCCCGTCAATTGCAGGCGTCAAGCGGGTAAAGCCTTCGCCCTGCCCGGCTCCCACATTACGCTGCCACACTTTCTTGACTTTGACGGTCGCGTCAAAGTCCACCAACTCCATGGGTTCGTTACCGGTTTTCTTGCTGAATAGCGAACAACCGGATAACAGGATGACGCATACCAGAAGCGCCCCGTTAAACCACCGGACTGAACCGTTTACATCTCTCATTCAGCGGTCTCCTCAGGGGTCGCTGTGGGTGAGGCAATGCTGGCAGTCGGTTGCTTCAGATCATCAAGCTTCATTTGCAGCACCATGAAGCGTTCCTGTTGCTGCGGGGTAGTCGAGGAAAGTGCTTTTTCATAAGCAGTACGGGCTGCATCAAGATCGCCCTTCGCTTTCAACACATCACCATGGACTTCAGCGTACTCAGAGGCAAAACCGGTGGTCGGTGGTGTCTGCACCAGGCTCAAGGCTTCGTCGTAGTTTTGTTGAGCCAAGAGCACACGAGCCAGACGCAAATTAGCCAATTGCTCAGTCGCCAGATCAGGTTTTTGCGATAAAACCCAACGCAATTCAGTGACTGCCTTGTCCAGATCACCTTGCGCAACCGCAATCTTTGCCAAGAAGAACGCCGCGTTGTGCGCGTACAAACTGGTGCTGTCGCCCGCCTTCAACTCGGCAGCCAGGTGCTCAGCAGTGGAGCGCTGGCTCTCACCCAAAGTTTGACCCGGTTCAACCGAAACCACTTTCAATAATTCTTCGTAAGTTGCCGATGCAGTTTCTGCTTTGTTGCGTTGCTGGTCTTGCCAGGCATTCCATGCGAAATAAGCGCCGATAGCCACCAAGGCACTGATGATGATGGTCTTACCGTATTCCTTCCACCAACGTTTCATGGCTTCCAGTTGTTCTTCTTCGGATAAATGTACGCTCACAATCGGCTCCTGTAATGATCAATAGCGTTGTTATTGTGGAAATTAGTATTGTGCGGTATCGGTAATATCAGACCAATGACTGCAAAAGCTGTAAAACTTCGTCCTGCGACAGTAGCGCCTGAGGCTGTTCCTGACGCAGATATTTAACGGCCAACTTACCTGTCCTGACTTCGTCCTCACCGAGAATCAACGCAATATCCGCTGTACTTTTATCGGCTTTTTTCATCTGGCTTTTCAAGCTGCCGCCGCCGCAGTGGCTTATCACCCGCAGATAAGGTAATTCATCGCGGATGCGCTCCGCCAATTGCAAGGCTTCTGTTTGCACATCGCCAATGGCAACAATGTAAATGTCTGCTTGCTGTTCAAGCCCCTCGGGCATGCATTCAGCGGCCTGCAACAATAACACCAGCCGCTCCAGACCTATACCAAAACCTACCGCCGGTGTTGCCTTGCCGCCCAATTGTTCTACCAGGCTGTCGTAGCGACCGCCGGCACAGACGGTGCTTTGGGCACCCAGTTTGTCAGTGACCCATTCGAAAGCTGTTTTGCCATAGTAATCCAGCCCACGCACCAAGCGAGGATTTACCTGATACTGCACACCGTTGGCGTCCAGCAGGCGCTTGAGTTGCTCGAAATGGGTTTTGGATTCTTCATCCAGATAATCCAGCAACACCGGGGCTCCATCCAGTAACGCCTGGGTCGTCGGCTCTTTACTGTCAAGGATACGCAATGGATTGGTGCTCAACCGCCGCTGACTGTCCGGATCCAGTTGATCGCGACGCGCTTCGAGGTAGGTCACCAATGCCGCTTTATACGCAGTGCGCGATGCCGTGTCACCCAGCGAATTCAGCTGTAGTGTGACTAGTTCTTCGACGCCAAGTTCACGCAAAATCCGTGCGCTGAGCAATAAAATCTCTGCATCAATATCCGGCCCCGTCATACCGAAGGCTTCCACACCACACTGGTGAAACTGGCGATAGCGCCCTTTTTGCGGCCGCTCGTAGCGGAACATCGGACCCATATACCACAGGCGCTGGGTCTGGTTATAAAGCAAACCGTGCTCTTCGCAAGCGCGAACACAGCACGCAGTACCCTCGGGACGCAAGGTGACGCTGTCGCCGTTGCGATCATCGAAGGTATACATTTCTTTCTCCACGATGTCGGTAACTTCACCGATAGAGCGCTTAAATAAATCCGTGGATTCCAGAATGGGGAAACGGATTTCCTGATAGCCATAACATTGCAGGATATCGGCGAGGGTGCTCTCTACGTACTGCCAGTAGGGTGAATCGCTGGGCAGCAGGTCATTCATGCCGCGAATTGCCTGAATCTTTTTCAAGGTGGTTCCTTAACATCTTGCCGCATTGCCACTTATGAAGACGGCAATGGATTAACAATATTTATGCGCGCGCGATGATATTGCGCTCGTCTTCCGCCATCTGGGCGAGCTTCTTTTCCGCTTTCTGCCGAATGAGGCGCTCGAGATCATCAACGAGGGTTTCATTGCCTAACTTTTGATTCGGCTCGCCATCGATATAGATTAAATTATTCGGTGTACCGCCAGCCAAACCAAGATCAGCTTCTTTAGCTTCACCGGGCCCGTTGACCACACACCCGATAACCGCCACATCGAGTGGCACGGTGATATCTTCCACGCGTTGCTCAAGTTCATTCATGGTTTTGATCACGTCAAAATTTTGCCTTGAACAACTGGGACAGGCGATAAAGTTCACGCCTTTGCTGCGCAACTTGAGACTCTTGAGCAAATCCCAACCGACTTTAATTTCTTCCACCGGGTCAGCCGCCAGGGAAATGCGGATCGTATCACCGATGCCATCCATCAATAGCGCACCGAGTCCCACAGCAGACTTTACCGTACCGGAACGCAGGCCGCCGGCCTCGGTGATACCAAGGTGCAGAGGCTGATCGATACGTGTTGCCAATTGACGGTAGGCCGCCACCGCCATAAACACATCAGAGGCTTTCACACTGACTTTGAAATCATAAAAATTCAATTGATCCAGGATATCCACATGACGCATGGCGGATTCGACCAAGGCTTCCGGGGTGGGCTCGCCGTACTTTTTTTGCAGGTCTTTTTCCAGCGAGCCAGCGTTAACGCCGATACGAATAGGAATATTCATATCGCGCGCCTTATCGACAACTGCCCGAATACGTTTTTCACGACCGATGTTACCCGGGTTGATGCGCAAACAATCAACGCCGAGGTCTGCCACTCGCAACGCAATGCGATAGTCAAAGTGGATGTCTGCCACGAGCGGGATGTTTACCTGTTTACGAATTTCACCGAAGGCTTCGGCGGCCTCCATTGAGGGCACAGAGACGCGCACGATATCAGCGCCCGCTGTTTGAATACGATTAATCTGCGCAACCGTCGCTGTCACATCGGTGGTTTCCGTATTGGTCATGCTCTGCACCGAGATGGGCGCATCGCCACCAACTGCCACATTACCCACCATAATTTGCCGCGATTTACGGCGCTTGATCGGCGACTCACAATGCATATCGATCACCGCATAAAGACTGCAATAACATCATGCTATTCACCTACACTAATGGTCATGACCTTGGTTCCGGTCGACGGGTTAATCGCTACTTCATCGCCATTGAGCATCACCCGAGCCGCCGTTGCGTTGCCGAGTTTTACGCTGAATGGTGCTACACCCAACAGCGATACACTGCTGCCGGGTCGCTGTAATTCGGTGGCCAGTACATCACCCTGCGCATCACTCACCTCAAGCCAACATTCTTCGGCAAAGCTCAGCTCTAGCCGATCGAGGGTGCGCTCTGTCGGCGTAACACCAGACGTCTGTTCTTGTGGTACCCCTTCACCGGCAGATTCTTCCGGCGTGGTGGTTTGTACCGCATCAGCCCCCTCAGCGTTGACGGGTTCGGCATCTGTCGCAGTAGCTGGCTCTTCACCGGGTTCCGCAGGCGCAGTCATCGATTGAACAGATATGCCGGGTACCGATGTCTGCGGCACAACAGTCGATGGAACGACAGCAGGAGGAACCACGAGTGGGCGCTCCACCTGGTTATCAAAAAACCAGACAGAAATCAGCCATAAGCCAGCGAGCAACAGAATAAGCAACGACACGAATACCCATATTTTTTTTGTCGGCGCTTCTTTGCTGATTGGATATTGGGGTTCAGTTACCAAGCCCTGGGATGCCGCATGCTGCTGGTATGCAGCGATAATCGGCGCGCTGTCGAGCTTCAGGAAGTTGGCATAGGCCCGCAGGTAACCACGGATAAAGGTGTCGGTGTTCAGGCGCAGGTAATCATCGCTTTCGATGGATTTCACCTTGGTCACCGTAATATGCAATTCACGCGCGACCTGCTCCTGGGTAATACCCGCCCGCTCGCGCGCTTGCGCGAGCATGGTACCGGGCGTTACCGGTGTAGGCTGGTCATCTGTAACTTGTTCAAATTCAGTCATTGGCAGCTCAATAACTCATTGTCTGTTTGTATTCCAGATATTCTTTGGAATAGGGGAAACGGTTTTTCAGCAACAGTGCATAGCTGGCCTCTTTGTCTTTATTGCCAAAGATGCGCTCAATGCGAATGCCAAGTAACAAACTGCGCGCGGTGTGATTGCGCAGACTGGCGTATTGATCCAGGAAGCGCTTGGACGCCGCGTATTCCTTCTTCTGAAAATTGAGTTCTGCCAGTTCAATGTAAGGTGCCGCCAATTTGGCATTGAGCAAATTAGCATGCGCGAAGGCACTTTCAGCTCGCGCAGTATTACCCAGTTTGGCTGCTGTACGTCCAACATTGACCAGAACTTCTGCACGATCCACATAGGCCAGATCCTCTCCGGCTAACTCAAATTCCTTGAAGGCTTCTTCGTAGCGCATTGCGCGATAAAGAAACAGGCCAAAATAGTTGCGCGCCTCGGTAAAATTTTTATCCTGGCGCAGCACACGCCGATATTGTTCTTCCGCCAGTTGAGGCTCGCCTTCCAGCTCATACAAGCGGGCCAACACAGCGGATGCACCGGTAGAATTTTTGTCTATTTCAAATGCCTTTTTGAGGTGGTGTCGGGCCGATTCGCGGTTTTTCTTTTGTACATAACCGGAAGCCAGCTTGATATGCAGCTCCAGGGCCTTTTTCTCATCGACACTGGACACTCTGCGCCCTTCCATCTCGGTGACACACGCAGACAACATCAAAATACCAGTGAGGATCAATAGACGTGTGACGAGGGCAGACATCAAGTTATGTTGCATTGTTTTCTCCAGTCTATGATTCAACCTGCAATTATTGCGCGATTATTTTAACCGGTTGAGCCTCATCAAAACGTGCACGATAGCGCTCGCTGCGCTTGGTAATGTCGTTGATGGTTCCGGCGAGCTGTCCGCAGGCCGCATCGATATCATCGCCGCGGGTCGTGCGCACCGTTGTAATATAGCCGGCTTCCATCAGGATGTCCTGAAAACGACGCAATGCATTATTGCTGACCCGCTTGTAGTTGGACAAATTGAACGGGTTAAACGGAATCAGATTGATCTTAACCGGCACATCACGCAGCAGCTCCGCCAATTCATGGGCATGGTGCGGCCGATCATTGACCTGGTCAATCAGGGTGTATTCGATGGTGATCTTGCGGTGCGTATCCGGCATCGCCTCAAT
Organism: Cellvibrio sp. ARAG 10.3; assembly: GCF_051846955.1. NCBI lineage: Bacteria > Pseudomonadati > Pseudomonadota > Gammaproteobacteria > Cellvibrionales > Cellvibrionaceae > Cellvibrio > Cellvibrio sp. ARAG 10.3. Next base: position 65,738 of record NZ_JBPYCU010000004.1, read on the forward strand.
GTAGCGCTTGGCAGAGTCAAGCAGCATGGCGATGGGGTATTTTTTATTGATCGGTACCAGCTCGTTACGCAATTCGTCGTTAGGTGCATGCAGGGAGATGGCCAGGCACGCATCGGTATATTGGCTCAAACGATCCAGCGCCGGCACAACACCGGATGTACTTAAGGTTACACGGCGCTTGGAGATGCCGTAGCAGTTGTCATGCATCATCAAATTCATTGCATCAACAACATTATCGAAATTCAGCAAGGGCTCGCCCATGCCCATCAACACCACGTTGGTAATGCTGCGCTCGGCATTGGCTTGTAATTGCCCAAAGGATTTTGCGGCAATCCATACCTGCCCGATAATCTCGGCCGCCGTCAGGTCGCGATTAAACCCTTGTTTTCCTGTTGCGCAGAAGCTGCAATCCAGTGAACAACCGACCTGTGATGACACGCATAGCGTGCCGCGATCACCTTCAGGGATATAAACCGTTTCAATAACGTTGCCACCGCTGACGCGAATCAGGAATTTGCGTGTGCCGTCGGCAGAATCCAGTTGCTTCACCACTTCCGGCGGACGAATCTCGGCCACATCCTGCAACTTGCGGCGCAATTCCTTGCTGACATTGGTCATCGCTTCAAAGTTGTCTGCACCCAGCTGGTGAATCCATTTCATCACCTGCACTGCGCGAAAACGTTTCTCGCCCAGGCTTTCAAAAAATGCCACCAGCTTGGCTTCTGGCAGCCCCAACAGGTTGACCTTGGCGGTGGACGCCGTCGACTCCACGGCGACAGCGCCGGTGGGCGCGGTATTGTCGGGAAGGCTGTCTGACGATGTGACCATGATGCTACCTGTGAGGCTGTTGAGTGTTGGATAAATTTAGCGCGCGAAGATTTCAACACTGCTGAAGAAATAAGCGATTTCCCGCGCGGCGGAGGTGGGAGAATCAGAACCGTGAACGGCGTTGGTGTCGATAGCCGTAGCAAAATCCGCACGAATGGTGCCGGGGGCAGCTTTCTGCGGGTCTGTTGCGCCCATCAGCTCGCGATTAAGGGCAATAGCGTTTTCACCTGAAAGAACCTGGACACATACCGGGCCGGAGGTCATGAAGTTAACCAGCCCTTCAAAAAACGGACGCCCTTTATGCTCGGCGTAGAAGCCCTCTGCTTCTTCACGGCTGAGATGCAACATCTTCAAGGCCACAATCTTGAGACCAGCCTTTTCAAAACGCGCAAAGATTTCACCAATGTGATTCTTGCCCACGGCATCCGGTTTAACGATGGACAACGTCTGTTCTACAGCCATGCGAGACTCCAATCCTGTTTAACAATTAACTATGGCCCTCGCGCAATACGGCGATAAGCCCCGTGAAATAGAAAAATCGGCGAATTATACGCGGATCGAGGGATTTTTTATACGGGAAAACCCGGTGAAATCCGGTTTGTCGGGATTGTGTGAAAAAGCGCAGATATAGCCGTAACTCAAGGATTTAACTGGCGGCGGCGGTATCCTGTATGCGCTTCACCATCGCACGCAGACCATTGCCGCGCGTACTGCTGAGATGCTGTAGCAGATTCAGGGCAGCGAAGTAAGCCTCAATATCAAATGCCAGTATGTCGGCGGGTGTCTTGCCATTGTAGGCGGCCAATACCACACCTAACAGGCCCTTCACGATGAAGGCATCGCTGTCAGCAGAAAAAAATAAACGGCCGTCGCGCGCTTCGCTGATCAGCCACACCTGACTCTGGCAGCCGCGCACCAGGTTGGCCTCTGTCCGGTGCTCTTCCGCCAATGGCGGCAGCTCCTTGCCCAGGTCGATGATGTACTTGTAGCGATCTTCCCAGGAGTCGAAGAAACCCAGGGTATCAATGATGTCGTCAGCGCTGACATCAATGCCAAATTGCGTCATGAGGTTGGTCCTGTTTCCAGCAGCGAACCCGGGGGCTCGGGCTGGAGAAATGCATTGAGGAGACGATGACCTTCTCCACTAAAAAAACATACCCGTTTCAAGCTGGGCTTCTTCGCTCATCATGTCGCGGCGCCAGGGCGGATCGAAAACCAGTTCGACTTTTACCGAGCCTACATTGGGCACTTTACGTACACGATATTCCACATCACCCACCAACACCGGCCCCATGCCGCAGGCCGGCGCAGTCAGGGTCATGCGGATGTCGACGCGTTTGGCTGCCTGATCAATCTCCACGCCGTAGATCAAGCCCAGATTAACCAGATCCACCGGAATTTCCGGGTCATATACCGTACCCAGCGCCTGCCAGACCTGCTCCTCGTGGATGCGATCATCCACCGGCGGCGGAAAGCTCAGCGTCTCCGCCGGGAGCCCCAGGGCGGCTGCATCACTGCCGTCAACGCGGACCATCTGGCCGTGGTAGGTCAAGGTGTAGTTGCCGCCAAGGGACTGGGTAATGGTGACAAAGGTATCTTTGGGGATCGTAATCGGCGTACCGTCAGGCACCCGGCGCGCCGGGCAATCTTCCTGGGTGACAACGACACGTCTTTCAGTGGCAACCATAGTTCAAAGACCTGTCACATCAATTCACATTAAAACTTTCGCCACAGCCGCAGTAATCTTTGGCGTTGGGATTGAGAAATTTCAGCTGGCGATTGACACCCTCGGTCACGAAATCGATCTGCGTGCCGCTTACGACGGCCAGACTATTTTTGTCGACCAGCAGTTCTACTCCATCGGCCAGCGCATAATGCAAGTCATCTGCCTGCCCTTCCGGCACCAGATCAATCACATACATAAACCCGGTACAACCACTTTGCTTGACGCTCAGGCGAACTGCCCGCGCTTCTTTGTGGTTGACTAACTGACGCTTGAAGTGCTCCACCGCCGTCGGCGTGACCGACACAACCTGGCGCACAGGATCGAAGGATTCAACTGTCATCATGGGCTCCTGAAAGCCTTAGAGTAAAAAAGTTTTGGCTTTGTCCAAGGCGGTGAAAAGGCGATCCACCTCAGCAAAGGTGTTGTAGAAACTGAAGCTGGCGCGCACGGTGCCCGGAATACCGTATTGGTCCATCAGCGGCTGGGCACAGTGATTACCGGTGCGTACCGCCACCCCCTGCTTGTCCAGCAGCATGCCCAGATCATGGGGATGTGCACCCTCCAGCAAGAAACTCATGACACTGGTTTTGTTTGCCGCTGTGCCGACCAACCGAACACCGTCCGTTGCACGTGCCTTGTCTTCCGCATAGCGCAATAAGGCTTGCTCATGGGCCGCCGCGGCATGACGGTCGATATGGTTCAGGTAGTCGATGGCCGCAGCCAGGCCGATGGCGCCGGAAATATCCGGGGTGCCGGCCTCGAACTTATAAGGCAATTGGTTGTAGGTTGTGCCGGAAAAACTGACTGTCTCGATCATCTCGCCGCCGCCCTGGTAAGGCGGCATGGCTTCCAGCAGATCCAGCTTGCCGTACAACACGCCCAAGCCGGTGGGACCAAATACCTTGTGCGCCGAGAACGCGTAAAAATCACAATCCAGCGCCTGTACATCCACCGGCCAATGACTGACCGCCTGAGCGCCGTCAATCAGCACTTTTGCGCCCGCTGCATGGGCGAGGCGGATGATGTCCTCAACAGGATTGATCGTACCCAAGGCATTGGATACCTGCCCGACCGAAACCATCTTTACCCGCTCGTCCAGCATGTCGGCAAAGGCTTGTAAATCCAGGGTACCGCTGGCATCCACCGGAATCGGTTCCACGGTCGCACCTTTTTCCAGGGCAACCATTTGCCAGGGAACAATATTGGAGTGATGCTCCATCGCCGAAACCAGGATGCGATCACCGGCGCCTAACTGACTGCGTCCCCAGCTGGCGGCTACCAGATTGATGCTTTCTGTGGTGCCGCGCGTCCATAACACCTGTTTGGCAGTGCCATTAATGATGGGCGCATTGATAAATTTGGCCACAGCGATGCGCGCCGCTTCGAATTTAGCCGTCGCCCGGTCAGCCAAGGTATGCGCACCGCGGTGCACATTGCTGTTGTCTTCACGGTAATAATTAGCGATAGCATCAATCACCGCGTTGGGCTTTTGCGTGGTCGCGGCGTTATCCAGATACACCAATGGATGACCATTCACCTGTTGATGCAGGATGGGAAAGTCCTGGCGTATCCGGTCGACATCAAAGCCGATGCTTGTAATGCTGGTCATGTCACTCATGGTGTAAGCGTTGTAAAAATTCGCCGTCGCGCCCAAACAAACGGGCCAGACGGGGTAACAGATAATCCTGCACCGCCGGTTCAGCAATATCCTGCAAGAGTTCGTTGATAAAACCGAAGCTCATCATGACTTCCGCCTCCTGCCGGGACACACCGCGACTTTGCAAGTAATAAAGCGCTGTGGCATTTAACTGGCTTACCGTTGCGCCGTGTGCACACTTCACATCGTCGGCGTAGATTTCCAATTCCGGTTTGGTATCCACCTCTGCTTTATTAGAGGTCAATAAATTTTTATTGCTCAACTCCGCCAAGGTCTTTTGTGCATCAGGGAAGATGTGGATCCGGCCATTAAATACCGCGTGGGCTGAATCTGCGATGATGCCGCGAAAGATTTCATTGGTCGTGCAATGCGGTACACAATGCTGCACGTTAGTGTGGTAATCCACCACCTGATTGTTGCGCGGCAGGTAGATCCCCTGCAAATTCAAATCGGCGCCTGCACCGCGATGATTCACCTGATAATCAATGCGCTTCAGGCGACTTCCTTGTGCGAGTGTAAAGGCGCGCAGACGGGCGTTGCGCAACAGGTTCACATGAACACCGCCCAGGTGTAACAAATTTTCTTCTTCGAGATTCAAACGGTAATGCTGCAGCTCCGCGTTATCGCCCACAACCATTTCACTCAAGCTATTAACAAAACTATTTTGTACGGCATCCGTTGACAGGTAATGCTCAATAATTTCAGCGCGGGCACTCTCTTCCAACACGACCAGCACACGCTGGTTGGCGATGGCTGGCTCAACGCCGGGTGTCGACACATGGACAATATAAACCGGTTTTTCCAGCGCCTGGTTACGTGGCACATGAACCAGTACCCCGTCAGCGGCCCAGGCATTACTGAGGGTCGCAAACAAATGCCGATCACCATCAACAACCTTACCCAAATGCTGCTGGATCAACGCGCGCGCCGAATCCGTTGCATCGCAGAAGCGAACAACACCCTCAGGTAGAGCACTGGAGTTAGCTGCATCAAACACGCCATTCACAAACACCAGTCTGGTTGCATCCAGATCAATAAACTCCACCGCACTCTGCCAATCACTGGTGGCTTTTGCCCAGTGTTTAAAACCGTCTTTTTGCAAGGGCAACAGCGGGGTGTATTTCCAATGCTCTGTTTTGCGCGTAGGCCAGGACGCTTGCAGCCAATCTTCAGCTGCCTGCTGACGCAGGCTGGCAAGCCAGTCGGGACTTTGTTGCTGCGCCGCTAAACGCACAGCGTCTTGTTGAAAGTCAGTCATCGATTACGCTACCTCACTTTCAATCCAGCCGTAACCTTTTGCTTCCAGTTCTTTTGCCAGTTCTTTATCGCCGGAGCGGATAATACGCCCACCGGCCAATACATGGACGTAATCCGGCACGATGTAATCCAGCAAGCGCTGGTAGTGCGTCACCACAATAAAACTGCGTTCTTCATTCCGCATGGCATTCACACCATTAGCCACAACTTGCAGGGCATCAATGTCCAGCCCCGAGTCAGTTTCGTCGAGAATGCACAAACGCGGTTCGAGCAGCATCATCTGCAAAATTTCGTTGCGTTTTTTTTCACCGCCGGAAAAGCCTTCGTTTACGCCACGCTTTAAAAATGCCTGATCCAGGCTGACACGCTTGCTGGTTTCCCGGGCGAGCTTCATAAATTCCACCGCTGACAATTCCGGTAATCCCTGATGCTTGCGTTTGGCATCTACCGCTGCTTTCAAAAACTCCATATTGCTGACACCGGGAATTTCCACCGGGTACTGGAATGCCAGGAACAAACCTTCGCGGGCACGCTCTTCAGTTTCCAGATCAAATAGATTCTGACCATTGAACTCTACAGTGCCGCCGGTCACTTCATAGCCTGCACGACCGGAGAGCACATTACCCAAGGTACTTTTACCAGAACCATTCGGCCCCATGATGGCATGCACTTCGCCGGGCTTCACCGTCAGGCTCAAACCTTTCAAAATGTCTTTCTCTTCTACCCGGGCATGCAAATCGGTGATACGCAACATAAATTCAAATCCACTCATTGTTTAACAGGCTCCGATGTGTTTTGGCGATCAGATCAGCCAACCGAACCTTCCAGACTGACTTCAAGTAACTTGCCCGCTTCTACAGCAAACTCCATCGGCAATTCTTTAAAGACTTCGCGGCAAAAACCATTGACGATCATGGACACGGCTTTTTCAGCATCAAGACCGCGTTGCTGGCACAGGAACAATTGATCTTCACTGACCTTGGAGGTCGTTGCCTCGTGTTCAATCACCGCCGTGGGGTTTTTACTTTCAATATACGGAAACGTGTGGGCGCCACATTTATCGCCAATCAACAGCGAATCACACTGGGTATAGTTGCGCGCACCTTCGGCACCCGGATTCATCCGCACCAGTCCGCGGTAGGCGTTGGAACTGCGTCCGGCGGAAATCCCTTTGGAGATAATGGTTGAGCGCGTGTTTTTACCAATATGAATCATCTTGGTGCCGGTGTCGGCCTGCTGGAAATTATTGGTGAGCGCCACTGAATAAAATTCACCGACACTGTTATCACCGCGCAAGACACAGCTGGGATATTTCCAGGTAATCGCCGAGCCGGTTTCTACCTGGGTCCAGGAGATCTTGGCACTGGTATGACAGACGCCGCGCTTGGTTACAAAGTTGTAGATACCGCCCTTGCCCTCTTCGTTACCGGGGTACCAGTTCTGCACGGTGGAGTATTTGATTTCCGCGTTATCCAGTGCAACCAATTCCACGACCGCCGCGTGCAGCTGGTTTTCATCGCGCATGGGCGCTGTACAACCTTCCAGATAACTGACATAAGAACCTTCGTCAGCGACAATCAATGTACGCTCAAACTGTCCGGTGTTTTGTTCATTGATACGGAAATAAGTGGACAGCTCCATGGGACAGCGCACGCCTTTGGGGATATACACAAAGGAGCCATCAGAGAACACCGCCGAGTTCAGTGCGGCATAGTAGTTGTCCTTTTGCGGCACAACGGAGCCGATATATTTTTTTACCAGCTCCGGGTATTTCTGCACGGCTTCGCTGATAGAACAAAACAATACGCCAGCTTCTTCCAGCTTTTCGCGAAAGGTCGTGACGACAGACACTGAATCGAATACGACATCCATGGCAACACCGGCCAATACCGCTTGTTCATGCAGAGGAATGCCGAGCTTTTCGTAGGTTTTCAATAATTCCGGATCAACCTCATCCAGACTTTTCGGTTTATCGGCCATGCTTTTGGGCGCGGAATAATAAGATACCGCCTGAAAATCAATGGGCGGATAATGCACATGAGCCCATGTGGGCTCTTCCATTTCCTGCCAGGCGCGAAAGGCTTTTAACCGCCAATTCAACAACCATTCCGGTTCATTCTTGCGCGCGGAAATAAAGCGGACTACCTCTTCATTCAAGCCCGGCGGTAAGGTTTCTGAGTCAATCGCCGTATGGAATCCGGCGGCGTATTCGCGCTTGATCAGATGTTCAACTTGCTCAGTCATGACTTCACCTTTGCTCCGGTTGTCCCGGAGTATCTGGAGTCGTCCCGCGACTCACTACGACTAAAAACGGTTATTAACTTGTTGTTAGCGCCGGTTGTAGCCACCGGCTTTTTATGCCTTTTATTTACTGACCGGTATGCCGGCAATAATTCACTGTTTTTGCAATTGTTTGACGACCTGGCGGATATGTTCCGCCGCAAAGGCAATCTCGTCTGCCGTGGTATATCGACCCAAACTGAAACGTACCGATGCATGGGCAAGGTCATCCGCCAACCCTATCGCCTTTAAGACATAACTGGGTGCAATACTGGCTGAATTACAGGCGGAGCCCGTGGAAACCGCCAGATCCCGCAGAGACAGCAATAACATTTCGCCATCACACCCGGCAAAGGCCACATTCAGATGGCCGCAGGCACGAGCCTCCGGATGGCCATTCAGGGAAATGCCGGGTAAATCAGCAATGCCCTGCCACAGCTGATCGCGCAAAGTGGCAATCCGCACTGGCTCTTCGCTTAATTGTTCACGTGCCAGGTCAGCCGCTTTGCCCATCCCGACGCATTGATGAGTCGCCAGGGTACCCGAACGATAGCCTCGCTCATGTCCACCACCGTGAATTTGCGCCGCAATTTTAACGGCCGGATCACGCCGCACATAAAGCGCGCCAATACCTTTAGGCCCATACATTTTGTGGGCTGACAATGACAGTAAATCCACCGACTGCTGTTGCACATCCAACCCGAGTTTGCCGGCACTTTGCGCCGCATCCACATGAAACAGGCAGGCATGAGCGCGGCAGATTGCGCCCAACCCGGCGATATCATTGACAGTGCCCAACTCATTATTAACGTGCATGATGCTGACCAAAAAGGTGTCGTCACGCAGCGCGTCGCGCAGGGCTGAGCCGTGTACACGGCCGTACTGGTCAGGTTGCAAACGCGTTACCTGAAAGCCTTGCTGCTCCAGCCATTGGGCTGGGTCCAGCACTGCTTTATGCTCAATGGCCGACACGACAATGTGGCCACCTTCAGTGTGCGCTTCACGGTAGCGGGCAGCCGCGCCTTTCAGTGCCAGGTTATTGGCTTCGGTGGCACCGCTGGTCCATACAATCTCGCGCGGGTCAGCATGAATTAATGCCGCCACTTGTCCGCGCGCTTCCTCAACCGCCTCTTCCGCTTGCCAGCCATACACATGGGAGCGAGAGGCCGGGTTGGCAAAGTTACCGGAAAGGGTCAGACACCCCATCATGGCGTCGGCCACTTCCGGGGCTACCGGCGTCGTCGCGGCATAGTCCAGGTACACTGGCTTGCGAAACGGGCTGGATTCAGGAATCGGTTTCACGCTCTGACGGCTCAACAACTATCAATCAATTAAAGAATTTCACTGCACGCGATATGACGCTCGGCATCATAAGGGGGCTTAATCTGCTGCAGGCGATCATCCTGCCGCAGACGTACCTGCTGGATATCCCCTCGCGCCACTAGGTCCGCAAGCGATATGCCATCCAGGAAATGATGGATTTGCACGCTCAGGTCCTGCCACAAGTGATGGGTCAGGCACACTTCACCATCCTGACAATTACCCTTGCCCTCGCACCGTGTGGCATCCAGGGATTCGCTCACGGCGTCGACCACCTGCGCGATGGAAATGTCGGCGGTATTACCTACCAGGCAATACCCGCCACCGGGACCACGCACACTGCGGACTAACTTGAAGCGACGCAACTTGGCAAACAGCTGTTCCAGATAAGACAGGGAGATACCTTGCCGGGCGGAGATGTCAGCCAAACTCACCGGACCCTGCTCGCTGTGCAGCGCAAGATCCAGCATCGCCGTCACCGCATAGCGGCCTTTGGTCGTCAGTCTCATAGCAATTTCCGCCCATTAGCAGGTGGGAGAGCCAATCGCGCTCGCCTCGATAGTGAGATGACGCGATTTACCCGGTGCAATTAACCGAGCATTTTACTCAAGTATTACGCATTTTCCAATCTGTATTTACTTGGGCTTTGTGATAGAAGAAATCAATCAAGCATCAGAGGTTCTAGCGTCGTCCGTTGCATCCGGCTTGATCTGGTCCAGCTTTTTGTTGGTGTAGAAGATGTAGTTCTGCATGGATGTCAGCACACCGCGCAGAATATTGAGTTCCATCTGATCCAGGCGCACCCGGTTATATAGCCGGCGCAACCGGGTCATGGTTTGCTTGGGATTTTCGGGATCGAGAAAGCCCAGCGACACCAGTGTTTCCTCGAGATGGGTGTAATAGGCACCCAGCGACTCCGCCGTCGCGGGTGGCATATCCCATTGGTGCTGCGTCAGTGTTTTGCCTTCTGCAGCCATGAGGTACGCCATACGAATTTCATAGCAAACGACTTGCACAGCCGTGGCCAGGTTAAGCGAGCTGTATTCCGGGTTGGCCGGAATATGAACGTGGTAATTGCATTTGTGCAATTCCTCGTTGGTAAGCCCACGATCTTCGCGCCCGAAGACCACTGCTACCTGATGCTGACCCGCCTCCTGCCATACGCTTTCGCCGCATTCCCGGGGGTCAAGTAAGGGCCATGGAATCCGCCGCTCGCGCGCACTGGTACCAACTACCAGCCCGCAACCGGCAATCGCCTCGTCCAGCGTATCCACCACCACCGCGTTATCCAGCACATCGGTCGCACCCGCCGAACGCCACACAGCCTTATCTGAAGGGAACTCTTTCGGCTCAACCAGATACAGGTTTTTGAGCCCCATATTCTTCATCGCCCGCGCTGTTCCGCCAATGTTGCCGGGATGGGTGGTATTCACCAGGACGATGCGAATATTGGAAAAAGGATCGACGGACATGGGCGACTCTCAATAACGAATGGGTTGGTCAAAGGGCGCGCAGTGTAACAAAAACTGTTGTCGGGCTGTACCGGCAAGCAATTGCCCTATAGAAAAGCTTTTGCTTTTGCTTTTGCCTTTTCCTCAACGCACGGTGAATTTCTGAAGGGTTTCCGGTAGTGGGTCGGGAGACCATCAGCGGCATGGAATGGATGCCGCTGTTGAGCCTCCAGGGATGGATTTACGGCGTGTCTCCCGACCCACTACCGGAAACCCACACTCCCAACTCAAATCGCACCATTTACCGCTGGAGCACACTGATAACGGCTGGTATACTCCGCGCCCTCTGGCGAGAGGCGCGATTTCTGCGACCTGCGGCCCCTGCTCTTTTACATCTTCCCTCACAACCTTGTTGACTGGTGCTCTCATGGAACCCATGCTGAACATTGCTCTGCGCGCTGCGCGCAAAGCGGCTGAACTGATTGAACGCTCTTTTGAACGCGTTGACCTACTTACCATTGAAACTAAAAGTCGCAATGATTTTGTTACTGAAGTCGACAAGGCTGCTGAAAAAGAAATTATCTACCACCTGCGCAAAGCCTACCCTGATCACACCATTCGCGGCGAAGAAGGCGGCACCCAACAAGGCAAAAATCCGGATTACGAATGGATCATTGATCCGCTGGATGGCACCACCAATTTTATTCATGGCGTTCCCCACTTCTCGATTTCCATTGCCTGCAAATACAAGGGCCAATTGGAGCATGCCGTTGTTCTCGATCCGGTGAAGCGCGAGGAATTTACCGCGAGCCGCGGTCGTGGTGCATCGTTAAATGGTCGTCGGCTTCGTGTTTCACCACGCCGCACCCTGGAGGGCGCGCTGATCGGAACGGGCATTCCCTTTAGCGGTTACGCATTCGACAATATTTCAGCCTATCTGTCTTGTGTACAGGAAATTGCCGGTCAAACAGCAGGTATTCGCCGTTGCGGTTCTGCTGCACTGGATCTGGCGTATGTGGCTGCCGGCCGTTTTGATGCGTTTTGGGAAATGAATTTAAACGAGTGGGATATTGCAGCTGGTATCCTGCTGGTAAAAGAAGCCGGCGGTTTGGTCAGTGATTTCAACGGCGGACAAACCTATTTGGATACCGGTCATATTGTGGTGGGTTCACCCAAGGTGTTTAAGCCGATATTGCAGATCGTGCAAAAGCACCTCGGGTATTTGAAATAAATAAAACATACGGTGGCGACGGGTTATTTTTTGGTGTCGCCACCCTCTCTACCTTTCTTGCCCGGGCTACCCGGTACCCACCATTTGCCCGCTGAATCCGCCGCTTCTTCAGCTGGCATGCCACGGGTTTTCCACATAGAAAACAGCATCGAACCACCCACCAGCAACGCCGTGATAAGTAATGCCACTTCCGTCGGAATGACCTTGGTGCCAAACCAGGCGTTTAATACCATCTTTGCACCCACCACGACCAACACCAGCGACAAGCCGTACTTGAGATAATGGAAGCGATGGATAACACCGGCCAGAGCAAAATACAGCGCGCGCAATCCGAGGATGGCGAAAACGTTTGAGGTGTAAACAATAAACGGATCGGTGGTGATCGCGAAGATCGCGGGAATGGAATCCAGCGCAAAAACAACATCGGTAATTTCTACCAGGATCAACACCACAAAGAGCGGCGTCATATAACGCACACCGTTCTGAACAACAAAAAATTTACTGCCAACGAATGTCTCCGTCACGCGAAAACGTCGGCGCATAAATGTCACGATGCGGTTATTTTCAATGTCCGGTTCCTCACCTACCGTGATCAACATTTTAATACCGGTAAAGATCAGGAAAGCGCCAAACACATAAATCACCCAATGGAAGGCGTCAATCACCGCCGCACCCACCAGGATCAGGGTAGCACGCAATACCAGCGCGCCCAGGATACCCCAGAACAACACGCGGTACTGGTATTGGGGCGGCACCGCAAAATGGGTGAAGATCAACACAAAGACAAAGATGTTATCGACGCTGAGGCTTTTTTCGATGAGATAACCTGTCAGAAACTGATAGCCGGAAGTTTCGCCCATAAACGCGAAAATTCCTCCTGCAAATATAAACGCAAGCACCACATAACCCAGACTCAAAAGAAGCGCATGACGAACGGTGATCTGCTTGTCGCCTTTGTGTAGCACACCCAGATCCAGCGCCAGCAGGCACAACACAAACACGTTAAACCCTACCCACAGCCACACGGTATCCATCTATTCCTCTCTTGGATTGCGGTTTTTGAACGACCTCAATGATCGGTTAACAATTGATTCAGTGTATGGATGAGATGATTAATTTCAACCGGTTTGGTGAGGTAATCATAAAAGCCGGAATTGCGCCCACGCTCAACATCATAGGGCATCGCATTGGCCGACAACCCTACGACAGGAATATTGCTGGTTACCGAATCACGCTTTAATACTGACAGCGCTTCGTAGCCATCCATCCCCGGCAGGTTGATATCAAGGATGATGACATCCGGTTGTTCACTGCGCGCCTTGTAGATACCCAAAAAGGCTTCTTCCGCGACATCCAATTGCAATTGCGGATAGCGCGCGAAGAGTTGTTGCAGCAACCGAATATTGGAGGGATTGTCTTCGATATAAAGAATTTTTTTGGTCTGCTTTACCTGAAGTTCGGTGGGCGCATATTTATTCTGGTGTTTGGGAGACACGATTAAATCCTGGTTCCATTCCCGTGATAAGGGTAAATCAATCCAGAATTCCGTGCCCACACCTTCGGTACTGGTGAAGTCCAGTTTACCGTTCATCATCTCCACCAATTGTTTGGTGATGACCAGACCCACACCGGAACCTTCTTCTTTACTGTATTCCGCGTTGAGACGGTTAAAAGGCTGGAACATTTCCCGCTGGCGGTTGGCGGCAATACCGGGACCATTGTCGCGCACGGCGATGCGCATCTCATTACTTTCCAGCAAGCCGAGCCGCAATTCAACCTCGCCACCCATAGCGTTATATTTAACGGCATTACTCAACAAATTAATCAGCGCTTGCTTAAGCCGCACGTTATCCGCCACAACGTAGGTGCTTTCCAGTTGATGCAGGTTGGCATACAGCTTGATACTTTTGGCATCAGCCTGGGGCTGAACCAGCGTAAAACATTCGGCCACAACACGCGAGGTTAAGACGGGCTCCAGCGAAACCGTCATCTTGCCCGACTCAATCTTGGCCAAATCAAGCACATCATTAATGAGTTGCAGCAAGTGTTCGCCCGCTTTGCGAATCTCGTGCAAATTGTCTACCTGGTTGTGGGTCAGATTGCCGTCATATTCAAATAATTGTGCGTAACCGAGAATCGCATTTAAGGGCGTGCGCAATTCATGGCTCATACTGGACAAAAATTCTGACTTGGCCTGATTGGCTTTTTCGGCGGCAATCTTGGCTTGCAATACCCGTTCTTCGGCACGTTTGATATCGGTGATATCCATATTCGTACCGGACATACGAATCGCACGACCCTCCTCATTGAAATACGCGCGACCGCGACAGCGTATCCAGCGAATCTCACCTTGGGTGCTGATGATGCGGTATTCGAGATCAAACGTACCTTTATTCTGAAGGTGATCCGCCAAGGCCTGATCAAACTTTTGCAAGTCATCAGGATAAATATGGTTACGCCATACTTTGAGGCGATCTTCCCCCTGGGTCAGTACGTCATCCTGATCCTCGTAACCCAGCAGCTCCCAGCAACGGCTGGAAAAATGAAACCCACCACGACCAGCGTACCACTCCCAGATACCGTCATTGGACGCCTGGATAATACGCACCTGCCGCGCTTCGCTTTCGCGTAGCGCAGCTTCGGCTTCTTTTAATTCGGTGATATCGAAATTTACGCCGGAGATATACAGCGCGCGTCCCGTTTCGTCACGAATAGAATCGGCGCGCGCCTGGGTCCAGATATAATCGCCCTGCTTGGTGCGAATTCGGTAACAAATATTTAGCGGTATACCGCTGCGCAAATGCTCGCGAGTGGCTTCGCGCACATCCTCAACATCATCGGGATGTATAAATCCGTAGAGCTGCCGGACATCATTGATTGCCGCTTCATCTTCAGGACCATAACCCAACTGCGCCCAAAAGCCACCGGACCAATCGATATGCTGGGTGGCCAGATCCCACTCCCAAAAGCCGTAGCCACTGCCATTGAAGATGCGTTGAAAGCGCGCCAGTGTCTGGCGCAACGCAGTGACGTCGTCGCTCTGGCTGAGGTCGTCGCGGAAGCTATGGTGTAAGGACATGAATAGTTTTCTTATCGGGGCAAAGTGGTTGAAACGATAAACCAGAAAAACGGTGATTGCCAGCCCATAACAAAACAGCGCCCTCAGGCGCTGTTTTGTTAACTCAAGGAGCTTCGTCGAACTCCGCCCCCTCTTTCACCGGGGGTAACAAATCTTCTTTGGTAATATTGAGCCCCATCAACATGGCAGCCGCGATATAAACCGAAGAATAGGTACCCACACCGATACCGATTATCAAAGCCAGGGCAAACCCACTGATTAACTCACCGCCAAAGATATACAACATAAATAACGTCAATAACGTGGTCAATGAGGTCAGGACAGTCCGTTCAAGCGTTTGACTCAGAGAATAGTTGATTACTTCTGCCGATTCACTTTTACGCAGCGTACGAAAGTTATCGCGAATGCGGTCAAACACCACGATGGTGTCGTTGATCGAGTAACCGATCACCGCGAGTACGGCCGCCAGCACAGTCAAATCAAAGTCCAGATGAAAGATAGAAAAGATACCCAGCACAATAATAACGTCGTGCATCAACGCAACCACCGCACCCACGGAGAATTTCCATTGAAAGCGAATGGCTACATACAGCATCACCACGATTAACGCACATAAAATACCCAAACCACCTTCGTCGCGCAGCTCTTCACCGATTTGCGGCCCGACAAATTCGCTGCGGCGTAATTCAGCAGTGGAACCAGCTTCATTGGATAAACGTGCTAATAAATGATTAGCATAGACCGTATCCAGTGTTCTTTCGATGACCACTGCTGTATCTGCATTGCGAGCTTCAAATTCCACATCGCCATACACGCTCTCTGAAAATATACCCGCTTGCTGTAGTTGCGCCGGCGTAATGTTGCTGATCAGCAACTGGTGGGCAAAACGTTCTTTCTCGCGAGGAGCACGCTCCACTGCTGCGACATTAACATCCTCACCCAGGGCAGAAAGCTCGCGCTCAAGTTTTATCAACGCGCCGTCCTGCATGGAGCCCTGGGTGCGAATCAGTACTTCGCTTTCAGAGCCGAACAGCACTGCAACGGGACTTTGAAGCCCTTCATCCACCAGAATGCTGCGAATTTGAGGGATATCGGCGGGCTGTTCAAAACCTACTTCCATCTGGGTACCACCGGT
This sequence comes from Cellvibrio sp. ARAG 10.3, assembly GCF_051846955.1. NCBI lineage: Bacteria > Pseudomonadati > Pseudomonadota > Gammaproteobacteria > Cellvibrionales > Cellvibrionaceae > Cellvibrio > Cellvibrio sp. ARAG 10.3. The sequence continues at coordinate 81,702 of NZ_JBPYCU010000004.1, forward strand.
AAAATCCAGCCCCAGCTTCAGGCCGTTAACCGCCAGCGAAACGATGGAAGCAATTACCAGCAGGATTGAGAAGGCAGATGCAAACTTACGCACCCCCATAAAATTGATCACTTTAGGTTCCTGTGTCATAGCCATCTTCTCGCTGTTTAGATCCAAAGTTTCTGAAGGTTTTTACGACGCCCGTACACCAGGTTCACCATGGCACGGCTGCACATAATCGCGGTGAACATTGAAGTAAGGATGCCCACCGACAGGGTGACGGCGAAGCCTTTGACCGGCCCGGTGCCTATCGCGTAGAGAATGATCGCCACAATCAGCGTGGTGATGTTTGCATCCAGGATGGTGACGAAGGCGCGTTCGTAACCACTGTAGATTGCTGCTTGAGGCATGGAGCCATTTTTCAGCTCCTCCCGAATACGGGAGAAGATCAACACGTTCGCATCCACCGCCATACCGATGGTCAACACAATCCCGGCCATACCCGGCAGGGTCAGGGTCGCGCCCAGAATGGACATCACACCAACAATCAACAGTATGTTCAGGCCCAGCGCAATATTGGCAAACAAGCCAAACACCCGGTAGTAGACCAGCATGAAGATCAACACAATCAGCATGCCCCACTTCACCGCGCTCATACCTAATGCGATGTTCTCCGCTCCCAGAGACGGGCCAATGGTTCGCTCTTCCACAAAATACATAGGCGCTGCCAGGGCGCCCGCACGTAGCAACAGCGCCAGTTCAGACGCTTCAGCGGAATTATCGAGGCCGGTAATACGGAATTGGACGCCCAGGGCGGATTGGATGTTGGCCAGACTGATGATTTTGCGCTCGACCAGTTGCACCGGCTTTTCAATGGTTTCACCAGCGGCATTGGTGCGGGTTTCCATGCGGGTTTTGTATTCAATAAACAAAATCCCCATCCGGCGACCGACATTATTGCGCGTTGCACGGTGCATCTTGGTGCCGCCCGCGCTATCGAGGGTGATGTTCACTTGCGGCATATTGGTTTCAGGGTCAAAGCTGCTGCTGGCGTGGGCCACATGGTCACCCGTCAGGATGAGCTGCCGCTCAAGAAACGCATTGCCGAACCGTTGCTGGTCAACTTCGCTGCGGTAGGAAAACTCTTCTTTGGCGGACACCAGGGCGTCGGGCGTGGCTTCCAGACGGAATTCCAGATTAGCGGTTTTACCGATAATACGTTTGGCCTCAGCGGTGTCCTGCACTCCCGGCAATTGCACGATAATGCGATTGCGCCCCTGGCGTTGCACGATAGGCTCGGAAACGCCCAGCTCATTCACCCGGTTACGGAGCGTGATCAGGTTTTGGCTTAAGGCGTAGTCTTCAATCTCACGTACTGCCGCTTCACTCAACTCCGCCGTAAAGACAAATTCCTCACCCTGGGTATCGGGTTCATTGAACAGGATATTGGGATAGTCGCTGCGAATTTCGCTCAGGGCCTGATCGCGCAATTCTTCCGAACGAAAACGCGCCACAATCACATTGTCACGATTTGCTGCCACATCGCTGTAGCGAATCCGCGCCTTGCGCAATTTATCCTTGATCTCATCCGCCGTAATTTCCTGACGCTTGGCAATAGCGGCGGCCGTGTCCACTTCCATCAAGAAGTGAACACCGCCCGACAAATCCAGGCCGAGCTTCATCGGTGCAGCACCCAGGCTGCTCAACCAGTCCGGGGTGGTCGGTGCCGAGTTAAGTGCAATGATGTACGAGGTTCCCAAGGCATTTTTGAGTGCCCGCTGGGCACGAATTTGCTGGTCGCCATTGTCGAAGCGAACCAGTGCGGATTTCCCGTTTGCTTCAGCACCGAAATATTGAATGCCGGCATCGTCAAGCGCCTTCTCGATACGCTGCAAGACTGCCTGATCAATCTCTGTACCGCTGGACTCACCGGAGATCTGCAACGCAGGGTCAGGGGTATAAATATTGGGAACCGAATAAATGAAGCCGAGAATGGCCACAAATAAAATGAGGAGGTACTTCCAAAGCGGATAGCGGTTCAACATAGGATTTTCCGTGACAATTTTTCGCTGTGGCTAGTTATTGGGTGCCTGCAGACGTGACATAACGGGCAACAGACTTGTTATTCACCGTCTCCAGGGTGCAACCTCAAGATGGTGTAGTTCCGGTGCGGCAAACGGGCGACATGTTGCCGCCGCGCTAAACCCGCCATAAAAGGGCCGGATTATACCGATTTAACAGGATTCAACAACGCGCGCCGTGAGGGCACGCATCATGCCGCTCATTACGGCAGGGCTTCCGGTTGAGGTGCCGGCGGCACGTCCAGACCCTGGTTGCCATAAAACTCCGCCAGAAAAGCCTCAAAAGACCCCTCACTCAGCGCGGTGCGAATACGCAACATCAATGTCTGGTAGTAACGCAGGTTATGAATGGTATTGAGCTGGGCGCCGAGCATCTCATTACATTTGTCGAGATGATGCAGATAGGCGCGGCTGAAGTTCTTGCAGGTGTAGCAATCGCAGCTGGGGTCCAGGGGACCTGTATCAGTCCGGTATTTGGCATTGCGCAGTTTCAACACGCCAGCCGTCGTAAAGAGATGGCTGTTGCGCGCATTACGGGTAGGCATGACGCAATCGAACATATCAATACCGCGGCGCACCCCCTCCACCAGATCTTCCGGCTTGCCAACGCCCATCAGGTAACGCGGCTTGTCGTGCGGCATATGGAGAGCCAGGTGATCCAACACCCGCAGCATATCCTCTTTTGGCTCGCCCACTGATAGGCCGCCAATAGCGTAGCCATCGAAGCCGATATTGACCAACCCCCCCAGGGACTCGCTGCGTAAACCTTCGTACATACCGCCCTGGACAATGCCGAAGAGTGCCGAAGGGCTGTCCCCATGGGCCGCCTTTGAACGTTCGGCCCAACGCAATGACAACTCCATGGACTCCCGCGCCCTGGCCTCATCGGCGGGGTACGGCGTACATTCATCGAAGATCATCACGATATCCGAACCCAGGTCACGCTGGACCTGCATGGAGGTTTCCGGATCAAGAAACACCGGGCTGCCATTAATAGGTGACTTAAATGAAACTCCGGCTTCGGTAATCTTGCGCAGTTTGCCCAGGCTGAATACCTGGAAACCGCCGGAATCAGTCAAAATCGGCCCCGACCATTGCATAAAATCATGCAGATCACCATGCAATTTCACTACCTCTGTGCCGGGGCGAAGCATCAGGTGAAAGGTGTTGCCCAGGATAATCTGCGCGCCGGTATCTACGACGTCGCGTGGCAACATGCCTTTTACCGTGCCGTAGGTACCCACCGGCATAAAGGCCGGCGTTTCCACCACACCGCGCGGAAATTTCAAACGTCCACGGCGGGCGTAGCCGGTGTGAGAATCCAGTTCAAACTGCATAAAGGATTGGCGCTTCACGGTTAACCTTCTTTCGCTGGTTCAGGATTGACTGATTTCGCCCACTGCCTCGGTGTGAGCAGCAGGGTTCCGGGTAATGAACATGGCGTCGCCATAACTGAAAAAACGGTACCGCTGTTCCACCGCCGTGGCGTAGGCACCCATGGTGTTGCGGTAGCCGGCGAACGCCGAGACTAACATCAACAACGTTGACTCCGGCAGATGGAAATTGGTAACCAACGCGTCAACTACCCGAAATTGATAGCTGGGGTAGATAAAGATCGAGGTTTCGCCCTGATAGGGTTGGATGACGCCGCTGTGGGCTGCACTCTCCAGACAGCGCACGCTGGTGGTACCCACGGCGATAACCCGTTTGCCCGCCGCCTTGGTAGCCGTAACCAAACGACAGACTTCTTCTCCGACCTCCATGACTTCACTGTGCATCTTGTGCTCAGTCACTTGGTCAACCCGCACCGGCTGGAAAGTACCCGCGCCTACATGCAGCGTCACAAATGCAATCTGCACGCCCTTGTCACGCAATTGCGCCAACAATGCTTCATCAAAATGTAAACCTGCCGTTGGCGCCGCCACCGCACCCTGCTTGCGACCATAGACGGTCTGGTAGCGTTCACGATCCTCTGCCACATCAGCCCGATCAATATAGGGCGGCAGTGGCATATGGCCGATACGTTCCAGCACCGCGAGCACGCGTTCATCGGCCGGAAAGCTCAGCTCAAATAACGCCTCGTGACGCGCTGTTACGGTCAAGCGGGTGCCGTCTTCCAGAAGAATGTCGGACCCCACCTTGGGTGATTTACTGGCCCGTGTGTGCGCCAACACACGCTGTTCATCAAGAATACGCTCCACCAGAATTTCTACCTGGCCACCCGTGGCTTTTTGCCCGAATACCCGCGCCGGAATCACACGTGTATCGTTAAAGATCATGAGATCACCCGGCTCAACCAGATCGAGCAACGCCGGAAAATGGCGATGCTGTACTGCACCGCTCTCACCGTCGAGACATAACAATCGGCTGCCGCGTCGCTCTTTGGTCGGCTCGCGGGCAATCAGTGTTTCGGGAAGATGATAAAAAAAATCCTGGCGACGCATGACAACAGAAGTCTGTATGAGTTGATTGAAAGGTGGGCAAGGTTATAGCAAATTGCCGATGCTGGCTATGACTCAGCGAACGCAGAAAAAAACCGATAATTATTCTTCGTGGAATTGAAGTGCTTTTACCTGTTGACGCAGCAAAAGTCGTTGATATAATGACGCCCGCTTTGCCAGAGTGGTGAAATTGGTAGACACAGGGGATTCAAAATCCCCCGCCCTTAAAAGCGTGTCGGTTCGAGTCCGACCTCTGGTACCACAGCCTTCCCCCGCTTTCTTCTGTTTTACGCGCTAGATTCCTCTCCCGCATATTGCGCCAGCTTTCATCCGCAGGTAGCCCTTTATCATGCGCAAGCGGTATCATGCTGCCACAGCCGTTAAACGCACGTTTAACAATCACTTTATTACCGTCGTATAGCTTGCAGATTTTTTATAGTCAGAAACTATTCAGGATCAGTACGCTTATCGATCAGTTGCAATCGGCCATGACAATAACCAACGCTCCGACTCAACAACACGCCATCATGTTTGCCGATGTATCCGGCAGCTCGGCGTTGTATAAGCAGGTCGGTAACGAAAAAGCCAAAGCTATCATCGATGAAGCGATCAATTTCATGGTGGCGTTGACGATCGTGCATGAAGGCACGGTGGTTAAAACCATCGGCGATGAAATTATGGCGCGTTTTGATGACTGTACCCAGGCCTGCGAAACGGCTTGCGCCATCCAGCACCGTTGTCTTAAAGAGCCGCAACTAACCGGGCTTTCCATTCGAATTGGCATTGCGTTTGGACCGACACTGCTGACCGAGAATGATGTATTCGGTGATACGGTGAATGATGCAGCCTGCGTTGCGCACATTGCCCGTGCAGGCCAAATTGTCTTGACACAATCGGTGGTAGACCAGCTCTCGGCCGGGTTGCTGGATAAATGCCAGATGTATGACCGTATCCATACCAAAGGCGACAGCAGCAAAACCGTTATTTATCGGTTGTTATGGGAAACCTCGCTGCATCGCGAACGTGCCGCCACTATCGTGATGGCAACCCATGAAGTGACACGTTTTATCGAAAAATTCCAACTGAAGCTCACCTTGGGTAAGCGCGAGATCTGTCTGCTACCCGATCAAATGCCTTACAAAATCGGACGCGACCCGGAACAAACTCATTTGCAGATTGATAATCATGTGGCATCCCGCGACCACTGCCACATCGAATTTCGCCGTGGCAAATACGTGTTGGTGGACCATTCGACCAACGGCACTTATGTCTGCGGCACAGATCAGGCACCGATTTATTTACGTCGTGAAGAGCTGCCACTGCAAGGTACGGGCGCTATTGGTATCGGCCAGCCGACCGATATCGCCGGCGAATGGCTGATTCAATACCAACTCTAAATGCTGGTTTCGGATCCCGTCGACTGGCTTCTTATTTCAACAAAACTGCTACAATCCGCGTCATCTTATTTTTATGTTAGCCATCGTTTATGACCGACCTCAACACTACCACTCCCGAAACAAACACCACGCCTATTCCCACCGCCGGTGTCTTACGCCGTTTCGCCGCTATTGTGTATGACGCTTTGCTATTGATTGCCATCAGCATCGGTTATGGCGCTTTGGCTTTGGTTATTAATGTACTTATCCAGGGCGAACCGCCGGCGGGCGAAAAAGTACAGTGGGGGCATTGGAGTATTCTGGTGTTTATCGGGTGGATGCTGACGCTCGCCGCGTTTTTTTGTTACTTCTGGCGCAGATCAGGCCAGACTTTAGGCATGCGCGCCTGGCGAATGAAGCTGGTCGATCTCGAGTATAACACCCCGCGCCTCAAGCAATGTTTTTTACGCTGTCTCATCGCACCTTTTTCATTACTGCTTGGCGGAGTGGGTTATTTCTGGCGCTGGTTCGATCCGCAAAAAATGACCTTGCATGATCGCGTGAGTAAAACCCAGGTGATTGTGTTGCCGAAGGATAAAAAATAACAACGCGACCTTCGTGAAGTTGCCCGGAGCGATGTCAGGGCTTTTTCTGAAAGCCCTGAGTAATTCTCAACGGGCACGATTCAATAAATACAGCCCCAGCAGCGCGCATAACAGAATCGGGATCGCCACCGCAATAATCGGCGCAAATCCGAACACCACGCTGGACGGCCCCAATAAACTCTGCACCAGGCGAAACACCACACCAAAGACCACCCCGGTGAAGATCCGCTGCCCCATGGTCACTTCGCGCAAGGGACCAAAAATAAACGAGATGGCGATCAATACCAGACTGACGGTGGCAAGCGGCTGCAATAATTTCTCCCAATAGGCCAGGCTGTAATCGCTGCTGCCCAACCCCTGCCCTTCCAGATAATTGATGTAGTAATACAGGCTCCTGATCGACAGGGTTTCCGGCTCGGCGACCACGATATTCAACAAAGTGGGCGTGAGCGGTGTTTCCCAGCGTCGACCGGGCAAACTCTCGCTACGGGTGACCAAATGACGCGCTGAATCGGGATTGGAGGTAGCTGAAACGGCGGCTTCCTCCACGGCCTGAATGAGTTCAGCGTCCGCAGAAGATTCATTCAGTTTCTCGCCGACATCGGGCACTTGCAGTGCGTCCTGGGTTTCAAAATAGGTCACCGCAATATTTTCTTCCTGCCAGTAACCGTCCTGGTAAATCGCCTGTTCACTGAAGCTCGCCGACAGCAGATGGCGCTCATCGTCAAACTTATAGCGGGTCACACCGTACAGTACACCGTTCGGTAGCACGGCATTAAAGTGCATAAACTCATCGCCTTCGCGATTCCACATGCTGCCCTGTTCAACTTTCGCCTGGGGCTTATTCAGCATGATGGCTTTGCGGCTTTCGCCCACCTGGTCTGTGTAGGGAATAACGAATTCACCCAAGGCCACAGCCAACATGATGAACCACAGCACCGGCTTCAATACCATCCAGGTGATGCGGCGGGTCGAGACGCCTGCTGCGCGCATAATCACCAGTTCGCTGGAGCTGGCCAGCATACCCAGCCCCACCAGACACCCAATCAGGCAGGCAAAGGGAATGATCTCGTATAACCGGCGCGGCAAGGTGAAGCCGATATAGATCAACATCTCCAGGATGGTGTAGTTCGCGCGCAGCCCGTCCATTTCATCAATCAGGGCCGCCACAAAAAACAGGGCCATGATGACCAGCAATACCATACCGATGGCGGACGTTACCGAGCGGGAAATGTAGCGGTTGATCTTACGCATGGCTCACCTCCGCCGCTCGGCTGCGACGGCTCTGGCGCCATAATCGCAGGTTGTGCCAGTTCACCATCAGCAGCGCCAGCCCCAGATACAGAATGTGGATGATCCACAAGCCGGGCATCAGCGGCCATTTGCCGGCATCCATCACACCGCGCACACCGATGAGCGCGCCCAGGTAAAACAGGTAGATGATGATAGCCGGCAGCATCTTCAGATAACGGCCCTGACGGGGGTTGGTACGGCTCAGCGGCACAGCCAGGATGGCGACAACCAACACCAATATAGGCATGGAGATTCGCCATTGAAGCGCCACCCGGCTTTCCAGGTCGTCGGATGCCAGTAATTCGCTGGTGGTGCGTGTATCCGCCTCATTGGTGAAGGCTGCCGAACTGTCGGCAGGCGTCAGATAGGCACCGTAGGTACCAAATTCCATCACCTTGTAATTATTGTTGCCGGGTAAACCTTCATAGCGATAACCGTTATGCAACACCAGATACCGCTGCCCGTATGTCGGGTGAACCATCTGCTGGCCGGACTCAGCCACGATCACCGCCACACTCTCCTGTGACATGTCGCCGACCACCTGGGCCACAAACACATGATTCAATCGCTTGCGGTTGTTACTCACACTTTCGACATAAGTCATCGCCTGGCCGCGCCCCAGGGATTGAAAGCGCCCTTCCTGCAAACTGTCGAATTCGCTGCGGTGGCGTTGCTCATCGAGCATCAATTCGGTTTGCCGGGCACCCATCGGGCTCAGCCAGAGGCTGAAACCGGCTACCAGCACCGCCACCAGCATTGCTGAGACAAGGGTGATATTCACCAGCTTGCGCTGACTCATGCCGCAGGCCGACAACACCACCATTTCACTCTCGATATACAAGCGCCCGTATACCAGCAGGATGGCAATGAAAAATCCCAGCGGCACAATGAGTTCAAGGAATCCAGGCAGGCGATAGCCGATCAGACTGAAAAGAATGTCCACTGAAATCTTGCCGGTGGTGGCTTCCGCCAGATAGCGGGCAAAACGACTGCTCATCGTAATCAGCAGCAAGATACTGCTTACCGCGAACATGGTGAGCAGGATTTCGCGGCTAAGGTAACGAAAAATTATCACATCAATATCCCGATCAATTAGCGCTCATAGGCGGCGCCGAGACACAAGCGTTTGAATTCTGTTCTATTTGCGGGCGCGTATTGTGCCGGCATCCGGCTGATGGACAAATAATCTGCCGGACAGTTGCTACAGTGCGCCAGCGCGAGTTCACATAATTGCAGCGCACAACACTGGTAAAACGCATCGGTGCCCGAGGCAAGCCACGCAAAAGTGTGGCATTATCACGCACAGAAACATTTTTGTCTTGAGTCGATTTTTCTTAATTTAACAAGCCCGCAGCTGCCTCGCGGAATTACCGAAATACCGAGTAACAAAGAAGGACAATTTTTAAACGCCCTGTTTGTGCCCTAGCGTTTCAGCAATTCCCCCGAGCTGCCCCCGGGTCTTCAGTCCAAGGGAAGCGCCATGCAATATACCGCCAAAACACTCGATATCATCAAACAACGCAGCCATTGCCTGGTTGTCGCCTGTTACGAAGGCGCCACACTGTCCGATGCAGCTTCCGCCGTGAACATGGCGGGCCAACAGCAGTTGGAAACGCTGGTCAAGCGCGAGGAATTTAAAGGCAAAGCGGGACAAAGTTTGCTGCTGCTGAATCCCATTGGTATCGCCGCCGATCGTTTGTTACTGCTGGGTTTGGGCTCTCCCGACAAGGATGGAGCCGTGAGTGTCGAGAATTTCCGCAAAGCCGTGGCCAAAATTCCCGACGCCCTCAAATCTACCCCCTCGCGGGAGATCGCTGTCAGCCTGGCGGATATCAAGGTCAAGGATCAGGATATCAACTGGCAGGCGCGGCAGGTTGCCGAGGCACTGGAACTCTCGACCTACCGTTTTGATAAATTCAAAAGCCAACCGTCGGAAAATGGTTTCGCCCCCACCAAGCTCATCTTCGGTTGCGATAAAAAACAGGTGACTGCAGCAACGCGCGGCCTGGAAACCGGTAAGGCCATCGCCCTGGGTATGAACCTCGCCCGCGACCTGGGCAACCTGCCCGGCAACGTCTGCACCCCGACCTATCTCGCCAATGAAGCCAAGCGCCTCGCCCGCAACCAGACCAAGCTTACGGTGAAGGTGCTGGAAGAAAAACAGATGAAGGAGCTGGGGATGCATTCCCTGCTGTCCGTGGCAGCTGGCAGCGACCAGCCTGCCAAGCTGATTGTGCTGGAATATAAAGGCGGCAGTAAAAATGACGCGCCCATCGCACTGGTCGGTAAAGGTATTACCTTCGACACCGGCGGCATCAGCCTCAAGCCCGGCGCCGGTATGGATGAGATGAAGTTTGATATGTGCGGCGCGGCCAGCGTACTGGGCACCTTCCACGCCCTGCTTGAACTGGACTTGCCCATGAACGTGGTGGGCGTTATCGCAGCCAGCGAAAATATGCCCAACGGTAATGCCACCAAGCCCGGCGATATCGTTACCTCCATGTCCGGCCAGACCATTGAGATCCTCAACACCGACGCTGAAGGCCGCCTGGTATTGTGCGATGCCTTGACCTACACCGAGCGTTTCAAACCCAGGACGGTGATCGACATTGCCACGTTGACCGGCGCCTGTGTGATTGCCCTCGGCAACCATGCCAGCGGTTTGTACAGTAACCGCGAGGAACTGGCACAGGCGCTGCTCAAGGCCGGCCAGGAAGCCAACGACCGCGCCTGGCAGATGCCGCTGTGGGATGAATACCAGAAGCAACTGGACAGCAACTTTGCCGATATGGCCAATATAGGCGGACGCGAAGCCGGCAGTGTCACCGCCGCCTGTTTCCTGTCGCGCTTCGCGAAAAAGTTTGCCTGGGCGCACCTGGATATTGCCGGCACGGCGTGGAAATCCGGCGGGGCCAAGGGCGCTACCGGCAGGCCCGTACCGCTACTGGTGCAATACCTGCTCAACAATCAGTAGGGTTCTATGACGCATATCGATTTTTATATCCTGCCTGACGAGGCCGGCGCCGCCCGCTGGCATTTTGTCTGCCGGCTGATTGAAAAGGTGACCCGCTTGGGTCACCGCGTACTGGTCACACTGGATGACCCTGCCGAGGCACAGCATCTTGATGAGCTGCTGTGGACGTTCAAGCCGGAAAGTTTTATCCCACACACACGGCTTCCCAGCGATACCCAGGAGCAGGTCGAACTGACCACTGACCTGCTAACGGAAATCCCCCTGCACAACCATCACAACGTGCTGATCAACCTGAGCCGTTCCATTCCAACTTACTTCAGTCGCTTTGAACGTTTGAGCGAAGTTGTGATTCAACAACCAGAGATATTAAAAAATACGCGCGAGCACTACAGCTTTTATCGGGAACGAGGCTATCCTATTCAACATCGTCACCTATAGATTCAATATTCTCGCCGGAACCGGGTTATGGCCGACAACAAAGGTAAAACCAAAGCCGCTATCCTTCATGAACTGGAGTCCATAAAAGGGCTGTTACTGGAAGATGATGAAATTCCGATCTTGCAGGAAACCATTGCCGATCGCGCACCGGGTTCTGATCGTCCGCTACCCAAGCGTGACCTGGATGAGCTGCACGATGTCTTTCAAGCCTTAAGCCACAACATCAGGAATGCCGCGGGAAAAATAGGCGCGCCCACACCGCCGGCGCGACCGTCCGGCTTGCTCGACGCCTTGGTTCATCCACAAAACAGGACCTCCCCAATCAAACCGGAGGCAACCGGTAAGCAGGCTTCATTGTTTGGGGACACCAGACCCGGTGATAGCCAGCTCAATGATAAAAAGTTCAGTGATAGCAAACCGGATAAAACGGCAAGCGATGCTGACGAGGATTATCTCGACCAGGCCACTGTCGACCCGACAGAAGAGCCGAATGAAAAATGGAAAGAAGCGGCTTTTGATCAGCCGCTGAATTACGCGGTGAACAAATCCATCACCCCGCCACCGCGCCCTGCCCTGGCTAAAGCCAGTGGAGAGAATCCGTTTTTGCCGCAGCATATCCGCGCACGCTTGCACGGCAATAATCCACCACCGCTGTTTGATCCCGCTACGGCTGAAAAACCCATGGCCGTCAAAGCAAGTAAGCCAGCGGAGGAACCCTTTAATCGCCAACAACTCATCCGCGAGGTGACGGCGGCAGTCATGCCCCAGATCGAACAGGAGTTACGCCAACGCCTGCACGCGCTGACTGATGAACAGTTGCAGGATCTACTCAACGATCCCGATTAATCCTGCTCGGTTGCGGGAGCCGGTGTTGAGTATGAGCGCACCGGCTTGACCAATCCAAACGCCAGAATAGCCAGAACCACCACGACCAGGTTGGCAACGAAGACACTCTGGTAACCAAAATAGTCCGCTACCAGTCCCACCATCAAACTGCTGAGCAGGTTGCCCATGTGGGTGGTATTGGTATAAAGCGCCGAGGCACTGCCGGAACGTCCCGGGAGCAACTCCTGAATCACCGACACGCCAAGCCCCGCCAGCACACCGATAAAAATTGCGTTAAACAGCTGCAAAACAAACAGTTGCCATAACGCATCCGCCACCACAATCCCGCCATAAAGCAGCAACGCCGCCACACCGGCCAAGCGAATCATCGCGATCAAACTGACCCGGGCCGCCAGGTGACCGGCCAATAACATAAACGGCACCTCCAGAAAGGCCGTGGTCCCCATGATCCAGCCGCTCCACTCGGTGTCGATATTCAGGTTGTCCTTCAAATGTAAGGGCAGGCTGATCAGGTAGGCGTTGTTGGCGCCCCACATCAGGGAAAAGGCAACCAGACAAAATAGCAGTGAACGTTTTACCGCGGGAGAAAGGGGGCCGACTTGTGTCAGCAACTGTTGTCCGTCTTCAGTGGGGGTATCCAGTGTCTGGCGGAGGCGAGGCAACAGTTTAATGCTGATGATGCCGACCATCGCAAAGAGCCCTGCCGCCACACCGTAGGTAGTACTGAAACCCAGATAAGACGCCATGAGAAAACCCGCTGGCGGGCCAGCCACCCAGGCAAAAGCAATCTGCGCCCGGACAATTGCATTAAACAGGGGTACGCGTTCAGGCGGAATATGACGATCCGCATAATCCAGGCTGTATGCCAACATCTGCGAGAAGGACACCATCGACAAGCTGAACAGGAACATGGCCGTCGCAGCAACCACCCAATAGTTACGCGAAACGGCAAAGATCATGCAGGACACGGTGCCGACAAAACAAAACCCCGCGACTAACGGACGGCGATCGGCAAGGCTGTCAGACCAACGGCCAATCCATTGGTTGTAAGCAATGCTGGTCAAGGCAATACCCGCAAACGGGATGCCCACCAACAAAGGACGCACACCGATTTCCTTGGCTAAAAAAACACTCAGTGTAGGCAGGACCAGGGCGCCGACCACACCGACAATAAAAAATAACAGGTAGATCCCCAAGGCAATGGGGCGAAACAGGGTCGCGATCACAGCAATTCCACAAGGCATCAAAGGAAACAATGGCAGCTAGTCTAGCAGACACCGATAACAAAGATTACGTCAAAATTTGTGAAGCCAGACGGGTCGGCGTACACTTCGCGATGTCGGTATTATTCAATTAACCAGGTGCCCCTTATGCGTTGCCTCAGTATTCAAATCAAGCCTGACGCTGTTGCTGAATTTGATAAAGATGATTTTCTGAAACGCGTTCGTGGATTGGGAAGGTCGCCGGAAATAGATGACTTTGAAGAACGGAATATCCGCCACTTGCATTTTAATTTTTTTACCGAGTTACCTGAACAATTGTGGCAGGAAATAAAAGAAAAATTATATGGCGATAACACTTACGGATCTTACCTTGGCAGCGTTTCACTGGTAGCTTGCGAGGGTGAATCACGCGCGGAAGATGTATTGCTTCACCACTTCGACCCCACCGAAAAACTGGATCGATTTTCACAATAATCCTCCGCGCGACATCTTACACTGGCGGTCGGCCATTAATAATGCGGATCAGAATTGCGATGATAGCCAACACCAGCAGGATATGAATAAAACCACCTAATACAGTTGACGTCACCAAGCCGAGCAACCACAACACAATAAGAACAACTGCAATCGTATATAACATCTTTGGATCTCCTTTCATTGCCTGGACGGCGCCAACGACACCGCCCGGGACGCGGGTTTATGGATTTTCGATGATGACTTCCACGCGACGGTTTTGCTGGCGTCCCGCAGCAGATTCATTGTTTGCTACGGGAAAGGCTTCACCCTTACCCACCGCAGTAATGCGACCCGCATCAACCCCCTGAGACGTCAGATAACGTTTTACAGATTCCGCACGTTCTTGCGATAACTGTTGATTGTAATCTTCAGCCCCGGTGCTGTCGGTATGCCCTTCTATGATGATTTTCCGCTCCGGAGTTTCATTTAATGTACGGGCAAGTCGATCAAAACTGGCGCGCGCACCGGCTTTCAATTCAGCTTTATTGGTCGCAAATAAGGCATCACCACCCAAGGTGTAAATAGTGCCGCGCTCTGTCTGCTGTTGCTTGACGTCTTTCAGCTCACGCTCTAGCCGCTCGGCACGCATCTTAGCCTCGCGGGCTTCACGTGTCCGCGCATCCAGCTGCACTTGCTTGCGTTGCTCACCCAATTTTTCCAGACGATCTTCTTCATAACGGGCGGAAGCCAATGCACGCGCCATCTTCACTTTGTTGTCCGCAAGATAAACCAAATGGTCTGTCACCGCCTGGCTTTTTTGTGGCTTTTCCGCAGCCTGAACCGCCCGCTCAGCATCCTGGATAGCGGTCTGCGCCAGGTTAGCCAACTGTGGATCAGATTGAAGACTGATCAAGTCTTCACGTACCTGTTTTACACCTGGATCTTCTTTAGGCGTTGATTGACAGGCTGTTAAAATAACGCCGGCAAAAACCAATGCCAGTACAGCTGATTTACGCATTGTCGTTTGATAGATAGTCATGCTTGCGTCCCCCTATTGATCGCGCTGGATTTCTTGCTGCAACATGTCGATAGTGCCTTGCATTTCCTTATTCACATTTTTGGCACGTTGCTCCTGCGCCTTCGCGGTGGCCAACTCTGCATCGCTGATAGATTGCTCAGCCATCATGCGTGCGCGCACTGCAGCGTCGCGATCCTTTTCAGTCGCAGCCTCCTGCATCAGGTTGCGCGCCTTGACCAATTTTTCTCGGGCCGCACGCAAGTCAGTAGAAGCATAATCCGCAACACGGGCCTCTTCTGCCCGGTTAATCGCCGATTCTGCACGCTCTATCTCGGCAGTCGGTAATTGAGGCGCGGATGCACAGGCTGAAATGCCCAGCACCATGGCGACAACAGGCACAAGAAAAAATCCCGATAATTTTCCGCGCTCATTTTTAGTGGAGATGTGCATAAGTTTTTCCTTCCTTTTGTCTTGATTCAACGAATGATTATCATGAACACATTTTTTGATTCTCTCCTTCGTTACACGTTCATCATTTGTTTGCCGCAGCCTCGGGATTTGTGTGCTAACCAACAGAGAGTTTTACTTTGTATTTATAAAGCTAAAAACTTGAGCAACAATAAACTTTCCTGCAAAACCGAGTCTAACGAACCATACAGTAAGGCTTTTTTTATAAAAGGAAAAATTGCGACCTCGACGACTAACCGTGGAAGCTAAATTTTACTTGTGCGGCATTGATTTCAGCAGCATCGCCCACATAATTAATGTCAGTGATCTATTCAGACGGCATTCTTAAATAAACACGACCTGGTTATGAATATCAGTGATAAACGAACGCATGTTCATAGCTGATTTGCTGGCTGAAAAGATGACGAGAATGAATAGGCGCCACGAGTCTGCTAATGCACCGTTTATGATGCGTTAATCTATCGGCGCCAGGATGTTTTTTGATTCATCGCAACAACATCGCAATAACGTTGTTTTTATACTTTGTTTAACTCACTAAAAAGGATGGCCGCTATGACTATTTCAGATACTACAACCACCTCCCCTACCGGCAATGGCGCTGCACGCTCCGCGGAAAAACTGGCCGAACGTTCCAAGACTTCTGCCAATAACCTGGTCGATGCTGCCATGAGCGCGGGCGATGAACTGGGCTCGGCAGCAAGAACCGAGTTCAACAATATCATGGCTGACCTCCAGGAATTGGTAGCCCGTGCGGGTAAATTGTCGGGTCAGGAGCTGACCGCTATTCGTCAGCAAATGTCTGAGAAATTGACCGTCGCAAAAGAAAAGCTGCATCATTTATCAGAAGACGCCTCAGTGGCTGCGCACAAAGGTGTTGATAACACCGAGAAGCTGATTAAAGACCATCCCTTCCAATCTGTCGGTATTGCAGCATTGGCTGGTTTGGTGCTGGGCGCATTGATCAGCCGCCGTTGATGCTTAGCCTTTTCCACTTTTTACCCTTATGGGATAGAACAATGATTACAGGACTTCGCAATCTCAAAGCTAACGCCGCTATGCTGCTGGACCGCGTTGAGCTTTACAGTAAGTTGGTGGCAGCCGAAACAAAGATCGAGACGTCGCTAATCATTCGTCGTCTCATATGGGTAGGAGTGGGAGCGGTATTTGCTCTGTTCGCGTTAGCCATGGCCCACGTGGCGATATTGGCCTCTTTTTGGCATACCGAGTTTCAGGCGTGGGCCGTAGCCGGTGTCTTATTTGTTGATGTAGTGATCGCCGGGTTAGCCATTTATATGGCGAGCCGCCCCGCCAAACAGGAAGCCTTTGCTGTTACCAAGCATCACCTGGCTGAAGATATAAAGTTTCTCAAGGAATCCTTATGACCCATATCAAAGATCAGGAACATTTGCGCGATACTATCGGCAGTGTCCTGGAGATTTCCCGTACATCCTGGAAATTAAAACATGATCAGGAAGCTTATGAGAAAGAAGTCACTGAAGGTGATTTCCCGCGTAGCATACTGCTGAAAACCCTTACCAGACATCCGTTGGCATCCGCCGCTACTGTGGCCGCCTTATGGTATGTGGGGCCAGCGAGGTTTGGGGCTATGGCATTCGCCGGTGCGAGCCTGTTTATGCGTCACCGCATGTCTATCTTGCCGCTGGCAGAACAATTGATGACATCCAATATGTTCAAGCCCCGCAAAAAACCTACTCCTTCCCCATCGACCCCGGAGTAATTCATTCCCCCATCAAACCCGTGCAGGCATCGCATCCAATCATCGCGTACCTGCACGAGTTCACTGCTATAACAGATTCAAATCGCCAAGAATACCGATAAGGCCGATGACGATCAGATAGACAGCAACAATATAGTTCAGCAATTTGGGCATCAAAAGAATCAGAATGCCGGCGATCAGGGAAATCAAGGGAGCAAGGGTCAAGGTAGTATCCATGGTTATTGCCTCTTTTGTTCGTTAGATGTCCACAACATGTTCAGCTTATCCGCTCCGCCTGCCGTTATCCGTCTGGCAGCTAACATTCTTTTTGCCATCGTATCTGCCCAAGGCTTGCATGGTGTCCATCGTAAATACTGTTAAAATGCGCCTCCTATACCGCAACAGAAACCTCAACAGAGCATACGCATGTCAATTATTAACTGGTTTCCCGGCCATATGCATAAAGCCCGCAAGGATATTGCGGAAGTTATGCCCCTGGTGGATGTGATCATCGAGGTACTGGATGCTCGCATTCCCTTCTCCAGCGAAAATCCCCTGGTACCAGAACTACGCGGCGACACGCCCTGCATTAAATTGCTCAATAAAGCTGACCTGGCCGACCCGGACATCACTGATCGCTGGGTCGCACAGATGGAACAGGAACGCGGTATTCGAGCACTGCCGGTAACACAGGAAGCCCCCGACAAAATTCGCCAATTGTTAACGCTATGCGAAACGCTTTTACCCCACCGTAATCTGGAAATCCGTGGCGTGCGGGCGATGATTATGGGCGTTCCTAACGTTGGTAAGTCCACCATCATCAATACCCTGGCCGGACGTATCATTGCCAAAACCGGCAATGAAGCCGGCGTTACCAAAGCCCAGCAGCAAATCAAACTGCCTAGCAATATGTTGTTGACCGATACCCCCGGGTTCTTGTGGCCTAAACTTAGTCCGCCCTCGTGTGGATATCGCCTGGCTGTAACCGGGGCGATTAAAGATACCGTCTTTGATTATGCCGATATCGCGTTATTTGCTGCTGACTATTTGTTGAAAGCCTACCCATCGGCATTGCAAGACCGTTACAACCTGGAAAGCCTGCCTGAAACAGACATCGAGCTACTCGAAGCCATCGGCATTAAACGCGGTTGTATTCGCAAAGGTGGTGGCGTTGAGTTACAAAAAGTGTCGGCGTTATTGATCAACGAATTGCGTGCAGGGCTTTTAGGACCCGTTAGCCTGGAAACTCCGGAAATGACCACCGCTGAAGAGGAAGCAGCAAAAATTGACGAGGCCCTTAAAGCCAAAGCAAAAGAAGAGCAGGAAAAAATAAGGCGTCAAAAAGCGAGAAAGAGGTATCGGTAAGGGAAAAGGGATAGGAAAGTTTGCAGGCAAGTAAAGCCCGTGTGTGATTAGACGGGCTTTTACTTTATTCCAGTTCCTCTCCTTGGCTACTCCTGATTAGACCGACACCAGGTCAATCCCGATCCTTTCCACTGCGAAAGAAGGCGGCGGCTAAAGCACCAACAGCAAAAGCGATACCAGCGACTAACAGCGGATTTTTTCGGCTGGTAACTTTTATGTACTGCATGGACTTTTTGGCCTGGACGCGCGCCTTTTCCTGAGACTCGGACAAACGATGGGCCGTTTCCGCTGCAACATGACGTAACTTTTCTTCCGTACCAGCAAGCTTCGAGGCGATAACACCAACAGCTTCATGGGCCGCGCCACTGGCTTTTTTCACGGTAGGATCATTTTCAATCTGCGCTAGCTTGGACATAAATACCTCCAATGCATTGTTGATAATATTGAGTCACTATTTACGTTTCATATCACCGATGACCAGGCCGTTTAGACAGCAAACCCATAATGATAGAAACCAGCAACATAACCAGAAAAATAAAGAACAGAATTTTTGCAATGCCCGCCATACTTGCTGCAATTCCGCCAAAACCGAACAAGGCGGCGACAATAGCAAGGATGAAAAATATTACACTCCAACCTAACATGATGTCATTCCTCTTCTAGATGTCTCATTGTCAAGAGCACGCTTCCCTGTGCTCTATGCCAATGTAATGTGTTAGCCTTTTAAAATCCCTTAGTAAGTTCCCTAACAATCCTTTAAAACGTAAATTGTAAATTAATACTTGCAAAGTCCACATCCATGTCGATATCTTCCGGCTGCAACACGTCAATTTCATTCCGTGAGATTTCGAAGTTAAAGCGCTCATACTCAATCTTTAAATCGAGATTTTCGGCCAGACGGATCTTGGTACCCACGCCCCAGAAGGTTTCATCTCCGTCGTAGTCATCGGCCACATCAATTGGACCGAGTTCAAGACGCGCATCACCGTCCCACCACATTTGACCGCCTTTGGCATACACGGAAAATGTCTGGCTAATGGGCGCCTCCAGAATTAACCCAAGGGTTACACCTTTGGGGTCGAAACTCAGCTGGTCGTTGCCCGCCTCATCGAAATCGATGTACGCACCTTCCAAGCCGATAAACTCGTTAAACTTGACGATAGCAAAGGCTTTCTTTGCCGCTTCGTCTTCATCAAAATCGCCATCCTTAAGCTTCGTCATACCATAACCAGCACCGATGGAAAATTCCGGATTGAACCGCCATCCATCGTCAGTTTCATAACTGGAAGTTTGCGCGACGGCAAGTGATGAACACAGAGCCAGGGACAACAGAGCTGAAGTTTTGTAAATCATGTGGATTCTCCTTTATCTATAAATTTCAAAATAGGTAAGAGCAAGGCCTGTGCCAACAACCAACCATTAAGGAAAATAAGCGTAATTCTTATTAATAATGAACAAAGCGATGAAAAAACAAGCAAAGCAGAAGAAATGTTTTACACGTAATTGAAATATTTCTTACAAAGTTTGGTAGCTTTTACAGCATCTTTTTAGCTAGGAGCTTTTAATAGTTAGCTAGAAGCTTTTAATAGAAAGTCTGGTAATTAACATCCTGGCAAGGCAAAGGTTGACATGGAGACGACGACGCCTACTTTTCTTACTCCAAAAAAAATCCGGCCAAGAGTGTTCTCTTGGCCGGACTTATCAAGCAACGATTCAGATGTTGCTTCTGATTAGATCTCGCTTTTGTGCGCCTGGCTATTAGGTCGCATCATCAACTTCGTCCTGGACTTCTTCCACGGCTTCATCAATATTTTCCCCGGCTTTTTCTGCAGGACCTTTATCGCAGCCAATTAAAAAACCTGCCAGCGACATTGCCATAATAAATTTCACAAACGTGTTCATTGAAATCTCCTGTTCATAATATAAGTCGTTTTTAACGCGCTTAACTGTTTCCCGAAAATCGCAAAAGGGATGGCGTCGATATTATGAGTAGCAAGCCATATGCCAGCCTTGGAATTTCGGCGATAATACCCATTATTCCGAGGTCCGTGGCACAGCCTGCCAAAGCCGAAAGCAAGCAGGACACTTTTTCTTGGAAATATTGCCAATCAAGGATGTCATTTTTACAAAACTGACGTTTTTTTAGCCAAACCCTAGTATTCTGTGATATACGCATTCTCCAGCGCCTAGTCACTCCAGATCTTAATTGTTATAGTCAATAGCCTAATCATCTGTAATAAGGGAAACCCTGTGGCATTAATTTTATTGGTAGATGATGATAAAAACTTCACCCAGGCGACCGGTGAGCTGCTCAATATTATGGGCCATGAGGTCACCATAGCCGACAACCTGGCCGAGGCCGGCGCAGCGCTGTCCAAACAACGTTTCGATATCCTGCTGCTCGACCTGATGCTGCCCGACGGCAGCGGTTTTCAGGTGCTTGAAAATATCCCCGAAAGCCAACGTCCTGCGCACATTACCATTATCACGGGTAACTCGGCGGTCAAATCCCTGGTCAAAAAAGTGATGGGGCCCAATATCAGCTATCTGATCAAGCCCATCGACCTGGAACAATTGCAAGCGCTTATCGGACGCATCGAAAAGAAAAACACGCCGGGCAGCAGTCAGGTAGAAAAACATTTCAATGTACTGATCGGCGAATCACCGACCATGCATAAGCTGTATCAGATGATCAAACGAGTCGCCGCCACCAAAGCAAACGTTTTACTGCAAGGCGAAAGTGGCGTCGGTAAGGAATTGGTTGCAAACGCCATTCATCATGCATCGGGCTGTGAAGGTGCCTTTGTGGCATGGAATTGTGGCGCCGCCTCACGCGAACTGATCGGCAGTGAATTATTCGGACATGAAAAAGGTGCCTTCACCGGCGCTATCGCGCGCAAGCAAGGTTTATTTGAGCAGGCTGACGGTGGAACCTTGTTCCTTGATGAAATCACTGAAATGCCTATTGATATGCAACCCAACCTGCTGCGCGTTTTGGAAACTCAAAGAGTGACACGTTTGGGCGGCGCTCAGGAAATTGCTGTTAATTGTCGCGTGATATCGGCCACCAATCGAACAACCGAGCAACTGGCAGAAGAGGAATGTTTACGTGAAGACATTTATTTTCGTCTTGCGGTATTCCCTATTGCCATTCCTCCCTTGCGCGAACGGACGGGCGATATCGAACTGCTCGCCAAATCGTTTCTTCACGAACTGAATTTGCAGAACGACTGCAACCTGTCACTGAGTCAGGAGTCCCTGCACCGCTTAACTCAATATGATTGGCCGGGCAACGTGCGCGAACTGCGTCATGCGATCCATCGAGCCTTTATCATGAGCGACCCCGAGAGCAGCGAGCTCATCCTGCCGACTGAACTGGCTTCTCCTTTTGCGCGCGAACGTAAGAAAACCCAGGGACTGATCCCGGGCAAAACCATTGAAGAAGTGGAACGCGAATTGATTACCCTGACTCTTGAACAGGTCGATGGCGACAAGCCCAGGGCAGCGGAGATGCTCGGCGTCAGCCTTAAAACGCTTTACAACCGTTTGAATAACTATGAAAAGCAACTGCAGGACGAGGTTGAACGATGAACATTCCCCAAGACCAGCTTGCACACGTAG
Organism: Cellvibrio sp. ARAG 10.3; assembly: GCF_051846955.1. Taxonomy (NCBI): domain Bacteria; kingdom Pseudomonadati; phylum Pseudomonadota; class Gammaproteobacteria; order Cellvibrionales; family Cellvibrionaceae; genus Cellvibrio; species Cellvibrio sp. ARAG 10.3. Next base: position 103,603 of record NZ_JBPYCU010000004.1, read on the forward strand.
CCCATCAACTGCGTAATCCACTCAACACAATATCTGTCAATGCCGAACTCGCGCGCTTGCAGCTTCAAAAACAGCAGGATCCTAATGACATCCTGATGAGTCTTGAACGTATCCTGCAAGAGTGTAAACGTTGCGCTGCACTGCTGAATGAGTTGAGCCCGCCGACCTAGAGATCAGGTAATTGAATGACGCTTTTTTCTTCGCGCATAATTTTTCCAAGTTACAGTTGGCTTGCCAGTTTTTGTCTGATGCTGGCGCTGCTGTTAACCAATGGTGTGATTTCCTATCACGCCATACTCACGCTCATTACCAACGAAGATAAAGTCCATAAAACCCTCAATACGCTTAATATCATCAAGGATACCTTTTCTGCGATTCAGGATGCCGAAACCGGCGAGCGCGGCTTTTTAATCTCCGGGGAAGATTCCTACCTCGAGCCTTATGATATTGCCACCAAGAAAATTAATGTTCACCTGAACCAATTGCTGGAACTGGAAGCGAACCTGGCTACGCAACGCCCGCGTATCTTTACCCTGATTCAATTGACGCAAGCCAAGTTGCAAGAAATGGAGAAAACAATCCAGTTGCGCAAACAGCATAAAGAAGGCGCGGCGTTGAAGCTGTTTCTAACGGATGAGGGTAATTCACTGATGCGCCAAATCCGTTCGCTGGTCAGCGAATTACAACAAACCGCCTACGATCGGCTTAAACAGCAACGGGCGGAAGCTAACCAGGTTCAGCAGCAGGTGATCATCACCCAGATATTTGCCACTGTGCTCGGGCTCGTCCTCGCCGGCATTATTTTTGTGCTGGTCGGCAGAGCGTTGAAAAAGCAGCGGGAAGATGCAGAGAAACTTGAAGCTTTGGTGGCGGATCGCACCCTGGCACTGGAGCGTTATGCTGTTGAACTGCAACGCAGTAACCGTGAATTGCAGGATTTTGCTTTTGTAGCCTCCCACGATTTGCAGGAGCCGCTGCGCAAGATTCGTTCTTTTGGCGACCGCCTGGAACAAAAATACGCAGCGCAACTGGGTGACGGGGCAGACTACATTCGCCGCATGCAAGTCGCTGCGGCGCGCATGTCCCGCCTGATCGAAGATTTACTGACGTTTTCCAGGATCTCCAGCCAGGCCAGGAAATTTGAACAGGTTTCCTTGCAGGAAATTCTCGAAGACGTACTGGAAGACCTATACGTCACCATTGAGGCCAGAGGCGCACAAGTGAATGCCGATCCCCTGCCAACTATCGAGGCAGATCCAACACAAATGCGCCAATTGCTACAAAACCTGGTAGGTAATGCGATAAAATTTGTTCCCGCTGACAGAACCCCGGTCATTAATATTCTGACGCGGATTATATTACCCGAGGAAAACGCCACCGATGCCGGCTGGTTTGAGATGCAGGTTATTGATAATGGCATCGGCTTTGATGAAAAATTCATTGATCGTATCTTTACGCCTTTTCAACGGTTGCATGGAAAAGATGAATACCCAGGCACCGGAATAGGCTTATCAATTTGTCGCCGTATTGTTGAACATCATCACGGCAGGATTCAGGCCAGCAGCATCCCCGGCAAAAGTGCAACCTTCATCGTCAGGCTTCCACTACGGCAAGAGAGTGCAGCACAACTTTATACCAGTACAGGAACACATCATGCTCTCAGGTAATAAACCATTTGTCGTTTTAATGGCTGATGACGATGAGGATGATCGCCTGCTCGCACACGAAGCGCTGCTGGAAAGCAAAGAAACCTACGATATGCATTTTGTTAAGGATGGCGTTGAGTTGATGGAGTATCTGCGCGGCGAAGGCAGCTATAAAGAACAGCCCGCCCCCAAACCCGGCTTGATCTTGCTGGATTTGAATATGCCGCGCAAAGACGGCCGGGAAGTATTGGCAGAATTAAAAGCAGATCCGGATCTATTGAAAATTCCTGTCGTTATATTAACAACGTCAAATTCACAGGAAGATCTGCAATACAGTCATGATTTGGGTGCTGCGTTTTACCAGACCAAGCCTGTCACCTTTTGCGCCATGGTGGAATTTATGAAGAAACTTACCGCCTATTGCAACGCACAGGTATTTAATCCCATTTACTGAAATCGCAGAGCGCGTTGGTATTGTCAATGAGTCAGGGTCTTATCACACAAGGTATGAAGTTGTTACTCGTGGAGGATGACGAAGACGATTACGTCCTGACGCAAGGCTTATTGGAAGATATCATCGCGGGAGAATATTCCCTCACCTGGGCGTCAACCCCCCAGGAAGCACGTAAACATTTCGCGCGCAATAATCACGACCTGTGCATGATGGATTACCGCCTCGGCTCCGAGGATGGACTATCGCTCCTGCGGGAAGCGCCGAAACTCGGCTTCAAAGGCCCCATCATCATGCTGACGGGGCAAGACAATAAACAGCTCGACCAGGAAGCACTGAACGCCGGCGCCGAAGACTATCTGGTCAAATCCCAATTAAATGCCCAAGGGTTGGCGCGCGCCATCCGCTATGCCCTCACCCGCCGTGAGATGGAAGCAGAGCGGGTCGAACGCTTGCGCGCCGAAACCGAAAACCGTTCAAAAAGCGAGTTCCTCGCGCACCTGAGCCACGAATTACGCACGCCGCTGACGGCTATTCTGGGTTACACCGATTTGCTGTTAGCCGCAGATGAGGCGCCGGATAAAAATCACCTGCAAATTATCAAGCGCAACGGCCGCCATCTTTTAAGCTTACTGAACGACGTGCTGGATTTATCCAAGATTGAAGCCGGCAAACTGGAGATTGAGCAACTTGACGTCCACCTGCACAGTTTTGTGAATGAAATCTGCTCGCTTATCTCTGTGAACGCCCAGGATAAAAATCTGCGCTTGAATGTGTTGGCTAAAACCGCCTTGCCGGTGAAGATCAAGACGGACCCAACGCGGTTGCGCCAGATCCTGCTTAATCTGTTGGGCAATGCCATCAAATTTACCGAGGAAGGCGAAGTTTCCTTACATATTGCTGAAACCCAGGTGCGCAACAAAACCTATTTGCGCTTTTCAATTCGGGATACCGGTGTCGGCATCTCCAAAAATGATATTGAGCGCTTGTTCAAACCCTTCACCCAGGTCACCAATACCCTCAGCAGCCGCCAACAAGGGACTGGCCTCGGGCTGGCTATCAGCCGGCAACTGGCCCAATGCCTGGGTGGGAATATCAGTGTGAAAAGCCAACCCGGTGTCGGCAGCGTGTTTACGCTCTATATCAACCCGGGGAACCTGGAGGGTATCGAGCGCCGGCCGCTGGATTCCCGCAGCACCCTGGATGTCACCACCATCTCCAAAGCCTTCAGTTTTAAAGGGCATGTTCTGGTCACCGATGACTTGCCGGATATCCGGATGTTGCTGGGCCACCTCATCACCAGCTTCGGTGGTCGGGTAACTTACGCCAGTGACGGCCAGGAAGCCATTGACCTCGTGCAGCGAAAAGCGGCTGACGGTGACAGCTTTGATCTATTAATCATGGACTCCCAGATGCCGGTGCTGGATGGTCTATCCGCCACCCGTTTACTGCGTGACCAGGGGTATCAAAAACCAATCCTGGCGCTTACCGCCGCCAGCCTTCGGGGCGAGCGGGAGCGATGCCTGGCCGCTGGCTGCGATGATTATCTGAGCAAACCCATTGACGCAGCCACTCTGTTAACCCGGATTCAGAAACTGCTGCAACAGAATCCACAACAGCCCCCCAAGCCAGAACCTAACAAACAGATCTTACTGGTCGAGGACAATCAGGATGCCCGCGAAGCCACAGCCATGTTGCTTCAACACCTGGGCTGGCAAGTGCTTGCTGTGCAAACCGGTGCCGAAGCCCTGGAGGTGTTCCGCTCGTTGCAACCCATCGCCGTCCTGCTGGACATCAACCTGCCGGATATGGATGGTTATAGCCTGGCGGCACGGCTGCGTGAAGCAGGCTTAAAAGATGCTCAACTCATTGCATTGAGCGGCAATCAACCGGACAAGCAACGCGCTGATCAAGCGGGCTTTGATGCACATCTGGTCAAGCCGCTGGATCTTTCCGCGCTCAACACCGCATTGGAGCGTGCTACTCAACCGGCGATTTAATCTATGCCTTAACCATTTAGAACATTAACTGGGGCGAGAACAACGGCTGGGAATAAAGGGAATAATTCGAAGGGAGTATATTTTTCTAAATAATACCGATGCTAAACGGTACGGGTAGTCCATGGCTGGAAGCGTCCCTGCACTTCCGCAAGCCTGTGTAATGAGATCAATTTATCGACTTGAGATAGTCGTCAACCTCTTTCCTGACGTCGTCCTTTTTCTTACCGTATTTTTCCTGCACCAAGCCAATAAGGCGTTCACGATTCCCTTTGACCTGTTCAAACTCATCGTCCGTAATTTCGCCCCACTTGGCTTGGATAGAACCTTTCAACTGCTTCCATTTGCCTTCCAGGACGTCATTGTTCACCGGAAATTCCTGTTCGCTAAAACTTAACGTGCCCGGGCGTAACGTGCACGTTGGGCGTCATCATTGCCGTTACGCGCAGCGCCTTCCGCGATCAGGTTAGCTTCCTGGCTGCGGGCCGTAATACTGGTCACGCGAGCGGCAGTGGCAGCGATTTTGCGCGTCTGCGGCAGAGCTACCGGTACCTGCGGTTTGCGCGGCAGCAAACGGGCGTATTCGTGATTGACCACACCGTAGCATTCGCAAACTTCGGATTCGATGCCAGCACGGTCGAGAATACGAATTTTGCCACGGCTGTATTGGATGTAACCTTTCGCCTGCAGTTTGCCGGCTGCCTGGGTAACCCCTTCACGGCGTACACCAAGCATATTGGCAATCAGTTCATGGGTCAGGTGGATTTCATTGAAAGCCAGTCGGTCCATGCTCATCAGCAACCAGCGGCACAATTGCTGATCCACGGAGTGCAGACGGTTGCATACCGCTGTCTGAGAAATTTGCGTGATAAATGCCTGACAGTACAACAGCGCCATACGCATAAATTCGCCGTTACGTTGCAGTTCTTTCTTCACCAGGCTGGCACGGATGCGATAACCCAATCCGGCACTTTGAACCACGGCGCGGGTTGAAGACGACTCGCTACCCATTACAAAGGCTGTTCCTACAAAACCTTCATGGCCGACCAGACCCACAGCCGGTGAAGCACCATTCTCGGTGATGTAACCCAGACAGACGACACTGGTGATAGGGAAATAAATCCACTCAATAGGCATGCCCGCTTGTTGCAACACCTCGCCCACGCTCATGGAGACCAGCTCCATATGAGGCAGCATGCGAACGTAGTCATTGACAGGCAATACCGCCATGAAGTGATTTTGCTTGGGGGAGTAGAGATCCTGTGAAAAACGAGTCGCTTTAACTCCCTGGAATTTCTCTGAAACATACTGGCTTTGATACTGAAGTTCAGACATGGCTTATGACCTCAAAATGACCCGGAACCATAAGTCAGCGCAAAAACGGATTCACACTGGCTCACCTAAATAAATTTGTTTGCTTTGCCCAGGTTTAGGAAGTCGTGCGCTAAGCGGGACTTCGTGAATCACCTGGCTGCATGGGTTATTGCAAAGGTGATGCCAAACTTGAAAACCCCGGATTTACTGGGGTTTGCGGGGATGAAGTGTCGCAATTATTGAAAATTGCACAAACGGGTAGAATTTTTTTCAAAACGAAAAAGCTATTCTTTCAAAGTTCATCAACCGAAGATGCAAAGGACACTGAATGTGGGGCAGGACTCACAACCGAGGGGATGAGACGTGGGTCACATAAGATAACTGACGAAATCAAGCCTGATAAACAAACGAAGCGCAAGATGAGTTCGGGGAAGGAAGCTAAGGTCAAGCTGCCGGACGAATTAGCGGCAGCCTGCGCGATGAAAAAGGGTGGGAATCAATGGTCGGTCAGTAAATAGCGAACATAATTCACTAATTCCTCGCTCCCCACCGACACCGAGATATCTGACGGGAGTTTTTTAACATGCCAGGTCACTTCCCAATCCAGATGCTCACCAGGCTGCAACATGGTCATGCTGCCTTGCTGTTGCAGCTCCAGGTAAGTTTTATGGGCATCGGTAAATAATTCGATTTCACCTTCATTGAGCGCAATCAGTTCGGCTGGCACATCTGCAAATTCTTTCACTAATAAATAACCGCGATCCGTATAAGCCAGCCAACCTTCGCGACTGTCGGTCATCAGCTTATGGTGATCATCACGGATCTTTTTGTCGTCATACAGAAACCAGCTGATATCCCCGATCTTTTGAATTTCCATGGGGTAAAAGATGCCGCTTTCCTGCTGCCGCTCACCGCTGGGATAAAAGACAATACCACTGGTCGGTACCCGGGTTAATTCCCAGGGGGCTACCGCTTTGGCTTTATCGGAATGGTTATAGATGGAATAGGTAATAACAAACACATCGCTGCGGGTGTTGCTGACCCGGTGGCTTTTTACAAACTGGTACCCGGTTTTTGGATCTATCTCACTGGCAAGAACCAATTGGTTATCTTCCACAGAGACGCGATAGGGTTTGTGGTCCAGCACTTCAACCGGTGGCCAGCCCCACTCACTTTGCGGGCTCGACCACAGAATGCTGCCCCACAACATGGAGTTGGTCAGCTCCTGGGTTATCAGGAGTTCGTGACGACCATGTTTAAGCGAGGAAATCCTGCCGCCTACTGCCGGATTGACTTCCATGGTGAGATCACCTTGCTTGATCAGGTATTTATCGCCTTGTTGTTGCACAAACAGCGGCAGATGACACATGGCAGCACCGGATGCTTGTTGATCCGATTTACTGCAGGCGACTATCAGGCTTGCTGCAAGTGTTGCGACGGCGATGAAGACTGCGATCTTGCAGGTTTTCACCATTATTGATGTCCTCTATGTAACTGCTTTTTTATAGCTGCTTTTTTAGCTGCTTCTAGCCCACTGGATGTCGTGTCGGATTACCTCTACCACCTGAAGCCAGTTCACCATCCTGGCCGGACGTGAAATGCGAGTCATGTGATTAACAGCAGTTATGGGTACCGCGATGTCATTCATGTTGCATTAAACATGCAGCGGGATTGACTGTGGCTTCAAAAAGAGTGTAACGGTTTTCTTGTTAATCGACCAATCAAGCCCTAGTAAAGCAATGTAAATAATTTGCGTTGAAATTCCACTGCCAGGGGGTCGCCTTTACCCAGCGCAGCGAGGATATCTGTCATCGTTTTTCGTGCGGCGCCATCAGAAAATTGGCGATTTTTTTGCAAAATCTGCAATAACAATTCCAGGGATTTACGGTAGTAACCTTCCTGATTTAACTGCACGGCCAACTGGTATACAAGATCCAGATTGGTTGGGTCGGCTTCCAGTGCAGTTTCCAGGGCTGTTACTTCGGGCGTTTTTGCCGCTTGCTTTTTCAGCTGAAGTTGGGCCTGCACTTGTTGAAAATGTGCATCCTGATCGGCCATCCGAATACCTGCAAGCAAGCTCTCGGCTTCTTCAACACGATTCAATTCCAGCAGTGTTTGCGCCAGACGAATAACAATTCCAGATTGCTTTCCTGACTCTTCCACAGCTTGACGCAAGAGCGGTAAGGCTGCGACAAAATCACCGGCTGCGATGTGATCATTTGCCTGTTGCACGGTTTTCTCCCAGGCTTTAGGTAAATGCTTGTCGAGCATTTGCCGCACAAAAATCTCCGTTTGCGCACCGGTAAATCCGTCCAGCGGCTGACCATCTTTGATCAGCATCACGGTCGGTAAGCTGCGCACACCGAATTGTGCAGCAATCATATTTTGCTCATCGGCATTCACCTTGGCGAGCAAAAAAGAGCCCTGATATTCAGTGGCAAGTTTTTCAAGGATCGGCATTAATGATTTGCAGGGCCCGCACCAGTCAGCCCAAAAATCCACCAGTACGGGACGCGTGAAGGATTCGTCAATCAGTAATTGTTGTGCATTTTCAAGTGTGATATCGACGATATGCATAGATAAAAACCCTGATTTCTGAAAGCAAAATAATTAATTTTTGTGCACCGGTTTTCACCGGGCCGGCTCAAGGCATATCGCGTAAACTGACACAGATATTGTGATCAGCACTGGATATATAAGCGATAGCCTCAGTGATAGAAATTGTAAGGTTCATTGTTTTTGCTGCAAGTTTTGTTAAGTCTTGCAATTCAACGGCATCAAAATAACTCACCTTCACTTTGGATAACCCCTGGATGGCTAGCGCATGGTTTTTCCACCAGATATCCATTCCTCGACCATACGCAAATACCAATACCTGTTGCGCAACCCCTTGGGCTTTTTTTAATCGCTCCGGCGTCGGTTGCCCGACTTCTATCCACTCCAGGATGCGGCCATCGTCTGATTTAAGCCAGATGTCCGGCTCATCAGCCGATGACAAACCGCGGGTAAAGGTCAGGTTATCCGCCGCACGAAAGCAAAAACTCAGCAACCGCACCATCATCCGTTCAGCCGTCTCGGATGGATGTTGGGCAATCGTTAAGCTCAGATCACCATAGTAGTGCCGATCCATATCAGACAGCGTAATATTCGCCTTACAAATAGTCGCCTTTTCAGCCACGTTGACTATACCTTTAAATAATTTTACGACACCATCCACTATGACCGATCAGTCTTCGCCCAAAACCTTCGCGCTCACCGTAGAAACGGCCGGAAAAACAGCGCTGGACATACTTGCTGAAGGTACCGGCCTTTCGCGTCAACGCATAAAAGATGCTATGAACAAAGGCGCCGTCTGGTGGAACCTGAAAGGTAAAACCCTGCGCTTACGCCGTGCCACCAAGCCGCTCAACAAAGGCTGCAAGATACAGCTTTTTTACGACGAACAGGTGCTTGCGCGCAAACCCGAAGCCGCTCAATTAATCCATGATGCGCAGCGTTACAGTATCTGGTTCAAACCCCATGGCATGTTATCGCAGGGGTCACAATGGGGAGATCACTGCAGTTTGCTGCGCTGGGTGGAGGTTAACGGCAAACCCAAACGGGAATGCTTTCTGGTGCATCGCCTGGACGCCGATGCGGCCGGGCTGATGTTGATTGCCCACGACCAGCAAAGCGCCGCGCGCCTGTCGCACTTGTTTCAATCCCGCGACATTCGCAAAAGCTACCAAGCCTGGGTTACCGGCTTACCTGCAATTCCGGCCGGCGGTGTAACACTCGATTATCCCCTGGATGGTAAATCCGCCATCACCCGACTACATACTGTGCAAACAGACGAAGCTACCTCACGCACGCTGCTTGATATCCATATCGACACCGGCAGAAAACATCAGATTCGCCGCCACCTTGCAACCTTTGGCCACCCTATCATCGGTGATCGCTTGTACGGCAAAGCCGGAGCAGAGCCACTACAACTGTTAGCCTATGCGCTATCGTTTGTGTGTCCGTTCAGTCAACAATCCCTTGCTGTCACCCTGCCCGCCGACAAGTGTTTTACCAATCCATCCAGGCACATTTAACCAATCGTTCTGCGCGATCTGCGTTCTAAAAAACTGTGGCGCCCGAAGGCGCCACAGGATTTCAGCCATAAATCGTTTATTCCGGCCGCATATGCGGGAATAAAAGTACATCACGAATTGACGGCGCATTGGCAAATAACATCACCAGCCGGTCAATCCCGATGCCTTCGCCCGCCGTTGGCGGCAAGCCGTATTCCAGCGCGCGAACATAATCACCATCAAAATGCATGGCTTCATCATCACCCGCATCTTTCTCGATGACCTGCTGCATAAAACGTTCGGCCTGGTCTTCTGCATCATTTAATTCGGAGAAGCCATTGGCCAACTCACGTCCACCGATAAAAAACTCGAAACGATCCGTGACTGCCGGATTTTGATCATTACGGCGCGCCAGCGGGGATACTTCAATGGGATATTCAGTAATAAAGGTCGGCTGGTCCAGTTTATGCTCGACGGTTTCTTCAAAGATTCCGATCTGGATTCTGCCCAGGCCATCGGTGTCTTTGATCTTGATATTAAGATCGCGAGCCGCCTGACGCGCGCCCTCCAGGGTGCTGAGCTGCTCACGGGAAATCTGCGGATTGTATTTCAGCACTGCGTCAAATACGGACAAACGTGTAAAGGGTTTACCAAAATCGTACACACTGTCCTGATAGGTCAGAGTCGTGGTACCCATGACTTCCTGACACAACTTGCGCAGCATATCTTCGGTGAGATCCATCAGGTCTTTGTAATCTGCGTAAGCCTGATAAAACTCCATCATGGTAAATTCAGGGTTATGGCGGGTGGATGTACCCTCGTTACGGAAATTGCGGTTAATTTCAAACACACGCTCAAAACCGCCAACCACCAGACGCTTTAAATAAAGCTCCGGCGCGATGCGCAAAAACATTTCAATATCCAGCGCATTGTGATGCGTAACAAAGGGACGCGCCGAGGCACCACCGGGAATCACGTGCAACATGGGCGTTTCAACTTCCATAAAATCATGGCTGCTCATATAGCGGCGGATAAAGTCGATACACTTGGAGCGCAAACGGAACGTATCACGCACTTCAGGATTCACAATTAAATCCACATAACGCTGACGATAACGAATTTCCTGATCGCTCAAGCCATGATATTTATCCGGCAGCGGACGCAGGGACTTGGTCAGCAACTGGTATTCTTCGAGATTGACGTACAGGTCGCCTTTGCCGGATTTATGCAGCGCACCTTTGGCACCGACGATATCGCCGATATCCCACAACCCCCAGGTTTCCTTGATATTTTCTTGCGCCTGTTTGTCGGCATACAACTGAATCGTACCTTCGCCGTCCTGCAGCACCATAAATGGCCCGCGCTTGGCCATGATCCGCCCCGCCACACTAACAACATGGCCCAGTGCCTCCAGCTCTTCCTTGGTTTTCTCACCAAAAGCTTGCTGAAGTTCTACGCTCTTGTGCGCGCGACGAAAGTCGTTGGGAAAAGCGTTACCCTTTTCGCGAATCGCATCCAGCTTGCTACGGCGCTCGGCGATCAATTTATTTTCATCGTGGGCCTGGCTTTGGGACTGAGTAATGTCGTTGCTCATAATGGTTAGGATTTCAGTGGTTAATGAATCAAGGTTTAGTCAGGAAAGTCAGATCATTTAAAGGCCGGCCTTCAAGCTGGCGACAATAAATTGATCCAGCGCGCCGTCCAACACAGACTGGCAATTACTGGTTTGCACACCAGTCCGCAAATCTTTGATACGCGAATCATCCAGTACATACGAGCGAATCTGACTGCCCCAGCCGATATCAGCCTTGCTGTCTTCCATGGCCTGTTTGTCGGCATTGCGCTTGAGCATCTCCTGCTCGTACATCCTTGCACGCAACATTTTGTATGCCTGATCGCGGTTCTGGTGTTGGGAACGTTCACTCTGGCATTGCACGACAATCCCGGTGGGGATGTGGGTGATACGAATAGCCGAGTCGGTTTTGTTAACGTGCTGACCGCCGGCGCCGCTGGCGCGGTAGGTATCGATGCGCAGGTCTGCCGGATTAATCTCGATCTCGATATTGTCGTCAATCTCCGGCGAGACAAACACAGAACAGAAGGACGTATGGCGGCGGTTACCGGAATCAAATGGCGATTTGCGCACCAGACGATGAACGCCGGTTTCGGTACGCAACCAACCGAAGGCATATTCACCCTCGAAACGAATCGTGGCGCTTTTTATACCGGCCACTTCACCTTCGGAGACTTCCTCCAGGGTCGTCTTGAAACCCTTGGCCTCGCCCCAGCGCAGGTACATACGCAGCACCATCTCGGCCCAGTCCTGGGCTTCGGTTCCGCCGGAGCCGGATTGAATATCAAGGAAGGCATTATTCGGGTCCATATCACCGGAAAACATGCGGCGGAATTCCAGCGCTTGCAGCTGCTCGTCCAGCCGCTCCAGTTCAGCGGCAACATCATTGACACTGGATTCGTCGTTTTCCTCGACCGCCATGTCCAGCAGCTCACGGCAATCACTGATACCGGACTCCAGCGCTTCGATGGTTTTTACCACAATTTCGAGCGAGGAACGTTCACGCCCCAGCGCCTGGGCTCGCTCCGGGTTGTCCCACACAGCGGACTCCCCCAGCTCCATCTCCACTTCGGTCAGGCGTTCTTTCTTGTGATCGTAGTCAAAGATACCCCCTAAGCACACGGGTGCGCTCAGTAAGGTCTTTCAAGGTATTCAGTAAAGGGTTGATTTCCATAGCAGGCTTAACTGGTTTAACCGGCAGGTGCGGGCCCGGTCGGGTTAAAAGTAGGCGCGCATTCTACATGAGTTGCAGGCCTGACTCAAAAGCCAAAGTGGTAGGGAAATCAGGTTATTAGATGAATAACGATCATTCAGTTGTCGCTGCTTTCCACCAGCGTGAAAGGCATTGAGTGATTCTTCTCCCCCCGCTTTTGGTGATCTGCGAGATTTTCTATAATTGTGCAGTGCGAGGACTCACCCCCTGAACATCGCTCGGCCATGTCCGCCAAGGTCTCACGCATGCGCTGGAGCGTGCTCAACTGCTCATCAATTTGTCGCATCTTATCAAGCACCAACTGCTTAACCTCGCCGGCCTGGCGATGAGGATTACGAAACAACTCCAATAACTCACGGCATTCATCCAAACCAAAACCTACAGCTCGCGCCCTTTGTAAAAAACTGAGTTGCGCCACATCGGCATCGGTGTAATCCCGGTAGTCGTTACCTGGCTGCCGGCGCGGTATGACCAGCCCAATGTCCTCGTAATAACGAATGGTTTTGGCACTCAAAGCGCTACGTACCGCAGCTTGACCAATATTCATTACCTACTCCTGAATGGTATCAGCCATGGGCTAAACCTTTCCGTAACTGGAAAGTCAAGCCAGACTATACCCCTTTAAACCCGCATTAAAAAGATGATTTACTTGTTAAAAATTGAGCAAATTACCCAGTTAAGCTCATATTTTTATTGACTCACCCCACATATAAATAAAAATTTCTCTTTATTTATCAATGCAATAAGTAATTTTCTTGACAAAATAAATTAATAAACCAAAATAAGTTGCAAAGAAAGTCATTAATTGAGGTGGGCACCTTATGGAATATATCGATATCAGCCATGCTGAGTGGCCCAAGATGTGGGATGAATTGGCCACCTATCGCATCAATAACGGCGACCATTTGTGTATCCATGATGGTGAGTGTTGGGAATATATGGGTTCAACCCCCGACCATCATCATCTGCGCCACGCTTGTCATCCTATGACTCATAAAGTGGAATATATCTATATCGAGCGTGCTCGGGCTGCCGTGAAGTGGGCTTAGAATCCTCGCTGTTCGCGTAGCATCCAACACAAAATGAAAAACAGTCCGCAAATACACTTCGGAACTATCTCATCCCGCCGGTTTTTCAACAATTCTAATTAACACTCCAATTCATTTACTGTATGCTCTGTTCGCTTATTAAGCGATGCAAATACGCACCACCGGCAGCTCCTGACAACAAGCTGACTCAACAAATAACAAATTCAAATAATAGAAGAAGAGGCCAGGAACAAATACCTGCCATAAAAATATGTTTAACCACTTGATACGTTTCGTGATGGTCGGCGGCAGTGCAACACTATTGCAGTTTGTGTTGTTGTTTTTGCTCGTGGAATTTAGTCATCTAAATGAAGTCCTGGCATCTGCACTTTCGTTTGCACTATCCGCTATCTACAACTACCTCATGAATTATTATTTCACTTTCGCCAGTGAAAAATCCCACATTGAAACTGCCATGAAGTTTATGTTGGTTGCCGCTCTTGGATTGGCAATCAATTCTTCAACTTTCGCTTTATTCCTAAGCTTGGGCTTGTACTATCTATTAGCTCAGGTCGGCGCAACTATTATCACCTTATTCGTCAATTTTCTATTACATAAGATATGGATTTATCGGAGCTAAAGATGACAATCCAGACCCCCTCGCTCGCCATTGTGGTTCCGTGTTACAACGAAGAAGAGGTTTTTCCGAAAACTCTTGCCAGCCTGCAAAATTTACTTGATAAGCTGGAGCGTGAAAATAAAATATCAAATTCTTCAAAAATTTATTTCGTTGATGACGGCAGCAAGGATTCTACCTGGTCTCTTCTCAAACTTGCCGCCGAAGAATATCCAAATGTTGTTGCCATCAAGTTGTCTCGCAATAAAGGCCACCAAAATGCCTTATACGCTGGGCTATGCACAACGGAAGAAGATCTTATTGTCAGTATTGACGCTGATTTGCAGGATGACCCTGCGAACATTGAGCATATGGTTGACGAGTTTTATCAAGGTAATGATGTGGTGTACGGCGTAAGGTCCGAAAGAACTACCGACACTTTTTTCAAACGCTTTACCGCCGAGGGCTATTATCATCTAATGCGGAAAATGGGCGTAGACCTGATTTTTAATCATGCAGATTTCCGCCTCATGTCTCGCCGAGCATTAGATGCTTTACTTCAATATGAAGAGTCAAATCTCTTTTTAAGAGGTATTGTAAGAGAAGTCGGTTTTCCCTCTGCTGTTGTTGAATATGAACGTCAAGCACGAGAGGCTGGGGAAAGCAAATATCCATTGCGAAAAATGCTGTCATTTGCATGGAATGGTATTACTGCATTTTCAGCCGTTCCGTTAAGAGCGATTACTGTTATTGGACTATTGTCCAGTTTGTTTTCACTTTTTATTATTGCCTGGGTTTTGGTGACACGCCTCTTTACCGACGACGCCATTCCTGGCTGGGCGTCGATACTTTTACCACTATTGTTTATAGGAAGTGTGCAACTACTTTGTCTGGGTGTTATTGGAGAATATATAAGCAAACTATATACAGAAAGCAAAAGGCGACCCAAATACCATATCAGCAACATCATCAGAAAAGCCGATGATGTCAGTAATGAACAATAAGAATGAAACACAGGGAGAATATATTGTGAACGACACCAATCGACAGGAAAGCCAGAACCAAGACACTGCTACTCCATTTCCGCAGCATACTGACATCAGATCCGGTGGCATGGATCCTTCTGCGCAACTGCACTCAGGAAAAACGTCTACTGCGGCAGCAGGTGGTTATACCTCTTATCAACTGTCTGTCTTTTTCCAAATTTATCTTTGCATTGTAATAGTTTTCAATCTTTTACTACTTTTTTTTGATGGACATGAGAGTGATCTTGGTTTTTGGCAAGATTGGGTAAGGCAGCTATCACAGAATGGCTACAAGGACTTTAATGGTAATTATCCACCAATATTTATTCATTGGCTTTATTTGGTGGGACGAATATACGATTTTTTTGGATTTCAGGTAGAGGTGAATCTCTATTTGAAATTTCTTACTCAGCTACCAGTTATATTCTCCCATTTAATCCTGACCGGTATTATGTTCGGTTTATTGAAAAAATATAGCGATAACAAAATTCATTTCCACATAACCCTCCTTTTAACCACCCTTAATCCAGCACTGTTATTGATAGGCCCGGTATGGGGCCAGGTTGATATCACTCCGATGATACCCTTGCTCTTTGCAATTCTTGTCAGCTTCAGTCCACGATGGCGAGTCTTAAGCTTGCCTTTATATGCACTTGCAATGCTCACGAAATTTCAGATGATAGCTTTTGCTCCCGTCTTCGGAATTATTTTCTTCCGTCATCCAAGGCATCATCTTATCGGCGCAGTTTTAGCTGTTCTAACGATTGGCATAGCTTTCTTGCCATCAATAATCGCTGACAATTTCATATCAGCATTCAAGCTTGCATACATTAATGTTATCGATCAGTACGGTCTTTCAACGATGGGGGCCGCAAATATCTGGATTTTATTGACCGGCAATGCCACGCCAGACCATCTGGTACTGTTTGGCCTAGACCCCAACTCCATTGCAGGGGTCATTTTCAAAGCTAAACATTTTGGCATTTTGCTATTTTTCCTTGTGTGTTTAATGGTTTTTATTAAGGGAATCCACAGTCTTTTCAAGAAAGACTTTGAGCAATCTCTCCAGTGCCAGTTAAGCGAAACCTTGTTTTATGCAATAACCTGCTCAGCTGCGTTTTTTACTTTTTTACCTGCCATGCATGAGCGCTATCTTCTACCGGCAGCTATTGTTTCACTGGCTTATTACGCTGTTACCCCCAATAGAATTTTTTATGCATTAGGCTTCACTTTTGCCTGTGCATTTAATGTTGTCATGGCCCTGGGCATCGAAACCAATTATATATGGCCAGCTATTTCCTGGATTGTTTTATTTATTGTTGGGTATAACATTTTTGAACTTCTCACCAAAGAAAAAGGACGAACACTCGCCAAGGGTGTTGGCCAACGTGTTATCCACACACCCTATCTATCAGGTTGGCTGTTAATTTTATTATTGCCCACAATGTTCATTTATCTTCATCAGCGAAATGTACTCCATCATCCTTCATTGAAAGAAAATCAGATGCTCCTCACCGATATTCGGCCGGATTTTGCACGCCAGGATTTCGGACAACTGCAAATAAATAAAAATCTTTCTGGCAAGCCTTTAGCTATGGCAGGAACGCGTTACGCAACCGGCTTGGGGACTCATGCAAACTCTCAAATAGACTTCACTCTGCCTCATAACGCCACTAGCCTTTCGTTTATAGCGGGTTTGGACGACAGTATAGAATCTGCTGATGTCATTTTCTCGGTGCTCGGAGATGGGCAGCTTCTATGGGAATCGCCGGTAATTTATGGAAGCGAGCGTCACTTACCTGAAACACGCATTGATGTTCGAGGAGTTAAAAAAATCCGTTTTAAGGTATCAGCTCTGGAGAAGAATCATGGTGATCATGCAAACTGGGCCAATATCGTTGTCGAGGTGGAACGTTAATATTGATCGAGATTAAATCGGCGACCTAATATGCAATAAAGGAAAAATAATGATTACCGTTAGAAAATTCCTGGTAACTATGTGTTTGGCTATTTTTAGTTTGTTTTTGCTCATGCAGATAGCCCTTCAACAAAATATGTCTATCACTGACATAGAATTAACTGTGAATGATCAGACCCGGCAGATCAAAGCCCTGCCATTAAAGCAAAATATCATCGGCAATTATCGCGTAACAATGAACGTTCGTATGGCCAAATGGGCTTCTAAAACCATGCGCATTATTCCCGATGATGAATTACTCTCGATTAGTGTTAATGGCCAACCGGTATCATTAACAGATTATTCTAAATCGGAACTACGTGATTATTCAAAAGGGATAAAAATTGAGTTATATGACCTGAAAGCTTTGGAGGAGAACCAGATTGAGCTAATACTTGTCAATAACAGTAATCCGGCTGGCTTGGATATACGCCCGGAAAGTACTGTTACTTACAAAGCAGCTGCGTTAATTTTCCTGGCTCTACTGATACTGATTTACGGGATTTCTCGTCATTTAAAATTATCAAAATCCCAATATATTTGTTTAGCTCTCGGTTTGATTATCTGTTTGATATATCTCTCCAATACCGGGCCTGCCACCCGCACCTTCGATGTATACGAAGGCGGAGGACATCGGGATTACATCGAGTATCTAATAAACCATCGGACGACACCACCACCGGGAGAAGGTTGGGAATACCACCAGCCGCCACTGTACTACACGATTGCAGCCTTAAGTAAAACACTGCTAATTGGCTCAAAGATAAATAGTGATTCATGGGGCCAATTGGTAGCCGTATGGTTCTGGGCTGTTTTCTTGATGGCATCGTTGGCAACCATCAGAATCTCAATACCCAAAAAAGGAGTTGCGCTACTGATAGCTAGCGCAGCGATTTGTCTATGGCCTGCGGGCGTTATTCATAGTATACGCATTGGTAATGATATCCCTCTGTATGCATTCTATGCGCTCGCCTTCTTTTATACTATTCGTTGGTGGCGCTCACGCAGAAATCATTTTCTCTTATACGCAAGCCTGTGGGCTAGCATGGCATTATTGACAAAATCCAACGCACTAGCAGCGTGGGGAATTATAGGCGTATTGTTTATTGTTGAGGCTTATCGCTTATGGACGCACAGAAGAACTCGTGCCGATCAAATCGGGAAAATTCGCCGAACATTTTTCTTGCTTGCTGCAACCTTTTCCCTCACCGTTATTCTCAACCTTGGGGACAATATTTGGCATTATCTCGACGGCACCTCCAACGATTGGCTACTTTCCAACGTGAGTGACACTATCCATGCAGGATTGAAGGTTGGCAACGAGCCCGCTAACTATTTGATTTTCGATCTCGCTACCTTTTTGCAACACCCTTTTATCAGCTCTTGGGACGATAAGTTTGGCCGGCAGTATTTCTGGAATTTTGTCTGGAGATCGTCATTAACATCTGAATTTAGTTTTCAGGGAAATGCTTTAAATCTGTGGGGCGTTTTGAATGGTATCTTTCTATTGATGGCCTTGGTTGGCGTAATGTTTTACGCGGTACAAAAAGGCACTGTCATGGATTTAAAATCAAGACGAATCGGCTTATACAAAAGTATTCCCTGGTTGGCAGCATTAATTCTTCCGTTTTTATTATTGCTTGCCTACCGGATTAAGGTGCCGCTTTCATGCAATACCGACTTCCGCTATATCTATCCGGTAATCCTCCCTATCCTGTACTTCTCCACTAAAGTTTGGAGCGAGCCTGGCTTCCGTTTAACCAAATTTTTTGCACTGGGAACACCATTAATCGCTCTCTCCACGTTACCATGGATTATCGTATTAGCCTTGCAGTAGATAATTTACTTTCATAGGGATTCAATCAAATTGAATCCCTCTTGGCTCGTTGCCTGGCTTCCCACACCGCTACCCCATAATGCTCCCATTTACGCTGCTTCCATCGCCACCATTTAATCCAGGCACGCAGGGTTTCATCAACAATGGCGGCGATTAACAGGCCATACAATCCCATATCAAAAGTGATGGCTAAAAGGTAAGCCAAGGGTACAGAGAATAACCAGATAACCGAAATACTCGATAATGATGTAAAGGTTGCATCTCCGGTAGAACGCAATGCGCTGCCGATAACGATATTGACTGTCCGGCCCGGTTCTGACAAAAACGCCAGGAAAAATGCCCACGCACCGACGGCAATAACCTCGGGGTCTTCCGTAAATATTCCCAGTACCTGCTGGTTAAAGACCCACCAGAATAACGCCAGCAAACCGGTACCCCACAGGGAAATTTTTAAACTTTTGCGCAGCTGCAGGTCGGCAATGTCAAACTCTTTGCGCCCGATGCGCTGCGCAATAATGGCTTCCATTGCCATGCTTAATGCAATCGAGATCATCAAACAAAACAGAAAAGTATTGTAGGTATATACCTTGAGCGTCAGTGCCAATACGCTGACGTTGGCAGCGATCCAATTGAGCACCATCATATTGCCCTGGAATGACATAGGCTCCAGAATCGAAGGGGCGGCGATGCGCAGGATAGGCTTTATTAATTGTTGGAAATGCTGCAACGCATAGGCAACCGGTAAACGAATATTCAGACGGAAGTGCGCAACGCTCATCACGAAGATAAACGTAATCAGCGCAGAGATCACACTGGCCCAGGCAACACCAACTACACCGGTGGGTGGAATAAACCACATGCCATAGATTGCAATGTAATTTCCGAGCAGGTTACAAAAGAAAAAAATGATGTTACTGGCCGAGTTCCATTTTGGCTCGCCATAGATATTAAAGATCGTCTGGTAGATAGTGCGACAACCCCAGAGTGCGACCATCCAGCCTATGATGCCCAGATAGCTTGCGGCGTGGCGTTCCACTTCATCGGTTAAGGGCATGACGGAAACCACCCAGGGACCACCGTGGATCAACGCCTGGGCGGCGACCAAACCCAATACCACTACCACGAGGGCGTAGACAACGATGGTGGCGTTAGCCGTTTGATAATCGCCACCACCGATACGCTGACTCGCAATACTGGCACCGGCAAAGGCGGTAATGAACAACAGCGCGTTCGCCACAAAGATCATCGGTGTAATCGCACCGACGGCGGCCGCCGCACTGTCGGAGATGCGACTGAGAAAAAACATGTCGAGCAAGGGAATGGTGTAGATAACGGCCTGATCAATCAACATCGGGGCGCTCATTCCCCATAAGCCTTTGTCGAGCACGCGACTTTTGGGCTCGTTACGCATGGATACCTCTGGGAGAGAAAATACAACGAAAAAGCCCGGCAGATGAGCCGGGCTTCATTAGCTTAGCAGAATCGCGAAAAGAATCTAACCGGCTTCACGCAACACAACCGCTGGCGGTGTATTTACAACGGAGCGGCAGCTTAGCGCGCCGAGCGCACCAACAAACAGTGCGCCGGCGAGCGGGCCGACAAGCCAGAAAATATAATGCGGACGAATGGGAGTTTCGAGCACCCAATACTGCAAGCTGATTAATAAAATTTCCGCACCGATCACCGCAATAATCCCGGATAACAGGCCAAGTACAGAGAACTCCGCCCACACGCTGCCGATCATCAGGCGTCGCGGACTGCCTAAGGCCCGTAGCAAACCGGATTCCTGTTTGCGACTATCAATGCTGCTGGTCACGGCGGCGATCAACACCAGGCATCCGCCCGCCAGCGTCAACCACAACACCAGTAACACACCATTGCTGACTTGCGTCACGATGGTCCTGATTTGATCGATAATACGATCCAGTTCGATCACCAGCATGGTCGGGTAACGACGCAATAAGTCATTGATAAAGGATTTTTGTTCAACAGGTAAATAGAGGCTGGTGATATAGGTCGGCGAATAGTTATCCAGCGCACCGGGTTCAAAGATAAAAAAGAAATTCGGTTTCATTGAGCGCCAGTCCAGACTGCGGAAACTGGCAATTTGTGCCTCCAGAATCAATCCGCCGAGGGAAAACGTCAGCTTGTCACCAATAGACAAACCCGCCTCTTCCGCCAGTTCTATCTCAACGGATACGCCCGGCACACCCTCTTCGCTGCGCTGCCAGCTATCCCACCATTTGCCTGCGACGATGCGGTTGTCTTCTGCCAGTGTATCCGTCCAGGTCAAGTTGGCTTCGCGATTAAATACACCGTTGGCGGAGCGTTGTTCTTCCGTTGGCTCGCTGCCGTTAATCCCCGTCAGCCGACCGCGCACCATGGGATAAAGCTGCTCCCGCTCAAGCTGCTTTTCATCCAGCATTTGCTGCACAGCTTCAACGTCATGGGGAGGAATGTTCACCAGGAAATGGTTGGGGGCATCTTCGGGCAATTGTAATTGCCATTCGTCGATCAACGAGGTGCGTACAATGGTCAAGGTCAGCAATAACATGATCGCGGTAGCAAAAACCACAATTTGCACCAGCGTTTGTTCACGACGACGCTGAAGATTCGCCAGGGCCAAACGCCAGACGCTGCCAGAATTGGTCGCAATATGGCGACTGAGTTTCAGTAAACCCAAGGCTAATCCGGCAGTGATCACTAACACACCAGACAGCGCGCCAATCACGCTTACCGCCAAGGTCAAATCCTGACTGAACAGCACAATCAACAGCAGTACGGCTAAAAAAGCCAACCCGATCTGAACCCATAAGTGTGTGGCGTTTACGCCCAATTCCCGCCGCAATATTTTTAACGGCGGCACACCGGGCAAAAACCACAACGAAGGTAATGCAAAAAAGATCAAACAAATAAGCCCGCTAGCAAAACTTATCGCATAAGGATAAATACTGGCCGCGCCCAGAGTAACCTGATATACCTGCTGTAAACTTTCTGCAACGACGCGTTGGATGACTTCACCAATTAACAATCCGGCCACTGATGCCGCCACTGCCAATAAGGACAGTTGCACCAAATATAATTGACGAATCCGTTGCGCGCTAACACCAAAACTTTTCATAAGCGCAACCTGGTCAACGTGACGCGAAGAAAATTGTCGCGCGGCCAGTGCAATAGCAACGCCAGCCAATAAAACACCGATTACCGCAGCCAACAACAAGAAGCTCCTGCCAGTTTCCAGGGTACGACCAAGACCGCGCTGGCCGGATTCCACATCCACCAGGCGTTCGTGTTTGCTCAGTTGTGGTTCGAGCCATTCGGCAAACGATTCCAGCGCATTATTGTTGGCAGCTAGCAACCATTGGTACTGCACACGACTACCCGGTTGGACCACCTGCGTCCGTTCGAGATCAGCCATGTTCATCAGCACTCGTGCCCCCATAAAGCTGAAAGGACTCGCGCTGTCCGGCTCGCGAATGATGACCTGGGTTACTGTCAAATCATATTCACCCACCGCCAGGGAGTCGCCCAGTTCAATGTGCAATAACGGCAGCAAACGCGAATCAACCCAGACCTCTCCAGAGGCGGGAATACCTGTTGCCGTTTCAATTTGTTCCGCCTGACTGGCGAAAGGAATGCGGCTGATATCGAGTTGACCGCGCAAGGGATAGCCGTCGGTCACCGCTTTTACGGAGGCGAGATGCATGTGATCGCCAGCGTAAACCATGGATGAAAATAATACGGCGGTTGTTTGTTCTATGCCCTCTTCGGCGGCCAAGGCAGACCACTCAGGGTTATGAGGCTGGGAGCCGCGCACAATTAAATCCGCGCCCAGCAACATATTGCTCTCTTGTACCAGCGTGCGCTCAAGGCGATCAGTAAAGATTGCAATACCACTGACGACCGCCACAGCCAGCATCAACGCTGCAGCCAATAGCTTGACCTCTCCGCTACGCCAGTTCCGCCACAATAATCGTAATGCCAACATAAGTCGTTATCCTTTCATTTATTCGGCAGTTACAATTTCGCCTGATGCCAATTCAATCCGCCGTTGACAACGCGCGGCAAGACGATCTTCATGGGTAATTAAAATCAAGGTGGTTCCCTGTTCGCGATTTAATTCAAACAACAAATCAATGATGCGTGCACCGGTCGTACTATCCAGATTACCCGTTGGTTCATCGGCAAATAAAATCCGCGGTTGGCTGGCAAATGCGCGAGCAATGGCTACACGTTGTTGTTCCCCACCAGAAAGCTGTTGCGGATAATGATGCAATCGTTCTCCAAGCCCTACTCGCTTTAAAAAATCCACGGCGAGCGAACGCGCCTGTTTTACACCGTGCAATTCCAACGGAAGAATGACATTTTCAACCGCCGTTAAGCCCGGCAGTAATTGAAACGATTGGAAGATAAAACCAATATTTTCCGCACGCACTTTTGCCCTGCCCTCTTCATCGAGGGCGGTGAGTATATGGCCGTTCAAGATGACCTCGCCGCTGGTGGGCAAATCGAGACCCGCGAGTATACCGAGCAATGTCGACTTGCCAGAACCGGATGCACCAACAATCGCTACGCTCTCACCCGCCGTTACCTTAAGTGAAATGTGATTTAGAATCGTCAAGGCACCTTCAAAGGTTGTGACGGTCTTATCAATGGATTTTGCTTCAACCATAACGGCTGGTGTCATAAGTTATGTCCTTAAGGCGAAAAATAGGTGCACTACAAAGAATAGTCTTAAGTAAACTCAGTAGAGTCAAAACAGTTGACAATTCTTTACGGTATTCTATGTCATCATCAATATCATCAATTGCACACTTTAAAATTTGATTAATGCAGGGATTACTTATGTTCGTTGCAAATCCATTTCGTTCGCTGGCGCTGGTCATGTTGCTGGCATTCAGTCCCTTGTTATTTGCCGATGAAAGAGCTCGCATACTCGTATTGGGCGACAGCTTGAGTGCAGGTTATGGCATTGAATTGGAAGAAAGTTGGGTAAGCCTGCTGGCTGAACGCTTGGCAGATGATTATGCGTACCAGGTTATCAATGCCAGCGTCAGTGGCGAAACCAGCGGCGGCGGGCTTGCACGTTTACCCGCACTCTTGAAAGAACACCAGCCCGCGCTGCTGATCCTGGAATTGGGAGGTAACGACGGATTGCGCGGTCACCCGCTGAATATCATGCAGCAGCAACTGGAATCTATCATTCAGCAAAGCCAGAACGCGGGCGCTGAGGTTTTGCTCCTGGGCATGCAGATACCACCTAATTACGGCCAACGCTATACCGAACGCTTTCACCAGGTTTATACGCAGCTCGCCAAACAATATGAACTCGCCTACGTACCTTTTTTCCTTGAGGGTATCGCCATTAACCGTGATCTGATGCAACGCGACGGTATTCACCCAACGGCAGAAGCACAATCGGTCATGCTCGATAATGTGTGGGTGGGTCTTGAACCTCTGCTGAAGAAAGAAAACTAGAAAGCCTCCAGATACTCCACCATCAACTGCACACTTTGCTTACCGCGAAATTCATTAATATCCAGTCGATAGGCCAGTCGCACGCGATTGGCCCGCGCGTTGGGCCAGCGCTCCACGTCAACATTAAACGCGATGGCATCCAGCAGTTGTTTTCCCTCGGCATCGTGAGATAGCACCATCTTTAAATGTTTTTCGCCCACAATGCGCTGCTGCAACAAATAAAATTCACCATCGAATAACGGCTCAGGAAAGTGTTGCCCCCACGGCCCGGCTTCGCGCAACTGCGCTGCAATAACCAGAGTGAAATCCTCCGGTGATAATTCACCGTCGCTCACCAGAACGGCCTTAAGATCATCCTCTGTTAACTGCCGACGCACTTCTTCATCAAACGCCTGGGCAAAGGCTGCTAAATCTGTCCGCGCCAGACTCATGCCCGCCGCCATTGCGTGACCACCAAATTTTTTTAACAACGCGGGGTGCCGCGCTGCAACGGCGTCCAGGGCATCCCGAATATGTAAACCGGGAATGGAACGCGCCGAGCCCTTGATTTGGCCGTCACCAGCATCAGCAAACACGATCACCGGACGGTGGTATCGATCCTTGATGCGCGACGCGAGGATACCAATAACACCCTGGTGCCAATGCTCATCAAACAAACACACCCCCCAGGGAAGCGAATCGGAATCCTCAACCAATACGTTTTGCAGCATTTGCAATGCTTCCTGCTGCATGCCACTTTCAATGGCTTTTCGGTCGCGGTTCAGCTCATCCAGGGCTACCGCCATTTCGCGAGCCAGGGATGGACTTTCGCACAATAGACATTGAATGCCCAGTGACATATCGTCCAGCCGCCCCGCCGCATTCAAACGCGGACCGACAATAAATCCGAGATCGCTCGCCACCAGTTTTTGCGGCGTTCTTCCGGCAACGTCCAATAGAGCCAGGATACCGGGACGCGCAACGCCGGCGCGCATGCGCTGTAACCCTTGCGCAACAAGGATGCGATTGTTGTGATCCAGGGGCACCACATCGGCAACCGTACCCAAAGCAACCAGATCCAGAAAGCTGGCCATGTTCGGCTCTGGAATACCACTCTCCGCAAACCAGCCGAGCTGGCGTAGTTCAGCGCGCAATGCATTCATCACATAAAAAATCACGCCGACACCGGCAAGATTTTTACTGGGAAACGGGCAGCCTGGTTGGTTGGGATTAACGATTGCATCGGCGTCGGGCAACTCGCTACCAGGCAAGTGGTGATCTGTCACAATAACCGCAATGCCCAGTTCCCGCGCCGCCTGAACACCTTCAATACTGGAGATGCCATTATCCACTGTGATGATCAAATCAGGCTGTTGCGCAGCAGCAACAGCGACGATTTCGGGAGTCAGGCCATAACCATATTCAAATCGATTGGGTACGAGAAAATCCACCGAGGATAATCCCATCGCGCGCAATGCCAATACCGCAAGGGCGCAACTGGTTGCACCATCTGCGTCGAAATCGCCCACAATCATAATTCTGGCTTGAGCCACCACCGCATCGGCCAGCAAATTAACGGCTTCCGGCAAACCTTTAAAGGTGGGCTTTTGCAGCAACGTTAAATGGTGTTGTAATTCTTCATCCTGCTTAACACCCCGCGCACCATAAACCCGCTGCAGCAATCCAGGCAGTTGACTGTTAAATGTAGGTGATACGATAGCGTCGCGACGACGAATCACTTTTTGCATGAAAAAAATCCGCTAACAATTTTCGATAACAATAAAAACAAAACGCTGCTTCAGTGGCCCAAAGCAGCGTTCACGGGTTGCGTTGCAAGAGGGATCAGCGACGCAAATTTTCAGCCATAAATTGCTGCACTTTTTCCAGGTCTTGTGGCAATACGGTATAACGCTCTTCGCGCTCAAACAGATCAGCCATGTGATGCGGCAAATGGGGATCGGCGGCCTGCCCGGCCTTGCGGACGGCTTCCGGGAATTTGGCCGGGTGTGCCGTAGCCAGGCAAATCATCGGAATATCCTGGCGGCGACGTGTTTGTCGCGCGGCTTCAACACCGATAGCCGTGTGTGGGTCCAACAAGTATTCGCAGTGATCGAACACCTCGCTGATCACCTTGATGGTTGTATCATCGTCTACGCGGTAACTGCTGAACAACTCACGTGCACGCCCCAGAGCCGTTTCGCTCAGCGTCATTTCACCGGATTTAAAATTATCCATCAATTGGCGAATGGCATTGCCGTCGCGGTCGTACAAATCAAACAGCATGCGCTCAAAGTTGCTTGATACCATGATGTCCATACTGGGCGACAAGGTATGTTCCAACTGGTGTTTGCTGTGATCATTGCTGCTGATACAACGGTGCAAGATATCATTGCTGTTCGTCGCAATTACTAACTGGTCGATCGGTAAACCCATACGCTTGGCAAGATAACCGGCAAAGATATCACCGAAATTTCCGGTCGGTACGGAGAAAGACACCGGGCGGTGCGGCGCACCCAAAGCGATGGCGGCGTAAAAATAATAAACGATCTGGGCCATGATCCGCGCCCAATTAATGGAATTAACCGCAACGAGTTGGCGACCTTCAGGCAGGAACGACTGGTTACCGAAACTGGCTTTCACCATGTTCTGGCAATCATCAAAATTTCCTTCGAGGGCGATATTATGAACGTTGGCTTCCAACACAGTGGTCATCTGCCGACGCTGCACATTGGACACGCGATTGTGCGGATGCAGGATAAAGATGTCGATGTTATCGCAACGCCGACAGCCTTCAATTGCCGCAGACCCGGTATCACCGGATGTCGCGCCCATCACGACTACTTTCTGGTTACGCTTTTTCAGCAAATGATCTAACAAATGACCAAGGAATTGCAGCGCAAAATCTTTGAATGCCAGCGTTGGGCCCTGGAATAACTCCAACACCCACTCGTTGTGACCGGTTTGCACCAAGGGTGCGATGGCATCATGACGGAAGACGTCATATGACGATGCAATGATGTGTTTCAGCTCATCATCTGACAAGGCACCTGCCACGAACGGGTTGATGACCTTGAACGCCAGCTCCTGGTAAGACAAACCAGCCCAAGAGGCAATTTCCTCAGCAGAAAATGTCGGCAGGCTCTCCGGAACATAGAGGCCGCCATCCGGCGCCAGGCCGGTAAGAACCACTTCTTCAAATGTCAGTGCCGGTGCCTGACCGCGAGTACTGATATATTTCACGCTAATAACCTGTGCTAAAAAATTGATAAATTATTTTAAGGATTCCATACGGATGCGCGTGACCGGCGCGGTGATTGAATCCAGGGTTTCAATCGTGGTGATCGCTGCCACTATATGTTTTTCGAGTGCGCGATTGGTCAATAAGATCAGGGGTACAGTCTCCTCGTCATCTTTGGCTTCTTTTTGAATTAACGCCTCGATACTGATGCCGGAGTCACTGAGGATTTGCGCCACTTTTGATAGCACACCCGGCTTATCAAGTGCCTGCATTCGCAAGTAGTAAGCCGTTTCCACCTCTTCAATAGGCAGTATGGCTTTATCGCGCAGATTTTCCTGTTGGAAACCGAGGTAAGGAACGCGGTGTTCAGGATCTGCAGTCAAGGTTCTTGCTACATCCACGATATCGGCAATCACGGACGAGGCGGTAGGCTCCGCACCCGCACCCGCGCCGTAATAAAGCGTCGGGCCAACAGCATCACCCTTGACGACAATCGCATTCATCACACCATCGACGTTGGCAATTAAACGCTTCTCAGGAATTAACGTCGGGTGAACACGCAACTCAATTCCGTTGGGGCTGCGGCGCGCAATACCCAAATGTTTGATGCGATATCCCAGCTCTTCTGCATAGGTCACATCCTGTGGGGACACGCGAGTAATACCTTCGGTAAAGACTTTATCGAATTGCAAGGGAATGCCAAACGCCAGCGAAGCGAGAATCACCAGTTTATGGGCCGCATCAATCCCCTCGACGTCAAATGTAGGGTCGGCTTCTGCATAACCCAGCGCCTGGGCTTCTTTTAATACATCTTCAAAGGCGCGGCCTTTGTCACGCATCTCTGTGAGGATAAAGTTGCCGGTTCCGTTGATGATACCTGCCAGCCATTCGATTTTATTTGCCGACAAGCCTTCACGGATCGCTTTAATAATCGGAATACCACCGGCCACGGCGGCTTCAAATGCAACGGTGACACCCTTGGCATTGGCAGCGGCGAAGATTTCATTGCCGTGATGGGCAATCAGCGCTTTATTTGCAGTAATAACGTGCTTGCCGTTAGCAATCGCACGCAGCACCAGATCCTTCGCCACGGTAGTGCCACCGATCAGCTCAACCAGAATATCAATTTCGGGATTATCCGCTACCGCGAAGATATCACGGGTGACATTAAACGAAGCGGTATCGCAATTAGGGTTATCACGGCGGGCGGCAATCTGGGTAATCGTAATATCACAACCGGCTCTGGCATTAATAACGCGCCCATTGCGCGTCAATACATTAACGGTGCCACTGCCTACGGTCCCAAGACCGCAGATACCTATTTTGACCGGTTTCAAGATGGTGTCCCCTGCGAATAGAAATTGAACAGAAATGCGCTCAACTGAGCAAAAGACGGCAACCTTACTGAGCTGTATCGAGAGTGTCAATCAGCCAATGGAAATCTCCCGCTTCGCCTGGTAGCAAAGCGGGAGAAGCATGCAAAGCGGGATTAATTAAATACCCAGAGCCTGAGCCATTTGTTCCGGCGGCATATAACCGGGCATCAGCCGACCGTCAGGAAACCATACTGCGGGGGTACCGTTGACACCGATCTCGCCACCCAGTTTGAAATCCGCTGCCACGGGGTTTTTGTCACATTTCGCCGGCGGCACTTGCTGATCATTCTTCAATGCAGTCAGCACACCCTGCTGGTCTTTGGAGCACCAGGCGGTAATCAGCTTATCTGCCGATGCGCTGGGAATACCGGCACGTGGATAAGCCAGGTAGCGGATCTCTATTCCCAGGTCATTGTAACCGGGCTTCTTCTGCCCTTGGTCTTCATAGGCATGGATTTGCTTGTGCAGCAGCCGACAGTAACCGCAATCGATGTCGGTGAAGACATAGACCACTGCCTTGGTCTTCTGTTTGGGTTTGAAGATGATGGTATCTTTCGGATCAATCTTGGCCAGCAAACGCTTACGCTCTTCCACCACATAGGGATCTTCAAAACGAGAAAAGCCGTTTGCATCGATAGAAAAGATTTCGCCGGCAATAAATTTGTCACCTTCAGGGGTAACGTACAGTGTGGGACCACCCGTCACCTGCACTTGATACAAGCCTTTAACAGGTGCCGGCCGGGGCTCACCAAATTGAATCTCGGGGCGCGCCTGTTTTAAACGCTCACTGATAATTTTTTCAGGCGATTTACGTGAAAGCATACCAGCATCACCGGCCTCTTCAGCCATGGACAACACCGGGACAGACAACAAAGCCCCTGCGCTTAACAGGCCGATAATCGTTTTTCTAATCATAATCATGTCCTAATTGCGGCTAAAAAATATAAAGTTTGCCAATTGTAACGTCTTGTTTATTGTTAACCCCGAGGATGATGCTCGGCGTGCTGAGCTTTCATCCGGGTGCGCGCCACATGGGTGTATATCTGGGTCGTCGACAAATCACTATGCCCCAACAACAGCTGCACCACCCGCAAATCTGCTCCGTGATTCAACAGATGGGTGGCGAAGGCATGGCGCAACGTGTGTGGCGACAAGGGTTTATCAATGCCCGCCACCTGTGCCCAATACTTGATGCGATGCCAGAAAGTCTGGCGAGTCATCGGCTGTGCACGCGTACTGGGGAAGACTATCTCATCCGGGCAATTATGCAACAACACAGGTCTCGCTTCACGCAAATAGCGAACCAACCAGGCCGCCGCTTCTTCCCCCATCGGAATTAACCTCTCCTTGCTACCCTTGCCCATCACTCTCACTACGTTCTGGCGCAAATTGATCTGGGACATCTGCAGACTCACCAGTTCGGTTACCCGCAAACCACAGGCGTATAACACTTCCAGCATGGTGCGATCACGCAGTCCGACCGGGTCGTCCAATACCGGCGCGGCCAATAAACTCTCTACATCTGCCTCGGTCAGGGATTTGGGTAAGGCGCGGGGTAACTTGGGGTTTTCCACTAACGCCAGGGGATTTTCTGCAATCGCACCCTCACGCAACTGGAAACGGTAAAAACCACGCACACAGGACAAAAACCTGGCCGTCGAGCGGCTGGAAATTTTTTGCTCATGGCGATAGGCCAGATAATGTAACAGGGTTTGCGCATCAGCCTTCAGAAGCTGTATTTCGTTTTTATGTAACCACTGCGCAAAAGCTGTCAAATCCGCGCGATAGGATTCCAGCGTATTCTGGCTTAAACCTTTCTCCATCCAGATCGAGTCGAGATAGCGTTCAAGTAATAAAGAATCTTCATTCGATAACATCAGGGACCTTATCAATCAGTGACAACCCTGCCTGAGGGATAGCGGCCCTATTATTGCCAGCAGATAGGACAAACAACAACTGGATAAATTCAACCTGGGCACATAATGAAAAGGCCGAAGCAGTTTCCCACTCCGGCCTCTTCGTTATCAGGCGATATCCAGTAAGGATTACACCAGCTTCTCTTTAATACGAGCAGCTTTACCAGTGAGGTCGCGCAAGTAATACAACTTGGCTTGACGCACATCACCGCGACGCTTCAGAGCCACGCTCTCTACTTGCGGACTGTGGGTCTGGAAGGTCCGCTCTACACCAACACCGTGGGAGATCTTACGCACGGTAAAGGCAGAGTTCAGGCCGCGATTGCGCTTGGCAATAACGACACCTTCAAATGCCTGCAAACGCTCACGGTTACCTTCGATAACTTTTACCTGAACAACAACGGTGTCACCGGGAGAAAATTCGGTGACTTCTTTTTTCAGTTGTTCGTTTTCCAACGCCTGGATAATGGGATTTTTACTACTCATTGCTTTGCTCCTGAGGGTCTGTAGCTTCACAGCTAGAGTTTGTCGTTTTCAAGGTCTCGACGAAAGTCCGTCAGCAGCGCCTGCTGCTCCTCGGTTAATGTTATTGCCTGTAATAAATCTGGCCGTTTAAGCCAGGTTCGCCCCAGCGCCTGTTTGAGGCGCCAGCGCCGAATCTGTTCATGGTTGCCAGACAACAATACATCCGGCACCCGCATATCTTCGTAGACTTCCGGACGGGTGTAGTGCGGACAGTCCAGCAAGCCATCGGTAAACGAATCCTGTTCAGCGGATTGAGCGTGATTCAAAGCACCGGGGATTAACCGGGTCACTGCGTCAATCAATACCATGGCTGGCAATTCACCACCGCTGACCACGTAGTCACCGATGGACCATTCCTCATCCACCATCGTCTGAATCAAGCGCTCATCGATCCCTTCATAACGCCCGGCAATCAATACCATGTTGGTGTAATAGGATAATTCCACGACACCCTTTTGATCCAGAGGCCGCCCCTGGGGCGACAGATAGATCGTTTTTGCCGCGTCCCCAGCCCAACGTTTTGCAGCCAGGATGGCGTCGCGCAACGGCTGGACCATCATTACCATTCCGGGACCGCCACCGTAAGGGCGGTCATCCACTGTACTGTGACGGTCCGAGGTAAACTCGCGCGGATTCCAGCACTTGATCGAAACCAACCCCTGCTTTACCGCTCGCGCCGTTATACCGTGACGGGTAATAGCGTCAAACATCTCCGGAAAGAGCGTAATCACCGCAATCTTCAGCGGCGCTGCCACTACCCGATCGGTTGAGCGATCATCCGGGATTGAGGTAGAAGGTTGCTGTTCTGGTTGCACCAAACTACCCTCTTCTCACGCTTGCTAAAATTCCGGGTCCCAATCTACCCGCATTTCCCCCGCAGCCAGATCTATCGCAAGGACAAATTGGTCAGGCACATAAGGGATCAATCGTTCACGTTGATCAATGCTTTGATCATCCGGTGCGACGACCAGAACGTCGTTTGCGCCGGTCTCCATCAATTTGGCTACACGCCCCAGTCGCTGGGCTTCACCATTAAATATTGTGATGACTGACAGCCCTTCCAATTGACTCCAGTAATACTCACCTTCGTCAAGGTCCGGCAGAAGATCGCGCTTAACGGCGATATCCACACTGGTGAGCGAGGCTGCCTGATCGCGATCATCAATACCTTTGATGTGCGCTACAAAGCCTTTGCCGTGAGGCCTGGCCTCATCGACTTCGACCTGCTTCACCCCATGCGCCGTCTTTAGCCACCAAGGGTTATAGGCAAATACATCCTCGGCAATTTCGGTGTAAGAGTGGATCTTTACCCACCCTTTCACGCCATAAACCGCTGTAATGCGCCCAATATTAACCAAATCCAATGATTTAACGGCACTCATCGGGCGCAAGCTGCTTAGGCGGCCTTTTTGCTGTCTTTGATCAATTGCGCTACGCGCTCGCTCATTTGCGCGCCTTGACCGATCCAGTGCTCAAGACGGTCGGTGTTAACACGCAGACGCTCTTCCTGACCACGGGCAACGGGGTTGAAGAAGCCCACGCGCTCGATAAAACGACCATTACGGGCGCTACGGCTGTTAGTGACAGTCAGGTGATAAAACGGACGTGCTTTGGAACCGCCGCGAGACAGACGAATAGTTACCATTGAGGTTTTCTTCCTGTTTAGAAAAATATCAGTACCGATCAAGGCGGTACCCTGGTTAAAAATCGTTACGCGCACATGAGTGCTGCGAAAGGCGCGGTATTCTAAGGGAAAGGATAAGGTTTGTATAGCCTGAGGATTAACCACCACGGCTAGCCTGAAAGCTAGCCGCAGTGACTAACAACCTGTTGTTAAACCATATCGTCGAAACGGTTGGTGAATCTGAGATCAATGGGTTGCGCAAAGCCCGGGAGCGTCACCGAGGTGCTGTCCATGCCGATCTGGCTTTCATCAATCAACCCTTCGCCAAAATGGTATATGGTCTGGAAATGGCCTTTGAGCGCAGCGGCATCGTAAGCTGCTGCGGTGGCGCGCGTTTTCTCGCGCCGCTGCACATATTCGCTGATGCGCTCCGCGCCATAACGGCGACTCAACATTTTTTCCACGACCTGGGGCGCGATCACACCTGCTGTCGCGTTGTTGCCGCCAAAACCTTTGGAATTCAAAAAAATGACATCGAAGGGGGTTTCACGGCGATCCATATCCCTTACAGGAAGCTGCAGTCGCTCAGCAAATACATCGTCCGCCACCTTATCAATCGTCTTGATCCCCGGCACTATGCCATATTTGAAGATTCCCAAGGATGTAATGAGCTGTTCCCCGCTAGCCGGTGAAAGCGAGTGACCAACATAGGCTTTCACTGCCGATACGGGCCAATTCTCGATATCAAACACCTTGGCAACCTGATCAAAAATTTGCGATTCAGTCACCCGATTTTGCGGCGTGCTGGAGCCATGCGCCTGAACCATAGAGCGTTGGCGAATCGCTTCATCACCCACAATTGCCCGCGCCGCCGCGACGGCTTTTGCCATGGTGATGTAGTTACCGGGGCCGGGCGCTGAAATGGACTTTTTAAAGCCATCTGCATTGATAAAGACATCACTGACCGCACCGTGAATATCCGCACCCAGCTCAAGTGCGAGCGCATCATCCATCAGCACAATATATTGGCTTGCTTCCGCAATGGTAAAACCGCAGTTTTCACCAAAGGGACGACTCGTGCGGCGTGGATCGGCGGTGTCGGAGTCGTCGAGCTTTTTCAGCTTGTCTTCACTGGCCAGCGCACCCATGGTGGCATAGCCATCGATAATTTCCGGGGTGATCGGGGCCTCCGCATTACCTACGATGGCCACCCGGCACTTGCCGCTACTGATGTCTTCAACAGCGGCGCGAAGATTGTACAAAAAGGAAGCACAGGCACCAGCGATAGCGCCGGTATGGCCCACGCTTCCGAGAATATAGGCATTGACGAAGTCTGCCGGCATGCTGCTCAAGCCGAGGGGGCATTGCTTGGTGCTAACACGACCGCCTTTCAAGCGGGATTGCAACAATCCGCCGAAGCCATTCTCATCCATCTGGCTCATCACGTTGCTGGCGTACACACCCACTTCGTCCGGCTTGACTGCCTCCATGATCTCCGACCATTCAACGCCCACGGAACGCACTGCATCTGAGGCACCAATAACAGCTAATTGCAGAGCCCGGGGATGGAAATGGGAGTTATACAG
Source organism: Cellvibrio sp. ARAG 10.3 (assembly GCF_051846955.1). NCBI lineage: Bacteria > Pseudomonadati > Pseudomonadota > Gammaproteobacteria > Cellvibrionales > Cellvibrionaceae > Cellvibrio > Cellvibrio sp. ARAG 10.3. Next base: position 138,037 of record NZ_JBPYCU010000004.1, read on the forward strand.
TGCACCCGGATCAAACCCGCGCGGCAATTGTCCTGCGGACTTTACCGGCATATCGCGGTAACTATCGAGTTTGACGGCAAGACTGTCCGCCAGTGTCACCCTGACACGACCTGCTTCCAGCTCCTCTATGTCCCATTGCGCAGGAATGGGCTCCGGAAGATCCCTGCGGCTCATCTCAACAACCAGAGGCTGGGTAGCAGCATTGAGAAGCGAACTCTTTTGCCAGTGAACTGCATCCACATCGAAGAAGGTCTTTTCAATGCGGCGAATCAGCGTGCCATCCAGGACGGCGGGACCAAATTCCGCTTCAATCTGGTCAAGGGTCAGTGGCTGATCATTATCGAGACGAATGTACTGGCCCTCAGCTACACCGATCAAACCCATCATCACCGCCAATCCTGCCAGCGTTTCTTGCCGGTCGTTAGCCGGCAAACTCTCAATAACCATCCGCCGATAGGCATGATGAGCTGAGGCGCGCCCGGCCGCATTAAAACCACCGAAGCCGACGATGACAGGTAAACGTGATGGAGAAGGATGAGCCATAGAACACTCCGCAACAGCAATCGAATAAACGCCAGAATGGGAGCAAAGTGTATTAACAATAAGTGACAAGTGTTATTGTTGATTCAGCCAATATCTGTGTTAATTTGGCCACATTACGAGAATCACGCCATGAACCCACCAAGCTCCCAAGCCACGCAGATCACTTTTCTGCTATGCGAGAATATGTTGGCTACCAGTAGCACGCTTCCGATGGAGATGTTATTGGCAGCTGAGAGCGCATCACACGGGGCTCAACGCTCCTCGAATCCACACCTCAAACTGCGTACCGCAGCTCTGTATGCAGAGGCAGTGACAACCCGCTCCGGATTTACCTGGCAGCCCGATTGCTCACTGGAGCAAGCGGCCCACAACGACATTATTTATCTACCTGGATTGTGGCGTAACCCTCGCCCCCTCATCCGGCGTAGCGGATATCTGCTTGATTGGCTGCGCGAACAGTACCAGAACGGTGCCCTGATAAGTGCCGTAGGCACGGGGTGTTGCTTTCTCGCGGAGGCGGGTTTGCTGGATGGGAAACCCGCCACGACCCACTGGCATTATTTCGACCAGTTCCAGCGGGATTACCCCAAGGTCGACTTAAAACGGCAGTACTTTATCACCCAGGCTGGCAACCTGTATTGCGCAGCCAGCGTCAATTCGTTAGCGGACCTCACCGTGCATTTTATTCACCGCTTACTGGGCAAGACAATAGCAAGCCATGTTGAACGTCATTTTTCCCACGAAATCCGCCGCTCCTACGAGAGCAGCGGTTATTTTGAGCAGGATCACAGCCGCCATCCTGATGAGGAGATCGTCCAGGTACAAATCTGGCTTCAGGACAACTACCATCGCAATATTTCGTTTGAGCAGGTAGCTGACCGCTTCAGTTTAAGTACCAGGACCTTGAACCGACGCTTCAAAACCGCAACCGGTCAAACACCACTGCAGTATCTACAGGAAGTTCGTATCAATACTGCACGGGATTTATTAAAAACCAGCAACCTTTCCATCAATGAAGTGGCCGAAAAAGTGGGGTATCAGGACGCGGGTTATTTCACCGCCCTGTTTAAAAAACAATTAGCCACTACCCCCAAAGAATATCGGGCCACGGTGCGGGCAAAATTATTCAGCAGCGATCATTAGAAACGAAAACGCCGATCTCATTGGACCGGCGTCTCGATTACATAGCCATGAAAGGTGAATTAAGCAGCCGCTGAATCCGATGGTTTGGCCGCAGTTAGTTTTTCCTGCGGTTTGCTGCTGTTAATTTGGTTGCTATTAATCTGAATGGTACGAGGTTTCATAGCCTCGGGAATTTCACGCTGCAAATCAATATGCAATAAACCATTTTCGATCGTTGCCGATTTAACCTGCACATGATCCGCCAGCTGGAAGCGACGTTCGAAACTGCGTGCCGCTATACCCTGATGCAAATAGGTTCTGGGTTTTTCTTCGGTTGGTTTGCTAGCTGAAACCGTCAGATTATTTTGGTTAACCTCGATATTCAATTCAGCCTGATTAAAACCCGCCACGGCCATGGTAATGCGGTATTGGTCTTCGCCGGTCAATTCAATATTGTAGGGTGGGTAACTGGGTTGAGCTTGCTCAGTACGACTTAAACTATCAAGCAGGTTAGCCATGCGATCAAAACCGATGGCGGTACGATACAGGGGCGAAAAATCAAAGTTACGCATAAAAATATATCCTCATTTGAGCAATATAAAGATTGGACTTATCAAAAGATCAAGTCAGATAAAGTTTACATCCCTCTTTAAGAGCGGCTGCAAAGACAAGATGAGGATCACCAAACTATTTTCAAGCCTGGCGATTAATTATTTTTAAGAATATTCGTTAACGCCCTGGTCAAGTCGGGATAATCAAATGTAAAACCTTGCTGCTCACTTGCCTGGGGGATCACGCGTTGACTCGCCAACAACAGCTCCTCAGCCATCTCACCGAACAACAAGCGCAACGCCAACGCGGGCATTGGCAACAGTGCTGGCCGGTGCAGCACCCGAGCCAACTGCTGCGCAAAAACTTCATTCCTTACCGGTTGTGGAGCAACACCGTTAACCGGCCCCGTCAGGGTTTGATGTTCCAGGCAAAAAATAATTATCCGTATCAGGTCATCTCTGTGAACCCATGACATCCACTGCTGCCCGTCGCCCAAGCGACCACCCAAGCCCAGCCTGAAAGCGGGCAACATTTTATGTAAGGCACCGCCGCCCGGCCCCAGGACAATACCTGTACGAAGCAGACATACTCGCGAACCCAAGGTTGAAAAGCGCAACGCCTCTGCTTCCCAATCCCGGCATAACATGGCCGCATATCCCTCTCCCGCCGGACTCGCTTCTGTTAATACTTCGTCATGCCGGTGACCATAGATACCGATAGCACTGCCGCTTACCACCACCTCAGGATGTGCATGGCTGGACTGGAAGAAATCCACCAATTGTTTCGTCAACCCAACTCGGCTGGCATAAAATTCATTTTTCCGCGTTTCGTTCCAACGACCATTTGCCAGCGGCTCGCCAGCAAGATTCACCACGTGAGAAAAATCCGCCTCAACGCGTGTTAGCGACGCAATCACCCGAACATCTTTCGGCAACACTTTGGCTGCGCGCTCCGGATTCCTGGAAAGTACAGTGAGGGCATAGCCCCGCGCCGCCAATTGCTTACATAATGGAATCCCGATGAATCCGGTTCCGCCCGTCACTAGCAGTTGCTTATCTTGCGACATGTTTCCTCCGGTCGGCTTAGCTCAAAACTATCATCCAATATTCAATCATAAATTCGTAACTATTTTTAACATCATACGTAGGTATTCAGCGGGTAGCTCTATTTCGACACTTTCGCAAGCCTTATATGACTATTGATGAACAACCGCACATATTCATTTTTCAGATGAAAATGTTCTTATCAAAAAAGGGGTTTTCACCTTGATATTTTCCTGAGAATCATCAATATAGTTAATGAGAGTATACGAAAAACTGTGCTGCCACAGACCGCTTTTCAAGTTCTCGTTCATCGCACCGTTAAGGAGGTTAACGAATGAAACCTGCAGTCGATGTTATTTATCGTGATCTGGATTCATCTGCCGCACTAAACGAAATCATTTCCCGCAAAGTTGAAAAACTTAATCGCTTTACCGATCAAATCATCCACAGCCGTGTTGTCCTGGATACACCCCATAATCACAAGCACAAAGGCAAACAGTATCGCGCCTCTATTGAGCTGGACATTAAAGGCGGTGCCGTAACAGTAGCGCGGGATGACGAATCCATTCATGTAGCAGTACGCGATGCCTTTTTAACGGCCGAGCGAAAAATCAAGCAGATGAATGCCAAGCATCGGGATATTCGGCAAGCACATTAAACTTTATTGCCCATCACTATCCAAGTTGACAACCAACAAAAAAGCCGGAACCTTTCGGTCCCGGCTTTTCGATGAACAGTAAATGTCTTCTTAAGATTTTGTAACCATTTGCCCTGACATTTTATTAATTAAATCATTCAGGTTTGAAAGCGACTGCATGTGGCTATAGATCAACTCCATACCATCTTTCTTGAATAAATCCAGAATGTCTGCGTCACTGATTTTCTTCAGTTTCTCGCGCTTGACCACATAGAAACCCGTCAGGTTCATATTGGCAGCTTGGTTATCCTTGAAGGTGATAGTGGCTTGCATCGGTTCCAACAAATCCAGCTCGTGCAGCTTTCTGCAAAATGCCTTGGTCATTTCCGCGCGGTATTGATAATCTTTAAGGAACTCCACCACTTCTTTGAGATGGGCAGATTGTTCACCATTGTCGTCGAACAATCGCTTACCTTGGCTACCGTCGGGATTGCATGCCTTGCTGTTCTCATCAATGCACAACGTCAAGGTCTCAGCATCTTTTGCTCCCGCCAACACAAACGGATAGCGACGAATAAAAGCGGGAATGTAACGCGCTGAAAATTTTCCATTGGCGTCAATAAATAAATTCTGACCTTCTTTTAAACCCATTACCGCCAGCGGGAGATATTCACCTTCTGTCGCGGTAGCAGAAAAAATAATGGGGTACTCGCCTGCCGCAAAGGGGATTTCAGTCGCCAACAGAGGGGATGAATTCAAATGCGCGGCAAAATCATAGCTGGATACATTAACAGCCCAGGTACGGTGTTTATCGGACAGTGGTTGAATGTTTTCGTAAATCATTAATTGCTTTGACACAAGTATACCTCTTGTTATTTTGAAGAACGCACCTTAACTGAAGAAACAGGAGCGAGACCAAAGAAGGCTTACATAGTAGCACTTTGATCGGAATGTGCCAGTAGCGGAAAAGCAACAGGGATGAAGCGAAGACGATGGAAAACAAGCAGAAAGGATATGCTGAAAAATGGTCGGAACGGCGGGATTTGAACCCACGACCCCCACACCCCCAGTATGGTGCGCTACCTGGCTGCGCTACGCTCCGACGAGACATCAAAACTTGATGTTGCAGCAATGGCTTGGCTTACACCATCAGCTGCGAGGGACCGGCATAATACCGCAATTTATCGAGATTGCAACTGCCGGTGACACGGAAATTATCTGGCCTTCAATACATCCAACAATTGTTCTAACTCCACAATCATTTGAGAAACCAGATGAGTGAATTGATTGGATTCGTTTTGCTGCGAGTCACTGCTCATCTGCAATCGTGCGCCGCCAATCGTGAAACCCTGATCGTATAACAGGGTGCGAATCTGGCGGATGGTCAGTACATCCTGACGTTGGTAATAACGACGATTTCCCCGGCGTTTTACCGGCTTCAACTGGGGAAACTCCTGCTCCCAATAGCGCAGAACATGTGGCTTTACTGCGCATAGCTCGCTGACTTCACCAATCGTAAAGTAGCGCTTACCGGGAATGACCGGCAGTTCGTCGTTATGACTTGGTTCCAGCATATGCTTCTACTCTGGCCTTGAGTTTTTGTCCCGGGCGGAAAGTAACTACCCGACGCGCACTGATCGGGATTTCCTCTCCCGTCTTGGGGTTGCGTCCCGGACGTTGGCTTTTGTCGCGTAGATCGAAATTTCCAAAGCCAGATAACTTTACCTGCTCGTTATTTTCGAGAGCGTGACGAATCTCTTCAAAAAAGAGTTCAACAAGCTCTTTGGCTTCGCGTTTATTGAGGCCGAGATCCTCATACAGCTTCTCGGCCAAGTCTGCTTTCGTCAGAGCACCATCCGGCATATTTATTATCCCTATCTGAGGGTGGCTGCAAAGTTTGCCTCCAGATATCGAACAACATTGTCTATAGAGGCGCTGATCTCATCCTCTGTTAGAGTGCGTGATGGATGCTGAAAGGTCAACCCCATCGCCACACTTTTTCTATGTGGATCAATACCTTTGCCCATATATACGTCAAATACCTTTAAGTCGACAAGCTGTTCACCCGCCTGATTTTTGACGGCATCAAGCAAAGCATCTGCTGCTATCTCACGACCCACCACCAAAGCCAGATCACGGCGCACCTCCGGAAATCTGGATAACGGCTCAAAACGCGGCACCCGTGCCGCCAATAAACTGCTCAGGGCGATCTCAAAGACATACACGGCCTTGGGGATATCCACCTGCTGCTGCAGTGTCGGGTGCAGGGCACCCAGGTAACCTTGCAATTCACCATCGCGATAGATGGCAGCGGTTTGCCCGGGATGTAGCGCAGGATGGACAGCCGCTTTAAACGTGAATCCGGCTGCATAACCCGTGATGCCAATTAATGATTCCAGATCTCCCTTGAGATCATAAAAATCTACCCAATCACTTGGGTTTGCCCAGGATTCCGGATTCCGGGGACCATAAATCAAGCCCGCCAGCATAGCCTGTTGATTAAATCCGTCCGCAGCGGGCAAAAAACGCAAACCACTTTCAAAAAGGCGTGCACGTTCTTGCTGACGGTTAAGGTTGTAGCGCAACGCACTCACCAGGCCCGGCAAGAGGCTGGTGCGCATAGCCGACATGTCAGCACTGATAGGATTGCGCAGGACAATGGCCTCTGTCTGCGGGTCAAATAACGAAGCCAGTTTGGGTTCAATAAAGCTGTAGGTAATAGCTTCCTGATAGCCCCTGGAGACCAGGTGGCGCCGCAGCACAGGCAATCCCAGTTGTACTTCCGGATGAGGCTGAATAGCCAATGGCTTGGCCAAACTGCGCGTGGGCAGGCGGTTATAACCGTAAATCCTGGCCAACTCTTCCAGCAAATCCGCTTCAATAGCAATGTCAAAACGGTAGGACGGCGCAGAAAAGGTCCAGCCCTCGGCGTGTTCTTCCGTCAAGGCCAGACCGAGGCGGCCCAGAATATCAACCACTTCAGCGCTGGCCATATCAAGGCTCAAGCCACTCTGAATTCGGGCACGGCGCAAATTGATCTCGCGCTTTTTCGGCAAATGGTCATTGGTAACATGGATTATCGGGCCCGCTTGACCACCCACGATCTCAAGGAGTAATGCAGTCGCACGCTCCATCGCTTCTACCTGCAGCTCATAGTCCACGCCCCGCTCAAAGCGGTGTGAGGAATCCGTATGCAATCCATAGGAGCGCGCCCGCCCCGCAATGGCGATCGGGTTGAAGAAAGCGCTTTCCAGAAAAATATCACGGGTAGCATTACTGACAGAGGTCGCTTTACCACCCATAACGCCGGCGATGGCTAAAGCCTCCTGATTGTCTGCAATCACCAGGGTATCGGCATTGAGTTTTATCTCCTGCCCATCCAGCAACGTCAGCGGCTCGTCCTGCTGCGCCATCCGAACATGGATAGCACCCTGTAATTTCTGTAAGTCGAACGCGTGCATGGGCTGCCCCAACTCCATCAGGACATAGTTGGTTACATCAACCACAGCATCAATGGAACGTAAGCCCGCACGGGTCAATTTATCCTGCAGCCAGGCCGGCGAAGGACGAGAGATATCAATGTTGCGAATAACCCGTCCCACATAGCGACTGCAAGCAGCTTCAGCCTCAAGGTGAACAGCAAAGGTATCGCTCAGTACCGGCGCAACCGCAGGGATAGCGGGCGACTCAACCGAGGTCCGATTCAGCACCCCAATCTCCCGCGCAAGGCCTTTTACGCTCAAGCAATCACTACGATTGGGCGTAAGATCTACTTCGATCAACTTGTCATCAAGCTTGAGGTATTCACGCAAGTCAGCACCAACAGGCGCGTCCGCAGCCAGTTCCCACAGACCGGTATCGTCATCGCCCGCTTCCAGTTCTGTCTGCCCGCACAACATGCCGAAAGACTCAACGCCCCGCAATTTGGCCTTCTTGATCTGGAAGTCACCAGGCAATTTAGCGCCAATGGTGGCAAAGGGTGCTTTAAGGCCCACGCGCGCATTCGGCGCACCACAAACGACCTGCATTTGCCCTTCCGGCAAACCAGCCACTTGGCAAACACGCAATTTGTCCGCGTCCGGGTGCTGCTCGACGGCAACAATTTCACCCACAATCACACCGGAAAACTCACCGGCAACGGACTCTACACCGTCCACTTCCAGGCCAGCCATGGTCAGTTGCGCCACCAACTCATCGGTGGAAATAGCCGGATTAACCCACTCGCGCAACCAGGATTCACTTACTTTCATAGTATTCAGTCTCTAGGAGCTAATAATAGTCTCTAGTGGTTTCTCTCCACCGCCGGAGGGCCGTGGCTGCTTGATTAAAATTGCTTCAGGAAGCGCAGGTCGTTCTCAAAGAACAAGCGCAAGTCGTTAACACCGTAACGCAACATGGCCAAACGCTCCACACCCATACCGAAGGCAAAGCCGGTGTAGGTTTCAGTATCTACACCAGAGGATTCAAATACTTCCGGGTGCACCATGCCGCACCCCATCACTTCGAGCCACCCCGTGTTCTTACACACGCGACAGCCTTTGCCGCGACACTGGGTGCACTGGATATCCACCTCAGCCGAAGGCTCAGTGAACGGGAAGTAAGACGGACGAAAGCGCACAGGAACGTCCACTTCAAAGAAGGCTTTCAGGAATTGATCAACGGTTCCTTTGAGGTCGGCAAAGCTGATGTCTTTATCGACGACCAGGCCTTCCACCTGGTGAAACATGGGCGTGTGTGTCAAGTCAGAATCACAACGGTAAACGCGCCCCGGGCAGATCACACGAATGGGCGGTTTCTGGTTTTCCATGGTACGCACCTGAACCGGTGACGTGTGCGTACGCAGCACATGGTTGTCATTCACGTAGAAAGTATCGTGCATCGCCCGCGCCGGGTGATGGGAAGGAATATTGAGGGCACCGAAGTTGTGATAGTCGTCCTCGATCTCGGGACCGACTTCCACGCTGTAGCCGACAGCGGTAAAGATCTCTTCGATACGCTGTAGTGTGCGGGTCACCGGGTGCAACCCACCAGTATGTTCACCGCGCCCCGGCAAGGTCACGTCCACAATTTCGCTCGCCAGCTTGGCGGCGATCTGCGCGTCCTCAAGGGCCGCCTTGCGCGCGGCAATGGCATCCTGGATTTTATCTTTGGCTTGATTGATTTCTGCACCGGCTGCCGGACGTTCCTCCGGGGATAACTGGCCAAGGTTTTTCATCAAGGCACTGACGCTGCCTTTTTTGCCCAGATAATCGACCCGCACATTATCCAGAGTCGCCAGATCTTGCGCCTCTGCTACCAGTTTGAGTGCCGCTTCGGTAAGCGCAACCAGGTTATCCATCGGTTATTCCACACATAAGTTGTTATAGGAAAACAAATACACCATAAAAAAAGGGAAGGAACTTAAATAGCCCCTTCCCTTTCATCGCGTTCGCATCGGTGTTTTACAAACACCTGACAGTCATTGGACGATTAAGCAGCCAGAGCTGATTTAGCCTTCGCAACAACTGCAGCAAAAGCTGCCTTATCGTATACCGCCAGATCAGCCAGTACGCGACGGTCAAGCACAATATTGGCTTTCTTCAAGCCAGCAATCAGTTGACTGTAGGTCATGCCTTCAGCGCGAGACTGGGCATTGATACGAGTGATCCACAATGCACGGAAGTTACGCTTCTTGACGCGACGGTCGCGGTAAGCATATTGACCGGCTTTGATAACAGCCTGCTTGGCTACGCGGAATACGCGTGAGCGTGCACCGTAATAACCTTTTGCAGCTTTTAAAACTTTCTTGTGACGACGACGCGCCTCTACACCACGCTTAACACGGGCCATAATTCAATCCTCTCAAAATTCTCAATGAAGCCAATATTAGTTGGCGCGAAGCATACGCTTTACAGCTGGTACATCGACATCAGCAACAATGCTGGTGCCACGCAACTGGCGCTTACGCTTGGTGGTCATTTTGGTCAGGATGTGGCTCTTGTTGGCGTGCTTGTGCTTGTAGCCAGCGCCGGTCTTCTTGAAGCGCTTGGAGGCGCCACTGTGTACTTTAGCTTTTGTTGCCATGGGAAAAACTCCGCATTCGTAGTGATTAATACGAGACACCGCGTTATTGCTGGCCATACGCAAAACTACTGCCTATGACGATGTCTCTTTAAAGTAGCCTGAGGCAGCTAAAAGCCCGGTTACTTTTTCTTTTTCGGGGCGATTACCATAGTCAATTGGCGGCCTTCCATCTTTGCCGATTGTTCTACAGTACCCATCTCAGCCAGGTCTTGCTCGATGCGTTGCATCATCTCCATGCCAAGCTCCTGGTGAGCCAGTTCACGGCCGCGGAACTTTAACGTTACCTTGGCCTTGTCCCCGTGTTCAAGGAAACGTATCAGGTTGCGTAGTTTGACCTGATAATCCCCTTCTTCCGTCCCTGGTCGAAATTTCATTTCTTTGATTTGCTGCTGCTTTTGCTTCTTCTTGGCAGCCGCTTTGGTTTTCTTCAATTCAAACAGATGTTTACCGTAATCCATGATCTTACAGACCACGGGGTCGCTATCAGCAACAATCTCTACCAGGTCAAGGGTGGCCGCCTGGGCTCGCGCCAGAGCGTCAGACAAGGGAACAATGCCAACCTGCTCACCACTTGCATCGATTAAGCGAACTTCTTTTGCTTCGATTTGATCGTTGATCCGCGCCTTTTTGGAATTACCTTTATTCGCGGTAGCGTTATCTCGTTTGATAGTTTTATCTCCAGTTCATTAATAGAAACAAGTCAGGAAGAAATACGTCCCCGGCGCGCTACATCAGCAGCCAGCAGGTCAATAAAGGCTTCCAGGCTCATTACACCCAAATCATTTCCGTCCCTTGTGCGAACCGCAACAGATTGATTTTCAACCTCTTTGTCGCCAATGACGAGCAGGTAGGGGACCCGCTGAATCGTGTGCTCGCGGATTTTAAAGCCGATCTTCTCGTTTCTCAAGTCCGAAATGACACGGAAGCCCTTATCACGCAAGGTTTTTTCCACTTTCCCTACATATTCCGCCTGATTGTCGGTGATATTGAGAACCACCGCCTGCTCCGGCGCCAGCCAGGCCGGGAAAGAGCCTTCGTAATGTTCGATCAGGATACCGATGAAACGCTCAAAGGAACCAAGGATCGCCCGATGCAGCATAACCGGCACCTGGCGCGAGCCATCTTCCGCCACATACTGCGCATCCAAACGGCCGGGCATGGAGAAATCCACCTGAATAGTGCCGCACTGCCATACCCGGCCGATGCAATCTTTCAGGGAGAACTCAATCTTCGGACCGTAGAAGGCGCCCTCACCCGGTAAAAGTTCATAAGGCAATCCCTTACTCTGCAAGGCATCCATCAGGGCTTTTTCGGCCTTATCCCAGACTTCATCACTACCGACACGCTGCTCCGGGCGAGTAGAGATGCGGATAATGACATCACTGAAACCGAAGTCCGCATAGACCTGATAAAGCAAATCAGTAAAGGTGGAAACCTCGTCCTGGATCTGCGCTTCGGTACAAAAGATGTGCGCATCATCCTGCACGAAGGCGCGCACACGCATCAAACCCTGCAAGGTTCCCGACGCTTCATTGCGGTGACAGGAGCCAAACTCGGCCAGGCGCAAAGGCAGCTCGCGGTAGCTCTTCAAGCCTTGGTTGAACACCTGGATATGACATGGGCAGTTCATCGGCTTCACGGCAAAATCGCGATCTTCTGATGCGACCGTGAACATATTCGCCCGGAATTTATCCCAGTGACCGGAACGTTCCCACAATGTGCGATCCACCACCTGCGGGGTTTTGATCTCGCTATAGCCATTGTTGCGTTGCACATCGCGCATATAGGATTCGAGCGTGGAATAGATGGTCCAGCCGCGCGGGTGCCAGAACACCATACCCGGCGCCTCTTCCTGTAAATGGAAGAAATTGAATTTCTTGCCGAGCTTGCGGTGATCGCGCTTCACCGCCTCTTCCAGCATCTGCAGATGCGCAGCTAATTGCTTTTTATCGGCAAAGGCCGTGCCGTAGATACGTTGCAACATCTTGTTGTTGGAATCGCCGCGCCAATAGGCACCGGACACGCGCATTAATTTAAAGTGCGCACAAAAACGCATATTCGGCACATGCGGACCACGACACATGTCAATGTATTCTTCGTGGTGATACAAACCCGGTGTGGCATCACGGGGAATATCGCGTTCGAGGATTTCAAGTTTGTAAGGTTCGCCGCGCGCAGCAAACGTATCATGTGCCTCTTGCCAGGACACTTTCTTTTTCACTACATCGTATTCTGTTTTCGCCAGTTCCAGCATCCGCTGTTCAAGGGCTGCGATGTCATCATCCGTCAACATATGGTCGAGGTCGACATCGTAATAAAAGCCATTTTCGATGGTCGGGCCGATAGCCATCTTCACATCGGGCCACATCTGTTTGATGGCATGGCCGAGCAAGTGAGCGCAGGAGTGACGAATAATCTCCAGACCATCTTCGTCTTTCGCTGTGAAGATCACCAGTTCAGCATCGTCAGTGATCAGGTCGTGCGCATCGACACGCTCGCCATTCACGCGGCCAGCAATGGTGGCCTTAGCCAAACCGGGACCAATATCAGCAGCGACATCATAGACAGAGACGGGTTTATCAAACTGGCGCTTGGAGCCATCGGGAAGTGTAATAACAGGCATGATCGATCCTTTTCAGTGGTGACCCCTACCAAAGGCCACTTGAGTTAATTAATGCAGGGAAATGCCTTCCTATCGAAGGAAGCTGAAATACAAGAGGCGGGAGTATATAAAAGCGGGCGCCCCCATACCAGACTTTTTTAGACCAGACTTTTTTGGAATATGCGAAAGCAATTACGTGAAATGGACTGCGCCTGTAACAAACGCGGCGGCTGCGCATCTGTATCGCAACATCAAACCCAGGATAATTCGCTATGCCCCAGACCCGGCTGCTGCAAACCCAACACTTATTTGAGCAATACCTGCGAAAACTGCGGCATATCGATGGCCTGGCCACCTTGGCATTGCGCTTTATCCTGGTACCGGTTTTCTGGATGGCGGGTATGCAGAAGCTCCTTCATTTTGACAGTACCGTGGAATGGTTTGGCAATCCAGACTGGGGGTTGGGATTACCACTGCCGTGGCTGCTGGCGTTACTGGCCACCGCCACCGAATTGATCGGTGCAGTACTATTAACCTTGGGCTTCTTTACCCGACTGATCACACTGCCACTGATTATTACCATGTTGGTCGCCATCGCCAGTGTGCATTGGGAGCAGGGATGGCAAGCTATTGCAGATCCACAAGCACCTTTCGCTACAGAATCCGTTATCGCCTCCAGCGAAAAATTGGAGCGCGCCCGCGACATCCTGCGCGAACACGGTAATTACACCTGGCTAACCTCCAACGGCAAGTTCGTCATTCTCAATAACGGTATCGAGTTTGCGGCCATCTACCTGAGCATGTTGCTGGCCCTGCTGTTTTTGGGTGGCGGACGCTATGTCAGTCTGGACTACTGGCTGATGTATTGGTTGCGTCGCAGAAACGCAACACACACTACAGATACGGCTGATTGACGGTGATTGATAACCCCACAGGGCGAACGCGGGACCAAAGAATTGATGCTAACCTTGGAACACGATGATCAGCAGTGTGCAGCCCTTTCAATGCGTCTTTTGATAACTGACAACGTCTCAACCAAGGTGCCGGATGATATCCCGTTGATTGAACGCCTGCTCCAGCGTGATGAGCAGGCGTTCCGTGAATTAATCAGCAGCTATCAGCGTTTGATGCTGACGGTTGCCCGTGCCATTGTCGGTGATGTCTTTGCCGAGGATGTGGTGCAGGACGCCTGGGCATCGATATATATCGCCCTGCCCCGCTTTGAACGGCGATCATCTTTGAAGACCTGGATACTCACTATCGTCAGCAACGAAGCCAAAGCACGATTGCGACGGGAATCACGCATGGTGTCGCTAGAGATGTTGGATGGCGATACGCCGGGCAGTTATCTGGATGGTTATCTGGATGCAGCCAATTTCAAACCCGACGGTCATTGGCGTCGGGCACCGGCGCACTGGAGCCAGGAATCACCAGAAGCATTGATGGAAGAGCAACAATTGCAAATCTGTATTACCAACGCACTTGATCTTTTGCCGCCCATGCAGAAAGCAGCCTTTATCTTACGCGATATAGAGCAACAAACGTTTGATGATATGTGTCAGATTCTACAAGTGAGCAGCGCGAATATCCGGGTATTGATACACCGTGCGCGCCTGAGCCTGATGCAGGCGATTGATCGTTACCAGGAGACCGGCCAATGCTAAGTTGTAAAGACGTAGCCAACCGTGCCAGTGATTATCTGGATAACCAAACCAACACCAATCTGCGTTGGCAAATGCGTTTGCACCTGATGATGTGCAGTCATTGCCGCCGTTTTATGCGGCACCTGCGTCTGACCCGCCACCTGGTAAAAACCACCGTTCAGCAAGAAAAAAATGATGTGGACACCGAAGCAATTTACCGGCGGGTTTTGCAAAAAATTGAAGCCGGGAAAAAAACCTGATGGCACCGGCGCAGCCGGTGCGTATCGTTACATTAATGCGATTCGGTATGCGGCGCGTTTTCGTCAAACACTTGCAGTGGTTTGTGGCTCGAAGCCAGAAAGGTATACACCACCGGCAACACAAACAAAGTGAATAAAGTCCCTATCGACAACCCCGCCACCAATACCAGACCAATACTGTAACGACTCATGGCACCGGCGCCGGTCGCTAACAATAAAGGAATCAGGCCGGCCACCATGGCCGCTGTGGTCATCAGAATCGGGCGCAAGCGAATCCGCGCAGCGAGACGGATCGCTTCGAAACGATCAAGGCCATGATGCAGTTGCTGTTCTTTGGCCACTTCGCACATCAGGATGCCGTGTTTACTGATCAGACCCACCAGGGTAATCAAACCCACTTGCGTATAAATGTTCATACTCGCCAATCCGAAGCCCAGCATCAACAAGGCGCCGCACACTGCCATGGGCACCGACACCAGAATCACCAAGGGATCGCGCAGACTTTCGAATTGCGCCGCAAGCACCAGATAAATAATCAGCAAGGCGAGCAGAAAGGTCATATACAGCGCAGAACCTTCTTCGACGTATTGGCGTGACTCGCCTAGAAAATCATAGCTGAACCCCTTGGGTAAGGATTTTTCAGCCTGCGCTTGCAAAAAGGCTACCGCCTCACCCATACCCGTGCCGGGAAATAACACCGCACTCATGGTCACCGCATTCACCTGGTTGTATTGCGGCAAACTGCGCGGCTTGCCGGTGAGATCAAAATCAATCAGATTTTTTAACGGCACCGGCGTACCGGTTGCCGACATCACATGGTATTCGCCGATGGATTCCGGGGTCAGTCGGTCGATACGCTCAACCTGGGGAATCACCTCGTAACTGCGACTTTCAATATTGATGCGATTGACATAACCATCACCCATCAACAGCGCCAGGGTTGAACCGATCTCTTCCATGGTGACGCCATAGGCACCGGCTTTTTCGCGATTGATACTGACATTGATATTAGCCGCACTGAAATTCAGGTCGAGCATACTAAAAATAAACAGGCCACTGGCTTTAGCTGCCGCCTGTACTTCCTGTGCAACCGCATAGAGCGTTGGATAATCCCCGGGACTGGTGATAACAAATTGCACTGGCAATCCACTCGACGCGCCTGGCAATGGTGGCAAGGCAAAGGGCGTCGCCGATACACCCGGCATACTTTGTATCGGTGGCGATAGACGTTTTAATAAATCCTGATCGCTCGCTTCGCGCTGACTCCAGGGCACCATGGGCGCAATGGCCAAACCCTGGTTAGCTGCTGGCACGCCGGAAATGGTCAACGCGGTGACCACTTCCGGTTCTTTGGTCGCCATGGCACTGGCTTTGGCCATGTGCGTTTCAATGTAATCCAGGTTGGCATTGTCCGGTGCCGTGGCCATCACGAACACAACCCCGTTATCTTCCGCCGGCGCCAATTCATTGGTGATGATGTTGAATAAAAACGGCAAGCTGCCCAGCACAATCAAGGCAAACACGACGAACACCGGGCGCTTGGCCAACACGGCGTCCAATATGCCTGAATATTTTTGATCGAGTTTATCCAGAACCCGGTGCACCTTCGCTTCAAAATTATTGTCCTGGTTAGTGTGCCGCAATAACTTTGAGCTCATCATCGGCGATAAGGTGAGCGCCACAATACCGGAGATAAAAACCGCTCCAGCCAGGGTTAACGCAAACTCCCGCAACAGGGCGCCGGTTAAACCGTCAAGCAACGCGATAGGTGCATATACCGCCGCAAGCGTGATTGTCATAGTGATAACCGGCACCGCAATTTCCCGCGTGCCGATGATCGCCGCACGAAACGGTGTTTCTCCCATCTTTAAATAGCGGTCAACATTTTCCACCACCACAATCGCATCATCGACCACCAGACCAATAGCCAGGACCATCGCCAACAAGGTGAGCAGGTTGATCGAAAAACCCATGAGTTGCATCAACATCGCAACGCCAACCAGTGACAAGGGAATGGTAACCACCGGAATCAACACTGCACGCAACGAACCCATAAACAGGAAGATCACCACCACCACGATGATGACGGCTTCTGCGATTGTCTTTACCACTTCATAGATAGATTCTTCGATCACGAGTGTTGCGTCATAGAGCAACTTCATTTCAATGGTATCGGGCATATTGCGTTGTAATTCCGGCAGCTTTTCGCGGACCGCGTGAGCAATATCGAGCGGATTGCCTTTGGGCGTGGGATCAATGCCAATAAGCACCGCTTCTTTTCCATCCGCCGTCGCACTTAATGACACTCGCCCTGCGGCCATTTCTACGGTAGCGATATCACGCAGGCGCACCACGCCATTGTCCCGGGTGGCTACAATCAAACTGGAAAACTCTTCCACACTGGTGAGACTGGTCTGCACGTCAACGCTATATAAAAACCAGTCGCTTTTAATTTCACCCGGTGCCGCCTGGTAATTATTTGCGCGCAGCGCGCCCAGCACTTCCCGCGCACTGAGGTTCAGCGCTGACATGCGTTGCGGGTCGAGCCAGATGCGCATCGCAAAGGCACTGCCACCCATTAAATTGGCTTTGGCCACACCGGGAATGGTGACCAGCTGTGGTTGGACCACACGGTTGAGGTAATCAGTAATTTGACTGGCGTTGAGTTTGTCACTGGAGAACGACAGGTAAACAATGGAGGTAGTTGATCCGGTGCTACGGGTAATCACCGGATCTTGTACATCGGCCGGCAAGGTAGCGCGCACACTGTTTACTTTAGCGAGTGTGGCAGCGAGCGCAGCGTCCGGGTCTGAATCCAGCTGCATATGCACGGTGACGGTACTGACCCCCTGCATACTTTGCGATTGCACAAAGTTGATATTTTCCACTTCCGCCACCGCTTGTTGCAGCGGTTGCGTCACAAAGCCCTGGATCAGATCGGCGCTCGCGCCATAGTATGCCGTAGTCACGGTAATGACCGTGTTGGTCAGCTCCGGGTATTGCCGCACCTGCATCTTGAACAACGCCTGGGTACCCAGCAACAGGATCAACAAACTCACCGTCACCGCCAGCACCGGGCGGCGAATAAATATATCCGTAAAACGCATATCGACCTCCTGGCCTTAACGCCGCGGTAATTGTTCGCGGGGTGCCAGCGTATCGTCTTGCACAATGCTGACGCGCGCACCGTTGGAGAGTTTTAACTGGCCTGACGTTACGACCCGATCACCAATCGATAATCCGTCTGTAACCAAAGCATCACTGCCACTGCGCTCATCGACCACGACTGTCGCCAGGCGCACTGCGTCGTATGCTTCGCCGCCCTCTTCCGGCGTAACGCTTTCAATCACATACACCGTTTCGCCGTAGAGCGTGAAGGTAATGGCGCTTTGTGGGATAACGATCTGATTGCTGAGTGTCGGTTGGAAAATTTTGACTTTGGCGTACATGCCCGCCCGCAATAGCTGATCGGAGTTTGGAATGGTAGCCTGAACCTGTACCACACCAGATTTGTAATCCACCGCTGGCTCAATGGCGGTGATGGTGCCTTCAAATTGTCGTCCGGGAAAGGCCGAGATATCCAGACTGATGGGCATGCCCGACTGAATACGCGGATAATCCTGCTCCGCCACAATAAACCGAATGCGCATTACATCAATATTTTCCAGGCGCACCACTTCGGCACCGGGCTGAAGATATTGACCGAGGTTAACCTGGCGAATGCCGGTAATACCGCTGAACGGGGCACGGATTTCCCGCCGCGCAATGGTCGCCTTGAGACTGTCGATGTCCGCCAGCAACGCATCGTAAGTAGCCTCGGCTTGGTCCGCCTGGCTGCGCGACGCCATGGATTTTTGCGCAAGCTGGACCAGGCGATCACGCTCACTTTTTACCGATGCCAGGCGACTCTGGGCACTTTGTAGATCAGCGCGTTCTTTATCCGCATCCAACTGCACCAACAGGTCGCCTTCATTAACCGTCTGCCCGGACTCAAACAGCACATTGCTCACCAGGCCAGCCAAGGACGCACTGAGTGTCACACCGCGATCCGGTTCGATAAAGCCAATGCCATCAATTGTCGGTGTCCAGTCACTTGCCCTGACGTCCACGGCCGTAACAGGCACGGTGGGAACCGGCAAGGAGGCAAAATACTTACCGATCATGACTTGCTTGAACGCGTAAAACCCGAACACACTGCCAAAGATCACAGTGGCGCCGACCAACATCCACAACATCCATTTCTTCATGATGGTTCCCCTCAGGATTTCACTTTTGTTATCGCGTCCCAACTGGCCAGGATGATGCTTTTGAGCATCTCATCATCAACATTCAGGAGGCCGATCATGGCATTACGTGCGAAAGCAAAAAAATGTTCAAAGGCAAGCGAAAATAAAACCTCATTGGGAAGGCTTTTTAACGCACCACTGTCTCGCCCATTTTCAAAAAAGGTAACTAAAGGATAGAAGATTGTTTTGGCATCTGCGTGGCGATTACGCAATACATCCGGAGGTAAGTGATCAAATTGGTTTTTGCTCAACAGGATTTCCGGATTTTGTTTAAAGAAGTGCCAAAAGCTCAGACACAACTGTTGAAATTGATCAAACAAGGGTTGCCGCGGATCGTGGTTCGCAAAAATATACTGGGCGACCTGCTCCATAATCTGCGCATCCAGTTGCAGGATCAGATCTTCGCGATCATTGAAATAAAGATACACCGTTCCCGCCGCCACGCCCGCCTGATCGGCTACCTGTTTAATGGAAAAGCCGTGAAAACCTTTGTGGGCAAGCAAGTGCAGTGTGGCTTGCAAAATAGCTTCGCGTTTGTTCATAGAAAATCCGGTGTACTCCAACTCATGGTGACTACTATGTGAATGAATCTTCATTCACATAGTAGTCGAGCCTTGGCAAAAGACATAATTGGTGACAGGGGAAATAGTTGTTTGCCATGCCCGCCTGACACGGCGGGTATGGCTATCAGACCTCAATAGGAAGGTATCAAGGGATAAAACTGACCTGCGGGGTTTGCGACTCGACTGAAGTTTCGCGCAGCCCGCCGCCCAATGCCTTGTATAACGTCAGTTGATTGCGCGACTTGGCCAGGCGCATGTTGATCAAGGCTTGCTGAGCCGTATTCAGACTGCGTTGGGAATCCAATACTTCAAGGTAGGAATCTACCCCGCGCTCATAGCGCAATTCCGCCAGTTCAAAACTGCGTGCCGCTGCCATCACCAGATCCCGTTGGGCTTCGAGTTGAGCCTCCAGGGTTGATTGAGATTGCAAGCTGTCACGCACTTCCTTGAACGCGGTCTGAATGGTTTTTTCGTAGACGGCGATATTCACATCCTTTTGCAACTGCGCCACATCCAGGTTAGCTGCATTGGCTCCCCAGGCAAAGATTGGCAAGGTCACTTGCGGTGAGAAACTCCAGGCGCGGGTTCCACTATCAAATAAATTATCCAACGCCGGGCTGGCATTACCGTAGGTTCCGGTCAACGAGATGCGTGGGAAAAAGGCGGCGCGCGCAGCGCCGATATTCGCATTAGCAGCGCGCAAACGGTATTCCGCCTGCAAGATGTCAGGACGCTGCAACAACACATCGGAGGTTACCATTTCGGGCAACTCGGCCAGCATGGCTTCATCGTTCCAGAGCGCCTGCACATTATTGGCATCAAGCGGCGTTCCTACCAGCACTTCCAGCGCGGTAAAGCTCGTCGCCAGTTGCCGTTGGTAAAGCGCTGCGTCCACTCGCGCGGTGTGCAACGCAGTAGCTGCCTGGCTTAAATCCAGCTCTGATGCGAGGCCGGAATCATAACGACGCTGCACCATAGCGTAAGAATCCTGGCGCGCTTTCAGTGTGCTCTCTGTCAACGACAGCAGTTCCTTGTTCGCAACCCAGGTGAAATATGCATCGGCCACTTCCGCCACCAGACCCAGCTGTGCACTTTTACGGGCTTCGTCGGTAGCGAGGTATTGTTCCAACGCTGCATTTTTCAAACTTTGTACGCGGCCAAACAAATCGAGTTCGTAGGCTGCAATACCCACACCCGCGCTGTATTGTTCGGCAATATAACTTTCACCCGTTTCAGATAGCGCCTCCGACACACGTTGCCGTGTGCCGCTGCCGGTGAGATTTAACGTCGGCAATAACTGGGCGCGCTGGATACGGTATTGCGCGCGCACCTGTTCAACAGTCAAGGTCGCTACGCGCAGATCGCGATTATTTTCCAGCGCCTGCTCAATCAATGTCTGCAATTGTTGGTTGCGATAAAAATCCCGCCAGCCGATGTCAGCCGCTATCACCTCGGATGACTCTGCCTCATGTATTGTTACGGGTGTATTCGGGCGCTCGTAATGTGGTGCCATCGTACAGGCGCCCAGTGCGAGCAAACTGCTCGCACACATCAAGGAAATCAATAGGCGTTGCATCATACTTGCGCTCCTGAATCTTTATCCGCGGGCGCCGCTGTTGCGTCGGTTTTGCCGAACCAGCGGTGTGACAAACGGAATACCACCACGAAGAACACGGGCACGAAGAAGATGGCCAGGACAGTGCCGGATAACATGCCGCCGAAGACGCCGGTACCAATAGCATTCTGGCTGCCGGAACCGGCACCAGTACTGATCACCAGCGGCGTGACGCCGAGCATAAAGGCCATGGATGTCATGATGATTGGACGTAGACGCATACGCACCGCTTCCATCGTTGCCTTGATCAAATCCATTCCGTCTTCGTAAAGCGATTTGGCAAACTCCACAATAAGAATCGCGTTCTTGGAAGCGAGACCGATGGTGGTTAACAAGCCCACCTGGAAATAAACGTCGTTGGACAAGCCACGCGTCATCGCAAATAACACCGCGCCCAGAACACCGAGCGGAACCACCAGCATCACCGCAAAGGGCACCGACCAGCTCTCATACAACGCCGCCAGACAGAGGAACACCACTAAAATGGACAGCGCATACAACAGCGGCGCCTGGTTGCCAGATTCACGCTCCTGCAAGGACATTCCCGTCCACTGATAACCGATACCTTGCGGCAGCTTTTCCATGATCTCTTCGACAGCCAGCATTGCATCACCGGAACTCACACCCGGAGCGCCCTGCCCCAGAATATTCAGCGACGGCACGCCGTTGTAACGCTCCAGGCGCGGCGAACCGTAGATCCAGCGCCCCGACGTAAAGGCGGATAACGGCACCATCTCACGCTGGTTATTGCGTACATACCAGTTACCCACATCCTCCGGCACCATGCGGAAGCGCGCATCACCCTGCACATACACGCGCTTGACCCGGCCTTTATCAATAAAGTCATTGACGTAGCTCGGCGCCCAGGCAGTAGTAAAGATATTGTTTACGTCTGCGATGGATACACCCAGAGCAGCTGCTTTTTCCTGATTCACGTCCAGTTTGTATTGCGGATTATCTTCCTGGCCGTTGGGGCGCACACCCACCAGGCGTGGATCCTGCGCAGCCAAACCGAGGAATTGATTGCGCGCTTCCATAAGTGCGTCGTGCCCTAGCCCACCCAGGTCCTGCAGCTGCAAATTGAAACCGGATGAGGTACCCAATTGCGTAATCGCCGGCGGAACAAACGGGAAAACCATCGCATCCTTGATTTGCGAAAACGCGCCCATGGCCCGACCGGCAATACTTTGCACATCCTGGCCATCTTCTTCGCGTTCGCTCCAATCTTTCATGCCCACAAACGCGATGCCATTGTTCTGGCCACGGCCACTGAAGCTGAATCCGATCACTGAAAACACGGAACGCACTGTGTCTTTTTCATTTTCAAGGTAATGATTTTCGATTTGATCCATCACACCCATCGAGCGCTCTTTGGTTGCGCCTACCGGCAGCGTCATCTGGGTAAACATAATGCCCTGGTCTTCATCCGGTAAGAATGAGGTAGGCAAGCGGGTGAATAAAAAGCCCAGCAACAACACAATCGCACCATAGATAAGCATGTAACGCCCGGTCCGGCCGATCATGTTGCGCACACCGGATTGGTATTTGTTGGTCGCGTGATTGAAGTTGCGATTAAACCAACCGAAGAAGCCGCCTTTTTCGTAATGATCATGACTGACCGGTTTCAACATGGACGCGCAGAGGGCGGGCGTCAGGGTCAAAGCAACGATCACCGAGAGCACCATGGCCGACACAATCGTGATGGAGAATTGCCGATAAATAACCCCGGTCGATCCACCAAAAAATGCCATGGGAACAAATACGGCCGACAAAACCAACGCAATACCAATCAATGCCCCGGTAATTTGCTCCATCGATTTTCGTGTCGCTTCGCGGGGTGACAGCCCGTCTTCCGCCATCACCCGTTCAACGTTTTCCACCACCACAATGGCATCGTCCACCAGTAAGCCGATGGCAAGTACCATCGCGAACATGGTGAGTGTGTTAATTGAAAAGCCGAACGCCGATAACACCGCAAAAGTTCCCAGCAACACCACTGGTACTGCAATCGTAGGGATCAAGGTCGCACGGAAATTCTGCAAGAAGAGATACATCACGAAGAACACCAGGATGATAGCTTCGATCAATGTCTGCACGACCGCATTGATCGACAGCTTCACAAAAGGTGTTGTGTCGTAGGGATAAACAATTTCCAGATTAGGTGGGAAAAATTCTGATAATTCACCGATACGCTCACGCACCGCATTGGCGGTATCCAATGCGTTAGCGCCCGAAGCCAGCGTGATGGCCATACCAGCGGCAGGCTGCCCATTGTATTCCGTTTCAAACGAATAATTTTCACCACCGAGTTCGACCCGCGCGACATCTTTGAGACGTATCTGCGAACCATCCTGATTGACGCGCAACAGGATATTGCCGAATTCTTCCGGCGTCGAAAGACGTGTTTGCACCACAATACTGGAGTTGATTTCCTGGCCGGGAACCGCCGGGGCACCACCGAGCTCACCTGCTGCAATTTGCGCATTCTGCGCACGAATCGCGTCGGTGATGTCACTGGTCACCAGATTGTAGGTTGCCAATTTATCGGCATCCAGCCAGATGCGCATTGCATACTGCGAACCGAACAGAGTGATTTGTCCCACACCATTAACCCGGCTCAATTGATCCTGGACGTTGGCGGCGACATAGTCGGCGATATCGTATTTATCCATACTGCCATCGGCGGAGACAAAACCGATAACCATCAGGAAGCCCGCCGAGGATTTGGTGACCCGCACACCCTGCTGCTGGACCTCCTGCGGCAACAGTGGCATGGCGGTCTGCAATTTATTCTGCACTTGTACCTGGGCAATATCCGGGTCCGTACCGGCTAAAAACGTCACCGTGACTTCACCGATACCGCTGGCATCACTGGTGGATGACATGTATTGCACGTTATCGATACCGGTCAGCCCCTGCTCGATAATCTGGATAACCGTGTCTTGCACTGTTTGCGCCGATGCACCTGGGTAGGTGGCACGGATACTAACGGCAGGTGGTGCGATGTCGGGATATTGGGCCACAGGCAGCTTCGCAATAGAAAGCGTACCGGCCAGCATGATGATGATCGAGATAACCCAGGCAAAGACCGGGCGATCAATAAAAAACTTCGCCATACTGCATTACTCCTCGGTCTTGGTGGCAGCGATCTGCGCGGGAACAGCTTTGACCTGCGCACCCGGACGCACTCTTTGCAAACCTTCTACAATCACCTGGTCACCGACCGCCAGCCCTTCTTCAACCAGCCACTGATCACCCACCGTGCGGGCGGTCTTCAACTGGCGCACTTCAACGGTGCCGTCATTGCCCACGACCAGCGCTGTGGCGTTACCGGAACGGTCGCGTGTAACACCGCGTTGGGATACGAGGATGGCGTTGTTGCGCAGGCCTTCCTGTAGTTCGGTGCGCACAAACATACCGGGTAACAGCAAGCGGTCCGGATTCGGGAACAAGGCACGCAAAGTCACTGTGCCGGTGGTTTCATTAACGCCAACTTCCGAAAACTGCAATACACCGTCGTGTTCGTACACCGAACCATCCTCCAGCACCAGGCGAACTTTCGCCTCGTCAACACTGGCCACGTTGCCTTTGATCATCTGGCGGCGCAGAGCCAATAAATCGTCAACGGACTGAGAGACATCCACATAAATAGGATCGAGTTGCTGGATTGTGGCGAGCACATCCGCCTGACCGGCAGTTACCAGGGCACCTTCAGTGACTGAAGATTTTCCGATGATGCCGCTGATAGGCGCGGTGACCTTGGTGTATTTCAGGTTGATACCCGCCGTCTCTACAGCGGCCTTACCGGCCGCCAGATTGGCGCGAGCCTGGCCGAGGCTGGCCAACGCATCGTCGTAATCCTGTTGGCTGATTGCCTTGGCAGCAACCAAGTCTTTGTAACGTTTTTCACGGGCTTCAGCGGCCAGCAGGTTGGCCTCTGCACGCGCCAATTCAGCTTTGGCTGTGGCGTGGGCTGCGCGGTAAGTCGCTTCATCAATCTGATATAGCTGCGTACCGGCTTTGATTTCAGACCCTTCCTCAAATAAACGTTTCTGGATAATACCTGTCACCTGCGGACGCACTTCTGCCCGCCGAAACGCGGTTGTCCGGCCCGGTAAGTCGGCTACGAGCGGAACATCTGCCGTTGCAATGGTCACTACCCCAACTTCAACAGGCTCTTGGCCAGCTCCGGCGTTTGCAGACTCTTGCGAGTCACACGCGGACAAAAATAACCCTAGAAGTCCTAAAGCCAAAAGCGTCAGGTTTCTGCTGCGTAACAACATGGTGAACCTCTCCAAACATGATCCGTGAGAAATGTGGGGCTTGTTAAAAGCGGAAAACATACAGGTGTGTATGTTTCCGATTAAAACTGAATGACCATTCAGTTTCAACCGCCAAAAACAAAAAAGCGTTTAAAACCACCTTTTCTTTGCAAAAATTAACTTACAAACGCAGGTTTTCAAAAACGGCTTGACAGGCGCGTGCCTTTTTGTACAAATTCGCCAACCACATACATTCACGACTGAATGTTAAGCTAATCTGGACAAAAGTTTTATGGCACGCAAAACCAAAGAAAATGCACTGGAAACCCGCAGCCAGTTACTGGACGCGGCGGAAAAGGTATTCTTTGAGAAAGGCTTCTCCCAAACCAGCCTGATGGACGTGGCAGAAGCCGCCAGTATGACCCGCGGTGCTATTTACTGGCACTTCAAAAACAAGAGTGACCTCTTTGAAGCCATGGCTGATCGGATTCGCCTGCCACTGGAAACGCTGTCTGAAGCCTGTAGCGACCCCAATGAGAAAGATCCTTTAGGTAAGCTGCGGGACTTTTTCGTCCAGGTACTGAAAGAAAGCGCGCGCAACCCCAGAAGGCGGCGCGTCCTCACTATCCTGCTTCATAAATGCGAACTCAACGAGGAGACACGGCAAGTAGAACTGCGCCGGCAAGCAGCCTGTATTGAGTACCTGCAACACACCGAACAGTGCCTGCAAAAAGCAATACTCCTCAAGCAGTTACCACCAGACCTTGATGTTCAACAGGCAGCCATCGCCAAACTGGGCCTGGTCATGGGTCTTATCAGCCATTGGTTGTTCCTGCCCGGCAGCTTCGACCTTGAAAATACAGCTGAGACTATGGTGGACAGTTATTTCTCCATGCTGCAACACAGCCCGCACCTGCGCCTGAAACCAATTACTGCCGGCTGAGCAGACCGATCACTCCAGGCTGTAAAAAAATGTTAGCTGTTGCCACAAATCATCCGGCATCGCACGATGCAGTGAATTTATGAAATTCACGGCGGTCTATTGGCCAAGCTGATCATCACTTCGCGAGCTTCCGTATAACCTGTTACCTGGAATTATTACAGTCGGTATCTGCGAGCCATAATTGTGACCAAATCGGCTGTGCAAATATCAGCCAGTTCCTTCCTATTACTGGCCTGTATAACGCTAACTGAGCTATAGTAAGGACTGTTTTACGAAGGCATTCTGCTGGTCAGACACGTGCCCCTCGATAAGTGAATGATTGTATTGTGGGATACAGCCTGGGTGAACATTCACCGGCGCTACCCGGCATGCCCAACCATGAGACCCTGTCTATGTACACCGCTTTTACAAGAAATATTGTTAAACCTTTTCTGTTCTCCCTGCTTTTAGCAACCTATGGCGCAAGCACCCTGGCCTTGCCGGCCTTGAAACAAACGCCTGAACAGGAAAAAGCAGCGGTTGAAGTTGTCACGCAACTACAAAAAAAACACTACCGCGACCAGGAATTAAATGATGCACTATCGGTGCGCTTTCTCGACGATTATTTAGCAGCACTCGACCCCGCCAAGAATTATTTTCTGCAAACTGATATTGATGAGTTCGAAAAACACCGCAAGAAGTTCGACGATTATTTGAAGAAAGGCGACCTCAGCCAGGGCTTCGCCATCTTTAATCGTTATAACGAGCGGGTGGAAAAACGCCTTGAGGCCATACTCGCCCAGTTAGCTGACGACAAAGTAAAATATAACTTTGATGTTGAAGAATCCATCTCCACCGATTGGAAGAATGCCCAATGGCCAGCCAACCAGAAAGAAGCCGATGCCATGTGGCAAAAGCGCATCAAGTTTAACCTGCTTAACCTGATGCTCACCGGCAAAACGATTGAAGAGAGCAAAACGACGCTGGAGAAGCGTTTTAAAAATCAATTGCGCCGGGTCAAGCAACAGGATTCAGAGGAAGTCTTCAGCGTGATGATGAATTCGCTGACCATGTTGTATGATCCGCACACCAATTACCTTTCGCCACGCAATGCAGAAAACTTCAATATCAATATGGCACTTTCATTGGAAGGCATTGGTGCTGTGCTGCAAAGTGAAGATGAATACACCAAAGTGATGCGTCTGGTTCCAGCGGGACCGGCAGCCAAGCAAGGTGAATTAAAACCGGCGGACCGTATCATCGCCATCGGCCAGGGTACCGAAGGTGAAATGGTCGATGTGGTGGGCTGGCGTCTTGATGAAGTGGTCGATCTGATTCGCGGTAAAAAAGATACTATCGTGCGCCTTGAAGTGCTGCCGGCCAAAGCGAATCCCGGCAACAGTAAAATCATCAACATTAAACGCGAAAAAGTCAAACTCGAAGAACAGGCGGCGAAGAAACACATCTTCGATGTCGGTGAAGGAGAGCACATCTTTAAGGTGGGGGTTATCAAGGTTCCGACTTTCTATATGGATTTTGAAGCCTACCGTAATCGCGACCCCAACTACAAAAGCACCACCCGCGACGTATTCAATTTACTGGGGGAGCTCAGCGAAAAAAATGTTGATGGTGTCATCATAGACTTGCGTGAAAATGGTGGCGGCTCCTTGCAGGAAGCTGCTGCATTAACCGATCTGTTTGTTGATCCGGGCCCCGTGGTTCAGATTCGCCAAAGCAATGAAGTCATCTCGCGCAGCTATCGCTCCTATTCTCCGGCGGTGTACCGTGGTCCCGTCGTGATTCTTGTGGATCGTCTCAGTGCTTCTGCGTCAGAAATTTTTGCCGGTGCCATCCAGGATTACAGCCGCGGCATTATCATCGGCACCCAATCCTTTGGTAAAGGCACCGTGCAATCCATGTTGCCGCTGAAGCATGGCGATTTGAAGATTACTGAGTCGAAGTTTTACCGGATTTCCGGTGACAGCACCCAACACCGAGGCGTAGTACCGGATATTGAATTACCGACTCTGATCGACACCGAAGAAGTGGGCGAAAGCAGTTACGATAACGCCCTGCCCTGGGATCGCATTCACGCGGTGAAGCATGATAAGTATTTTGATATTCCGGCACTGTTGCCAGCGATTAACCAACGCCACAATGCCCGTATTAAATCTGATCCTGACTTCGTGTTCCTGCGCGAACAAATGACCATGGCAGAAGAAAATAAAGAGAAAAAGAGTGTTTCATTACGCAAGGCGACCCGCGAACTGGAACAAAAGCAAATGGAACAGCGGGTGCTGGAAATGGAAAACCGCAGGCGTAAGGCCAAGGGCCTGGAGCCCTATGCATCTTACGAAGATATTAAAGATACCGATGCGGCCATTGATGAAGACAGCGAAGAAATTGCCAGCGCTGAGCCAGACAAGATTGACCCGGCTAACGACCCCTTCCTGAGTGAGGCGGGCCAGGTATTGGCCGATTTCATTCTTGAATTACAAAAGAATGAAAAAACCCGGCTAGCGAATTTTTAATTCCAGTAAGCATCCACCTGAACCCGGATAGTGATATCCGGGTTTTTACTTTTTAATTTACTGATTAGTCTTAATCACTATGAAAGTCGTTTCGTTTAATATCAACAGCATTCGCTCACGCCCCCACCAGTTGCAAGCCGTCGTCGACAAATACGCACCGGATTTTATCGGCTTGCAAGAAACCAAAGTCAACGACCCGGACTTTCCCCTGGCAGACATCGAAGCCTTGGGTTATCACGTGGCCTATCACGGGCAGAAAACCCATTACGGCGTTGCCCTGTTATCCAAACACCCGTTCTTAAGTGTCATTAAAGGTTTTCCTGAAGATGGCGAAGATGCACAACGGCGTTTTATCGGTGGCACCTTCGCGTCTCCTTTGGGTGGCGAAATCACCGTATTGAATGGTTATTTCCCCCAGGGCGAAAGCCGCGACCATCCGATCAAATTCCCTGCCAAACAAAAATATTATGCCGACCTGTTTGCTTACCTTAACAGCGCGCACAAACCGGAAAACCAAATACTGGTGATGGGCGATATGAATATCTCGCACCAGGATTGTGATATCGGCATCGGCGAAGAAAACCGTAAACGTTGGTTGCGCACCGGCAAATGCAGTTTCTTGCCGGAGGAACGCGAGTGGCTGGCGCAATTGATGAGTTGGGGTTTGAAAGATACCTTCCGCGAATTAATGCCAGACGATAACAGTCTGTTCAGCTGGTTTGATTACCGCAGTCGCGGTTTTGAAGATAATCCACGCCGGGGTCTGCGTATTGATTTGATCCTGGCTTCGCATAATTTGCAGGATCGTTGCGTAGAAGCCGGGATTGATTATGAAATCCGCAGTATGGAACGGCCTTCTGATCATTGTCCGATTTGGGCCAGGTTTCAATAAGGGCCGAATGAACTTCGTAGTTCGTTTGTCATTAGGGCCTCTGTTTCAAAACGCATAACAAATTGACAGGAAAGCCAATTTGCACAGCGAAGTTGTCCGTAGGGTGAGCCACATGGATGTGGCGAATGAATCTTCCCTGTAGCTCCCTCAAGTCATCCATGACTTGAGGGTTTCGAAACAGAGGCCCTAACGCCAAACTTGCATTGTGCCAACGTCACCTTTTTATATTTCGCAATACTTTTGTTATTGATAAAACGAAATATCCAGTAAATGCAATTCACTGTTGGCTTTATCAACCGCACGCACGGCCAGGTAAAGTTTATGTCGGCCAACACTTTCCGTCATTTTTAACACATCCCTGCCATAGGTGTCGATCATTGTTTCTGTACCCACACCAGCAGCGACAACGCGTCCGTCTGGCTGGTCTATGCGTAATTCATAAGCCCACTTGGCAGGATTTTTGATAATCCAGCGACCGAGTTGAATGGACTTGACGCTGCGTAAATCAAATTCACCCAAGGGAGCAACACGCCAGGTGTCACTACCGGCGTCGGTAGTGAGTGTATTCAGTTGATAATAACTGCCGAGTTTAAAATCATCCGGCGCGGTGGTTTTGGTGAACAGATCCGGTAGCAGGAAGCGCGGGACAATCAGACGCAGGTTTTTATTGACCGTGATAGGACCGATAACCTCGCCGCCTTTGTCTGTATAAGAGACAGATAAGGTGTATGCCTGGCCGAACATCGCTCTTTCTTCGCCACTCAAATCTTTGGTGCGGTTAAAGATATCTTGCGTCAGCTTGTGGTCGCGCAACGCCAGCTTACCGGTCAGCGGCAGGCTTTCTGTCTGGGCAGACTGCGCGTGAGACAACACATAAGTCGCAAGCGCTGTGCGGTCCGCTTCATTCAAATGCGCAAACGACGGCATAGCAGTTTCACCCCAGGCGCCTGCACCGCCATCAGAAATTTTCTTGACCAGATACGCCAGGCCTTCCGGATCTTTTTGATAGCGTTCGGCCACTGCCGTGAAAGACGGGCCCACAGAGGGTGCGTCAACTTGATGGCAAGCCGCACAGGAATTGGCTTCAACCAGATCCTTGCCGATCACATTGGCGCTGGCTGTTTGATGGCCTGCGGATGCCGCCTGCTCTTGCGCGCCACCAAAACTGAGCTGAACAATAGCGTTGCCGGTATTCCCCTCTTGCGCGGTGATCTTGCCATCCTCTTTGTCCGAGATCTCTATGCGGTAACCCACTGAGCGGGTTCCCGGCCAATAGAAAGAGCTGTTGCCGTCCAGCTCGATGTTGATATCCGCCGGCGCATTTCCTACGTCAATTTGTGTTTCTGTGGTCGCACTGCTGCCATGGGAATCCGTCGCCGTCAGTTTCACCAGGTAACTGCCGGCATTGGCGAAGCTGAGTGCTACGGTTTCACCATCGCCCAAGGTTTGGCGTGTAGCGGAATTGCCGACCAGCTCGGACGTCCAGCTGAAGCTGAGCGTATCGCCATCCAGATCCACACTCTGCGCAGCGGATGCGGTTGTCGCCAGCGGCGCGGCGCCTTGTGCGGGATCAAGGGAAATAACCGGGCTGGGCGGACGATTGCCCGGGCCGACATATTCTATACGCGCCAAGCCTGAATCGGGGTTACCGGTAAACCAGGCGGTGCCGTACTCCAGCACATATAAACTGCCATCGGGCGCGAAGCGCGCGGCAATCGGCAAGGTGTACTCGATTTGCGGTGCAAAGGGTTCAATCTTTTCAATGCGCCCAAGATCATCGAAGCTGACAACTTTTACCCAATTGCGCATGAAATCCAGCATGAATAATTTGTTGTCGTAATATTCCGGATAGCGATGGGTACCCGCAGGATAATCTTTGGAGCGGTAAACATCCGCGACCAGCGCCGTGCGACCGCCGCTGCCGAGCTCAGGAAAGGTTTCAGAATTGGTATAGGGATACCAGACCAGTGCAGGCTGGGCCGGCGGCAATTGTTTGGCGCCGGTATTGCGCGGTGAGTTATTCATCGGCGCCAATGGGTTGTACATGCGGCCGGATGTTTCAGTTGCGAAGTCATATTCAAGGTATGGCTGATTGTTGCCGATGATCAACGGCCAACCAAAATTCCCCGCTTCCGTTACGCGGTTGATTTCGTCATAAGCACGGGTGCCCTGCTTGTCCGACGCTACACCGGCATCTGGCCCCACATCACCGAAGTACAGTGTTTCAGTGTCTTTATCAAAGGTCACCGTGAACGGATTGCGCGCGCCCATCACATAAATTTCCGGGCGGCCTTCTTTTCCGTCGGCAAATAAATTGCCGGTGGGAATTTTATAGCTGCCGTCATCCTGGGGAAGAATACGCAGGATTTTGCCGCGCAAATCCTGGGTATTACCCGCACCGCGCAATGCATCAAAGTGTTTACGGTCCTCGCGCATATCGATGGGCGCATAACCGTTTTGTTCGTGGGGGTTGGTGTTATCACCCGTCGAGAAAAAGACTTCTCCGTTGTTACCAAAAGCAATGTCACCACCGGTATGACAACAGGTTTCGTCAATGCGATATTCCAGCAACAGCTGTTCTGATGCGGCGTTGATCTGGTTGTCCTGCCATTTAAAACGCGCCAGCCGTTGCCAATAACTGCCGTCTTCTTTACGCGCGTTGTAGCCCACATAAATC
This sequence comes from Cellvibrio sp. ARAG 10.3, assembly GCF_051846955.1. Taxonomy (NCBI): domain Bacteria; kingdom Pseudomonadati; phylum Pseudomonadota; class Gammaproteobacteria; order Cellvibrionales; family Cellvibrionaceae; genus Cellvibrio; species Cellvibrio sp. ARAG 10.3. The sequence continues at coordinate 170,250 of NZ_JBPYCU010000004.1, forward strand.
CAGGAAGATTGGGCAAAATCCGGCGGAATGCCAACGCCGATCAAGCCCCATTCCATATAGCCGTGGTAGGCAACGGTTATGCTGCCGGCATCGCGGGTTTCACCGGTTTTGTAGTCAACCAGCTTGAAGGTGCCGGGCCGCTCGACAATCAGCGCATCGCCGTTGGCAAAAAAATCAAAACCCATCGGCTCATTAAGATTTTGCACCAGCGTCTTTTTAATAAAACGATTGTGTTCCGGGCGTGCGCGGCTGTAATCCAGTTTGGGTTTTCCACCCACCGCATATTTCAAACCACCCAATAAGTGATCAAGGAAACGGGGATTGGAAAACACTTCGGCGGTATGGCCCATACCGGTATAAAAAGAACGGCCGCCATCGTAATCGTGGTACCAGGCAATAGGATGATATTCGCCGTGCAGGCCACCGATATAGGTACTTTCATCCAGCATCAGCAAATCTTTTTTGAGCGGATACTGGTCGCGGTAATCGTACCATTCATCCACCATGCTGAAGGTTTCAGGTAAGGATTCGGTAGCGGGATGTTGGTGCGCGGTGACATTTAATTGAGCGCGCTGGACATTGCTCGGATTGCCCGGATGGCTCCTGAACACAGCACCGACCAGGTTACGATACCAATGCCAGTCGCCTTCCCACTCGGTGTCTGCCGCTGCGTGAATACCGACAAAACCACCGCCCGCCTGGATAAAACGCTCCATCGCCATTTCCTGGTCTTCATTCAGCACATCCAGCGTGGTGTTTAAGAAAACCAGGGCGTTATAGGTCGATAATTCCGCGTCGGTAAATAAACTGGAATCCTCGGTAGCGACGACGGTAAAGCCGTGATCTGTTCCCAATTTTTCCAGCGCGGCAATGCCCGCCGGAATGGAGTCGTGGCGCCACCCGCTGGTTTTGGAAAAGACCAATACCCGTGCCCCCTGAATGTCCTGCGTAAAGCTTGCGTCTTGTATGTCCGTAGTGGCCGGACGCTCGTCATCAACCTTGCCGCAGGCAACCAATAGCGAACAGGCTACAACGCCCGAGACAAGGGAAAGCGTGATTTTTTTTACGAGGCTATGCATGGGGCACCTATATCATGATCGTGGAAGTACCGCTAACGGGCGTACTCATCATAGGAACTGGGGTTTAGAAAAAGTGGTTGTTCATTATGTTATGGATGTACTGCTGAACGCCGTATCACCGCATTGCACCCTGGCTGACAAGCTCACCGCCATTGGTTTTTATTACAGAAACAGCAGCAAGGCAAGGCTGGAGATGGGCTGGAGTGTAGCAGTGCTCCCCCCCGAACGCATCCCGATTTACATTTGTAAACAATGACTATAAGTATCAAAAATCCGGTCCTGACGGACGGAAATCGCTCCCGGTTTCCAGGATACCGGTGATATAAACTGATTTTTTACAGGTAAATTGACGCGCAATAGATGGCAAGAACTGTCAGCAGCGTGTCAGGTTCGGGGAGGCTCGCCGTTCTCACTCAGCCAACGTTGCAGGCGAAGTTCAAGTTCGTCATAGCGAATCGGCTTAACGATGTGATCATCCATTCCCGCTGCCAGACAGTTGCTTTGATCCTGCTCATTAGCTGAAGCTACCACCGCAATGATCGGCAAATGGCGGCTGGTATTGTGAGCTTTTTCCGTCGCACGGATTTTTTGCGCGGCAAGCAGGCTGTCCTGCTCCTGCATATCGTAATCCATCAGCACCATATCAAACTTTTCTTTCTCCAGGATCTCCACCGCTTCTGAGCCGGTGGTGGCCAATTGCACGAAGCAGTTAAGTTTTTTCAGCATGGCCGAGATCACCATCTGATCGACGCGGTGATCATCAACCAACAGGATTTTTTTGGTCGCAGGTGGCGGTGTGTTCTCCTTGTTATTGCCGGAGACTTCCGGTGTAACCTCTGGCGCCTCCAGGAGTTTTTGTACAGCCACTTCATACAAACGCCGGCGCATGATCGGTTTTTCAATACAGGATATTTGCGGGTAGTTGGCCAGGTGCGCTTTCACTTCCGCCGTATCACTTTGCAGAATGCTCATCGCCAGGATCTGTTTGACAGCGGCAAATTGCGGATTGGCCGCCACATCCCGGGAAAGCACCAGCGCGTTCATGTTATTCAGGCGGCTGTATATCAAGAGGAGGTCGACCGGCCTGGAGGTGATCAACGCCTTCAATTTTTCCAGCGCCTGGTCGTAGCCATTCACGGTTGTCGCTGTCATACCCCAGGTTGTCAATTCATCAACCAGAGCGATAGCGGTGCTCTCTGGCAAGTCCACCAGCAACGCGTGTTTGCCGCGTAGCTTTTGTTCGGAACCGAAACGTTTTTCTTCGTGGGAGACCACTTCCAGTTTCACATTGATAAAAATTCGCTTGCCCCGCTCGCGAGTTGCCATCACATGCACACTGCCCCCCATACAGGCAGCCAATCCTTTACAAATAGAAATCCCGATACCGGTATGTTGGTCATCTGCTTCCGGCAACGCACTGCGTTCGGCTTCTGAGCGCGAGGTACTTTTTTCGCTATCGCTGATGATGATTTGTAACTCACCCACGTCGTCCTGATCCGTATCCTGATTAAACCGGGCTTCAATAAACACGTGGTCGATGGCCGCGGTTTTAAGCGCGTGATTCAATAAGGTGCTGAAGATTTGCCCCAACCGAACAGCGTCGCCTTTTACGCGCAAAGGCATTTGCGGATCAAACAGATAATAGAGCTCTACACCCTGTTGATGCGCATCCAGGGAAAAATCCTCGACCAGTTTTTCCAGGGTACGGCGCAGATCAAAGATGCTCTCTTCCAGGCGCAGGTTTTTGGTGGTGATCTTGGAAAAATCCACCACGTTGTTCACCAGATCCAACTGGCGTTCGCCGGCTTTACTCGCCATGGTAAGCAGTTCGCGTTGTTTTTCGGACAGTTGATCGCTATCGATCAGCGTCAAGGTGCCGAGGATGTCACTGAGCGATGAACGGAATTCGTGGCCAAGGTTAACCAGAAATTCATTTTTCAATTCGATAGCGGCCTGGGAATTGCGCTGTTCGTGTTCCAGTCCTTTCGCCCGCTCACGCAATGCATAGTTGGCTTCGAGCCGTTCCCAATACGAAAACGAGGTGACCTTGGCCTGGTGGCTGAGCATGATAAAAAACACCAGCATGATCGAACCGTATAAATAGCCATCCACATCACCCAGCAGGATCGCGGTAATAGCCGCCGGCACCTGGCCGATAAATAAATAGAGTGTCAGGAAGTGGCGATACGGAGCAAATACATTCGATACACTTGAATAAAACACCACTGAATACAACCACATCACCAGGGTTTCATCGCGCATGCCCTGCACCCAGGTCAAGCTGACCAGGATAATGCTCCACCAGGCCGCCCCAAGACAGGAGGCTATGAAATATTGGTTGCGCCAGCGCGTTGGTGCGCGAGCATAAAGCACATCAAAACGAAACAGGTAATAACTGCGCAGCAAGGTGACCACGAGCAAACCGGTTACCAATACCACCGCCAGGTTATGTTCCCGGTCAATAAAGTCACCAAAGGCGAGACACAACACGAACACTAAAAAGTTGAGCACCAGGCCACGCCGGCTGTATTTGGCCACCCGAGCATCCGTGTCGCGCATAATCTGCCGGTCTTTCTGGACTTTGGAGGTGGGAACAAAGAAATGAAACATGCGGTTGAGGCCCCTATCTAATTGATGCGCTCTGGTTGATATGTTGTTATTTTTCGAGCATTTCCACTAACACGGTCTTGATGATGAAACCCAGTAAACCCAAGCCCAGCGCCAGGAAGAGGATGAAGGTACCAAACTTGCCTGCTTTTGATTTTCGCGCCAGGTCCCACACAATAAACACCATAAATGCAATCAACCCACCCACACCAATATAAAGTGACCAGGTTTCAAATTGCTCAACTGTCATATCCACACCACATCAGAGGCTTATGATTCGGAGCGCTGCAATCAACGCCATTGCGAAATGGGTCGCATTGTATCCAAAATCAAAAGTCACTTATACCCCGGTGATTTTTTATGCCTTTATTCCCACCAATGACAGGTATAGACTCTATTCCGGTGGTAGAAAGCGTAGTGAGTTATCGGCAACATACCCACCAACGATTCTCATCCGTTATTTTTATTAGTATAGGGATACCATCATGAAGACGATTCATTTTTTTGCAGCTTTAGTTGTTGTCCTTGGGTTAATGAGCGGTTGCTCCAAAGAAGAGGTTCAAAACACCACCGATGCGGTGAAGGAATCCGCCGCTGAGATGCAGGATGCAGCTGAAGACACACTGGAAAAAGCCGGTGATACAGTGGAACACGTGACAGAAGCTACCGCTGAAACGGCAGAAGAGTGGGCCGACAAGGCAGCCGCTGCCGCTGAAAAAACCGGTGAAGCGATAAAAGATGGTTACGAAAATACCGTAGACGCGATGGATGATGCGGCGGAAACCACGGAAGAAAAAGCTGAAGAGATAGTTGAGTAAGTTTTACAACCGGTGGGCGGTCTGACCACCCACCGGTGCAGCAGGGCAAAACTTTATAATTTGTCGATCATTTCCGGCAACACGTCAAACAAATCCCCCACTAACCCGTAATCTGCTACCTGAAAAATCGGCGCATCCTCATCGTTGTTGATGGCGACAATGACTCTGGAATCTTTCATGCCCGCCAGGTGTTGCACTGCCCCTGAAATCCCCACGGCAATATACAGTTCCGGCGCCACTACCTTGCCGGTCTGCCCAACCTGCATATCATTGGCCACAAAGCCGGCGTCCACGGCGGCGCGGGACGCACCCACAGCAGCGTGAAGTTTGTCGGCTAATCGATACACCAAATTAAAATTTTCCCCGGACTTAAGGCCTCGGCCACCGGCAACCACTACGCGCGCGGCGGTCAGTTCAGGGCGTTCACTGACCGCCAGTTGCTGGTCCACCAACTGGCTGAGTTGTTGGGGCGGCGGACCTGCTATTTGCCGGATAGCAGCGTTGCCGCCGGTTTGCTCTGCAGCCGGAAACGCACTGGTGCGAATGGTCAACAATTTAAGCGCGTCATCGCTGACGACGGTGGCCAATGCGCTGCCGGCATAGACCGGGCGAACGAATGTATCGGGCGCGATAATAGCCATCACCTCGCTGATAGCTTGCACATCCAGCAGCGCCGCCGCCCGAGGCAAAAGATTTTTACCTGCCGTGGAAGCGGCAGTCATGATGTGGCTGTAAGTCGGCGCAAGGGCAACCACAATCGGGGTGATGCTTTCAGCCAACTGGTGTTCACAAACGGGATCGTCCACCAGCAGGACATTGTCGACACCTGTGGTGTGCGCGAGTGACTGGGCCAATCCATCACAACGATAACCGGCCAGCAGGACATCAAGATGAACCTTACCGACATGGCGCAGTTGATTCGCCGCGCCCACAACTTTGTATGTTGCGGGATGAATGCTGTGGTTGTCGTGGTCAGCGATCACCAATATGTTGATGTTATCCATTAAATTAACTGCGCCTCCCGCAACCTGGCCAACAATGCCTCAACATCTTTTACCTTTTCACCGGCCTGCCGGGAGGGCGGCAATTCGAGCTTGAGCGTGCGTACCCGGGGTGTGATATCCACGGCCAGTTCCTCAGGTGTCATTGTTGCCAGGGGTTTCTGGCGGGCTTTCATTATGTTGGGCAAGGTGGGATAACGGGGTTGGTTGAGACGCAGGTCGGTCGTGACGACGGCAGGGAGGCGCAGCAACAAGGTTTGCAAACCGCCATCAATCTCGCGGGTTACCCTGGCTTTATCGCCTTCGATAACCAGGCGTGACGCAAAGGTACCTTGCGCATACCCGCATAAGGCCGCCAGCATTTGACCGGTCTGGTTGTTGTCGCCGTCGATAGATTGCTTGCCCAGCAGAATCAGGCCGGGCTGCTCGCGCTCAACCAGCTTATGCAGGCAACGCGCGACGGGCAGGGGTTGCAGGTCGGCGGTTGTTTTCACCAGGATCGCACGATCTGCGCCCAAGGCCAGCGCGGCACGCAATTGTTCCTGCGCCGTGTCGGCGCCGATGGACACTACAACGACTTCGGTAGCAATACCCTGCTCTTTCAGTCGTACGGCTTCTTCAACGGCAATTTCACAGAAGGGATTTATCGCCATCTTGGCACCGGCAATGTCCATTGCTGTCGCCTGGCTGTTGGGGCGAACACGGACACTGTGGTCCACCACCCGTTTAATCGCGACCAGTATTTTCATAAAACGTCTTTCCTTGGGAGTGATGTTGTTCAAAGCGTGAGCACTTTATTGTGGATCGCCACACAAACCCCAAAAAGCACAGTTCATCTGCTTTGGCTGCTGACTATAAAATGCCTTGACGCCAAAAAACAATCGGGACGCACAGTATTTACTGACGAAGTCGCCCGGCACGCAATAACAATAACGGGCGACAAGCGGCCCCCGACAAGAATTTGTTAAGGGGTGGATTGCGCCGGCCAGATTGCTACAGCACACTGGCGCGCCCGCTTACCTGGCCTTACCTGTTTTACTCCCTGAAACCCAATTCGGATCAATCATGCGTATTACCAAAATCGCGCTCGTTGCTGTGCTCAGTTTTATGTTGTCTGCCTGTGTCACCTCGCTGGTATTGGGCAATGCCCAAAGCAAATTAATGTGGGCCATGCTCAAACCCCTGGTGGGTTTTGACCCCAATGAGGTCAACCTGTTTGAGCAACCGATGATCAAGAATCGCATGGTGAAATTACTCGGCCCACATTACGACCCCACCATGAAACTCTTACGCACGGCCAATGAAATCCGGCAGGAAGGCGCGCTGTTTTATGTGGTTTCCCGTTACACTCCGCTGCCCGGTATTGCCAAACAATCCGCCGAAAAAGCCGGTTTTGTCTGGAATGCGGACACCAACCAGATGGCGGTGATGCTGGTAACCGGCGGCGCCCCGACAGTGATCGCCGAACAGGTGGAAAATGCCAAGATGGCGATCATGCCGACCTGGCCATCAGAATTGCAGGCCGTGATTGATGGTGCCGAAGCCACGCAAAAAGCACTGCAGGACGCTGTGGTTGATAAGACCACTGAAATGGTGGGCGAGACCTTGGGGCTGGATGGCGATCAGCCTTTGTTGGAACAAGTGATCGAAAGCGGTTTATCCGGTGAATCAGTTGGTGATGCGATGCAACAACATATCCAAAAATCCAGCGATAAAGCCATCGATAAAACCATCAAAGATACCACCGCTCCTGCGCGGAAAACCCTTGAGCAGCACTTACCCGAATCCGTGACCGAACCGCTGCAAGATATTGAAGATACCCGCAATGCGATTTCCGAAAAGATGGAACAGGAAACCGGGCAGTTTGAACAGATGGAAGATCTTATTAAGGAATGGGAAAAATTGCCGCAGGAAGACGATCAGCCCACCCCCTAATGGTTAATGGTGGCTTGGCGAAAGATTTAATCATCCGGTAGCCAGCCACCACCCAAGGCTTTATACAAATCCACCGCAGCCGTTAAACGCGCCTGGCGTTGCTGGGCCAATTGATCCTGCGCCTGAAACAAACTGCGTTGCGCATCAAGCAAAGCCAGAAGGTCATCGCTGCCTTCGCGATAACGCACTTCCGTCAGGCGCAGCGTACGTTGCGCCTGGGTAACAATGTCCGTCTGACGCTGTTCCTGTTCTGCATTTACGGCGGTGCGATCAAGCGCATCGTCCACTTCCTGCAAAGCGGTGTAGATGGACTTGCGATATTGTTCAAGCAAGCTGATGCGTTGCGACTCGCTGAGTTTGACCTGATTGCGCAGGCGACCGCCATCGAACAAGGTCTGCACGAGGGACAGGCTCCAGCCCACCGAATCGCTCGCACTACCTAATGAAAATAAAGCTGCAGTTGCTTTACCGGCGGATGCACTTAATTGCACAGCGGGCAAGAGTGCGGCGCGCGCGGCGGCAACATCCGCATCGGCTGCCTGCAGTTGTGCTTCCGCACTGGCCAGATCCGGGCGGCGGGTAATGATATCTGCCGGTACGCCAGCGTTAATATCCGGCAGCACGATGTCCATGATCGACTCGTCCGTCAGGACAAAATGTTGCGGCACACGACCGATCAATACCGCCAGGGCAGCGCGCGTTTGCCGTCCCTGCAATTCCAAAGGCGGCAAAGCGGCAGATTGGTTCAGCAGATTGGTGCGCTGACGTGCCAGGTCCGCCGCCGTTGCCGCACCATTGCGATAACGCACATCCACAATGTCGTAAACCCGTTGCGCGATACGAATGTTTTCGCGCGCCGTTTCAATGCGCGCCTGCAAGGCCAGCCATTGAAACCAACCACTGGCCACCGCACCGGTTAAACTCAAACGTGCAGACTCATAATCAAATTCACTGGCTTTAAATGATGCTTCCGCCGCAGCGATATTGGCGGAAACACGCCCCCATAAATCTATTTCATAACTGGCACCGAGCGATACGCGACTTGACTCGCCGGTTTGCCAGTCCGCCTCACTGTCGCGACTGCGCGTTGAACCGCTGCTGGCGTTCACGCTCAGCGCAGGAACCAATGACGCGCCGGCAGAATTCATCTGCAATTCCGCCTGGCGCACCCGTTCAACGGCGATACGCAAATCCGGGCTTTGCTGCAAGGCTTCATCAATCAATTGATTCAACTGCGGGGACTGGAAACTGGCCCACCATTCGCGATTAATTTCTGCCTGGTGATTAGTGGGACTGGCAGTTTGCCAGTTTTCAGTGAAAGCAATATCCGGTTGGTCGTGACGGCTGATGGAATGGCACGCTGTCAAGCTGATCAGTATCGGCCACCACAAGAATGACCGATAAAATTGCGAAAATAGTGTTCGTTGCGCAGACATTGTTATTACTCCGTCGCCAAGGCAGTAACAGGGTCAAGGCGGGCCGCCTTGCGCGCCGGCAGGTAACCAAAGATCAAGCCGGTCGCAAAGGCGCAACCGAACGCCAGAATCACCGGCGCAAATGAATAAGAAATGGGTGTACCTAAATAATTAATTAATGCGGCGCTCCCTAAACCCAACACCACACCAATCACACCACCTATCGCCGACACCACTAAAGCCTCAATCAAAAACTGTTGCAGGATATGACGCGTGCGCGCGCCGGTGGCCATGCGAATACCAATTTCCCGCGTGCGTTCCGTGACGCTGACCAGCATGATATTCATCACGCCGATTCCCCCCACCAGCAAAGAAATCGCCGCGATGGAAGCCAGCAAAATAGTCATGGTATTTTGGGTTTCAGACACCGTGTCGATCAGCGATGCCATATTAAAAATCTGGAAATCTTCCGTACCGTGCCGTGCCAGCAAGAGCGCATGTGCGGCTGCCTGAACGTCGGACATCTGTTGTGTATCGGCGACGGCGATAGTGACGTTGCGCAAAAAAATTTGGCCGAAGATGCGCAGGCTGCCGGTGGTGTAAGGGACAAAAACCACATTGTCCTGATCGTCACCGCGCGGCGAAGCACCCTGCTCTGCCATAACACCGATCACCTGGAACAAAATATTGTTGATGATGATGTAATGGCCCAGCGGATCAGCCTGGCCAAATAATTTTTCTGCGACGGATTTGCCGATAACGGCAACCGTGGCGTAGCTTTTTTCATCCTCTTCTGTAAAAAAAGTGCCACTGGCCAGGGTCCAATTGCGCGCAACGGGAAATAAATGCGAGGTCGCATTGATCTCTGCGCTGTGATCTTCTGTTTCGTAGCGCAAGGTATATCCGCCAGTCAGTTCGGGCACCGCCGCCAAAATATTCGGCAAGTTATTCAAGGCATCGACATCGGCCGGCACAAGGGAAGATGTGCTCCATCGCCCTCCGCGTTCGTTTGGACCACCGGGTCGCACCAGCAATAAGTTACTACCCATGGCACTGATGCGATCTACCACTGCCTGTTTGGCGCCGTCGCCGATAGCGAGCATGGTAATAACCGAGGCTACGCCGATTACAATGCCGAGCAAGGTGAGGATCGTGCGGAAGATATTGCCAAACAAGGAACGCAACGCTGTTTTACCGGCAGATAATAATTCGCTGCCTAAACCGGGTTCACCGTGTAATGTTTCTATTGCAGCACCGGTAGCATTTTTCGTTCGCACTGCCGGGCCAGGATCACTAATAATCACACCATCGCGAATCTCAATCAGGCGATGCGCGTGTGCCGCGACGCTGGCGTCATGGGTAATCAAAATAATGGTATGCCCCTGGGCGGACAAGGTTTCCAACAGGGCAATCACATCACTGCCGCTGTGACTGTCGAGAGCGCCCGTGGGCTCATCCGCCAATATGATTTGCCCACCATTCATCAATGCCCGTGCAATAGACACCCGTTGCTGTTGCCCGCCGGACAATTGATTGGGGCGATGGTGCAGGCGTTCACCCAAACCTAAAGAGGTCAGCAACTCCGCTGCACGATGACGACGTGCCTGTGGCGGCAAGCCGGAATAACTCGCTGGCAGTTCGACGTTTTCACACGCGCTGACACCGGGCAGCAGGTTGTAACTTTGAAAGACAAAACCAAAAGCTTCCCGGCGCAAACGCGCCAGGTCATCCCGCTCAAACAGGGACACATCCTGACCATCAAAAAAATACGCACCACTGCTCGGACGATCCAGACAACCGAGAATATTCATCAGCGTGGATTTACCTGAGCCCGACGCGCCCATGATGGCAACAAACTCACCGGGAAAAATTTGCAGGTCAATGCCGTGCAATACCTGCGTGGCAATTTCGCCGTTGCGAAAGGTTTTGGTCACGCCGCACAACTCAATCAACGGCACATCATTGGCAGGCTCGATCATCAGCGCATCATCCTCGGGCCCCAGGGGGGGGCATTATCGGTGGGTGCTTTTGCGGTTTGTTGTGTGCCCGTAATGACGCGCTCACCCTCTTCAAGGCCCGCCAGAATTTCTGCCTGAATACGATTGGTCACGCCGACCTGCACATCACGATCTTCAATGATTCCTTTTGCATTGATTACCTTAACCGTGGCAGCGCGCGGGCCAGACGCCTGGGCCGAGCGCCTTGCCGGACGATTGGGTCGCTCTGCCGCGCGCTCACCCGCCGGTTTACCTTCACGCACCGCCGGTGGCAAACGCGGTGCCGAAAAATTCAGGGCAGACATGGGCACCAGCAACACATCGCGCGCTTCCGCCGCAACGAAAAAAACCTGCGTGGTCATCTGGGTCATCAGCAAACCGTTGGGGTTGGGTACATCAAATAAAGCGTTGTATAACACCACGTTATTGAGCACCGTTGGCGTCGGCTCGATGCGACCCAATTGGCTGTACCAACGCCGCCCTTCACCGCCGAGCGTGGTGAAATACACCTTCATATTATTTTGCAGCTTACTGATGTCCGCTTCCGATACCTGTGCCTGCACGGTCATGGTAGACAAGTCGGCGATGCGCAATAAAGTCGGGGCCATTTGATTGGTGTTCAATGTTTGCCCTTGCCGTGAGGTAATTGACACCACCGTGCCATCCATGGGTGCATAGATGCGCGCGAATTCCAGATTGGCCTCTTCGGCGCGCAGGCTGGATTCGATCTGTTCGATCTGCGCTTGCAGCGCTTCAATTTGCGCCTTGGCCGATTGCAGCGAGGCCTCAGCACTTTGCAGGGCTTCCTGGGTGGTGGCATCTTCTTTTTGCAGATTTTGTTGCCGCGTATAATTCACTTGCGCAAGCTTTAATTGCGCTTCACGATCCAGCAGTTGCGCACGTTGATTGCGCAATTGTGCGCGGGTTGCATCTACCTTGGCGAGATAAACCGTTGCATCGATCTCCGCCAGTAAATCGCCCTGCTTGACCTCGCTGCCGACTTCGACATGCAAGACTTTTAATTGGCCGGATACCTGCGCACCTACATCAACATAATCGCGCGGCTGCAAGGTACCCGTGGCGGTGACCAGGTTTTCAATATCACCGCGCTGGACAACTGCGGTTGCATGCACAACACTTGCCTCCGTATCACGCAGCAACCACCCGATAAGCAATCCGACCACAATGAAAATACTTACCATCAACCACTTTCGTTGGCGCAGGTGTGGAAGCTTTTTAAGGAAACTTTTAAACAAAGCGGGCATACACTCTATCCATTCGGTTAAACATTACGATGTATTTAATAAACGTCGCGGCAATATCGTTCGTCATCAGCCAAGGCTTCGAGCAACTCTTCCCCCAGGATTTCCCTCAAAGCTTCATCCACGCCCTGCGCCATACCTGCCAGGCTGCCGCACACATAAATAGCTGCACCTTCTTCAACCCATTGCCGGATCATCTCAGGTTTTTCCAATAGCAGATGTTGCACGTAACGCGGTGTGTCCTGGTCGCGGGAAAACGCCAGATCAAGGTGCGCAAGAAAGCCCTGCTTTTTCCAGGCAAGAATTTCATCGGCAAAGAAAAAATCATTGGCCAGGGTTCGCTCACCAAAAAGCAACCAGTTGCGTCGATGACCGGCGCGAACACGCGCTCGCAGGTGCGCGCGTAAACCCGCCAGGCCTGTGCCATTTCCCACCAGAATTATTGGACGATCATCGGCGGTCCCATGAAAGCCTTGGTTTACCCGTACCCGTAACGCAATATCATCGCCGGGTTGGGCATAAGCCGTTAACCAGCCGGAACCGAGACCCAGTTTTTGTTCGGGCAACTGCACCTGACGCACGATTAAATCGAGCGTGCCGTCTTCCGGCAATGACGCAATGGAATATTCCCGGTGCGCTAACTCCGGCAATTGATCAAGCAAGGCGTCTATGGATAATGAACGATAATGCTCGAATAATTGTTCGGGCAAACGGCGGCGCATCAGCAGCTGCTCAAGTGACATGCCGGTATCAGCTACTTGAATATGACCGTCGAGTGTTAGTTCGCGCAGGAATTGTCTTACCCGTGTGGGTGGATTGCAGGGACCGATCTCGGCAATATCGCCAGCCTGCCATGTATCCTGCGCAATAATTCCTTGGGCGGGTTGCAGTTGTATGTGAAAGGCGGGATGCTCGGGGCTGTCGGGATTCAAACAGGCGCGCGCGTGCAAGCGCCAGGCTTCGTACCCCGGCTGGCTCCAGTCGGGAAAGTGTGTCTGCCCGCTGAGTTGCCCGAGATAATATTGCCAATGGCGCAATGCACTTTCATCGTGTTTATCTACTTCCACAACATCAAATAGCGAGGTGGCGCCGCGATGATGTAAGCCATGATTCAGTGCATGACCAAAGCCGCAAAAATGGCGGTAGTCGCGATCACCCAGCGCCAGAATGCCAAATTGCAAATGCGCCAGCGCTCCATCCTCTTTTGATAAATAGCGGCGCAGGAATGCAGCACCGGTGTCCGGCGGTTCACCCTCGCCATAGGTGCTGACCACAAACAAGGCGCGATACGTTTGTGCCAGTAGGGCTTCATCTACTTTGTGTAACGACAGCAGCCTGCATGACAATCCGGCCTGTTGCAGTTGTTGCGCACTTTTCTGCGCAAGGTGCTCAGCATTACCGGTTTGACTGGCGTAAGCGATCAGTACCGCGTCTTGCGCCAGCTCGATATGCTTATCTGCTATACGCTCGCGTTGCCGGTACTTTATCCAGCAGATCAAGCAGAATGCGACATAAATCAATATGACTGTAATTGCTGCAAGATAACGCACACTACTTACCTTTTTTGTGCCGGGTTTATGCCAGAGCTTATCACCGGCAAACCGTTTCCCTAATAAAAACCCCGCCATAGCGGCGGGGTTTGCGATGGCCGAGGCCAGTGTAAAAACAATTGCTTACCGAGGAAACGGTTTGCACATTGTTTTAACAATTCACACGCTATTCGGGCAGCACCTCCAGGGTTGCCACGTAAGCACCGCGCCGTTGCTTCGCCGGCTTTTTGCCTTTGTCATCGCTGTATTCGGCGTTTAACCAATACATGCCAGCCTCCGGCCAGGTGATGCTGGCTTTACCTTTCTTATCGGTGACCACTTCAATCGCTGCCTGCTCATTGCGGTAACGCATACCGCCGGGAATAGCGGTTACCTTGGCACCGACTGCCGGCTTGCCATCAATCAGGAAAATAAATTCGGCGGTCTCACCGGCAAACAAATCGTTGGGATGTGTGACCGGTACCATCTCCAATCCCACCTTGGTCGGTTTTAATACGGTGTCACTGGGAGAACCGGCCGTAACGAAGGTTTCGATACGGTGAGACGATTGAGAAATCTGCAAATTTTTAGCTTTTTCGGGTACTTCTTTTTCGAAGCCTTCCGGCGTCGGTGCCACACCGCGCGGTGGCCAGAAACGGCGCTCACCGTCCTCTGTTTCCCAGCGGGCATTCAATCCGCTGCTCGCATAAAACACTTTGTAAGTGCCACCTTGGGAGAGATTCACATCAAATGTGCTACGGTATTTTCCTGTGGCAGCATTGTGCAATTCCACGCTCTTGCCGTCTGGCCCGATAGCCGTTAAACGTTGGTAGCCCAGCGGAACATGATTCACATGGAAAATATCATTGGATACCGCTGCATCAAAGGTGGCCCAGGCATCCTCACCGGACAGTACGGTAGCCGACGGTTTAATCCAGGCGCGGTGGCCGTGGGCCATCATGGAGACAGTCAAACCCAGCGCGAATACAGAAACAAGTTGTGCGATTCTATTCATAAGAAAATTCCTTTACAAAATATCAGTCAATGATTTAGTGGCGGTAGCTAAGATGGAAAACGCTCAGCATCATGGGTTCAGTGTTAACTGAAATGCACCCAGTTCGTTTTTACCTTGCGTTTTTAAGGTTTCCGGTTTTTTTGGTGGCCACTGGAAGGGAATTTTTAATAATTCGCGTCCACCCACTTCACGGGCGGCTTCAAGAATCAGGGTATATTCACCGGCGTTTAATTTACCCAGCGGTTCGGCCCCTTCAGTAAAGGTAATGGTATGGGTGCCGGGCGCGCGGGTTGCGCCGCTGACGCCATCGATGGGCATATCCAGTTCGCGACCACTGCGACGCCACCATTGACGCATATCTTTCAGCCAATCTTCGCCTTTGTCTTCTTTCATCTCCACGTCATACCAGACGGCGAGGTTGATAACTTTTTTATCCTTATCCTCCACCCATAAGGCAGTGTAAGGACGATGGTATTCCGCCACATCCAGACGCGGAATTTCCAGTGAAACAGCCAACTCCCCCGCGCAAACAGCGGTAGACATAATGGCCAGCAACATTGCAAACAAACGCGAACCCATAATTCACTTCTCCATGAAACATTAATGAATAAACAGGATGGCCAGCAGGAGCGGGATAACCAATCCCAACCCCACCACCGGCCAGGTTGTCGGGCGACTGCCGGCA
This sequence comes from Cellvibrio sp. ARAG 10.3, assembly GCF_051846955.1. Classification (NCBI taxonomy): domain Bacteria; kingdom Pseudomonadati; phylum Pseudomonadota; class Gammaproteobacteria; order Cellvibrionales; family Cellvibrionaceae; genus Cellvibrio; species Cellvibrio sp. ARAG 10.3. The sequence continues at coordinate 185,593 of NZ_JBPYCU010000004.1, forward strand.
TGGCGGTAGAGCAATACCAGGCCGGTGATACAAAAGATCACACACGCCACCGCAAACACATCAATAAACCAGAACCACACCACGCCGGTGTTGCGCCCTTTATGCAAATCGTTGAAGTAGGAAATCCACCCGCGTTCGGTTTTTTCGTAAAAGAGTTCACCGCTGGTGATATCGATCGTTAACCAGGCATCGCCACCGGGGCGCGGTAAAGACACATAAATTTCTTCATCACTCCATTCGGCCAACCGCTCCTGCGTGCGAATGCCGTGTTTCGCACTTAGCCATTGCACCAGGTTTTCCGGCAGCGGTGCTTTTTCTTCATCCGGTATCATCAGCTGCTGCAACAATTCATCCGGCACGTCCGCCTCAATGGTTTCGACGTGCGGCGTTACCTGAATTTGCGCCGCGTGATTGAGCGTAATGCCGGTAATGGCAAAGAGGAGCATGCCAATTAAACAGACGGCTGAACTGATCCAGTGCCATTGACGAACGGTGCCGAGCCAGATGAAACGCGCTGTCAGTTTATTTTTTTTATTCATCCGGTTTATACATCCGCCCATTGCCGCAGCAGGTTGTGATAGTGGCCAGTCAAACCGAGTACTTCCGTTGAATCACCGAGTTGCTGGCGCAATGACTGAATATTGCAATCCAGTTCGTGCAGCATGTTACGTTGCCAATCGTCACGCACCATGCTTTGCGTCCAGAAAAAGCTGCACAAGCGTTCACCCTGGGTGACAGGTTCCACTTTGTGCAGACTCGAGGAGGGGTACAGAATGACATCACCGGCCGGCAGTTTTACTTCATGAACGCCGTAAGTATCCTGCACGACCAGTTCACCACCTTGGTAGTCACCGGGTTCCGTTAAAAATAGTGTGGTGGAAAGATCTGTGCGCAAACTGAGGGTGCTGAACGGCAGTTGCCGAACAGCACCGTCCACATGGAACCCATAATGTTCGCCGCCGCTATAGGCATTAAACAGCGGCGGTACCGACCGCAGGGGTAAAGCGGCAGACATAAACAACGGATTAGCGTACAACCGCTGCAGGATCAGTTCGCCCAACTCGCGCCCGACGGGCGATTCAACTGGCAGTTGGCGATTGCGTTTGACCTGTGCCCCCTGCGGACCCACGGTCGCCCGGCCATCAACCCATTCGATTTCCGCCAGACGCCTTCGGCATTCCATAACCTCGGCCTTGCTCAGTATTTCGGGTATGTGAATTAACATAAAACCCCTCCTGATCAGAACCGCAAATCCGCACTGAGGAGGAAGGTACGAGACATGCCCGGGTTGTAGCGATAACCACTCTTGTTAATGGCCGCGACATATTCTTTATCGGCCAGGTTGTATGCGTTTAATCGGACGGTCAGGTTGTCGGCTACCTCGTAAGACACAACAGCATCAAACACCGTGTACGACTCAGTGATAGCCGGTGTACCAACAGCACCGTCGGTACCTCTGTGCAGGCCGGCCGTGTAGCGAGCGCCGCCGCCAATAGTCAGGCCGAAGGGGAAGCGGTAGCTGGTCCAGCTGGTGAAGGCTTCGTCGGGGGTATAGGTCAGGTTATTGGTGCCGTCCGCTGCCACCTCCGGTCCATTTTCCACTTCGGTGTTCATGCTGGTATAACCGGCGGTGATTTGCCAATGTTCCGTAATGTTGCCGACCGCAGACAGCTCGATACCCTCAACCACTTTCTCACCTGATTGGGTCGGATTGCCCTGATCATCCAGGTCTTGTGAATTGATTTCATTGGTAATGTCCGTGCGGAACAATGCGAGATTTAAGGACAAAGCGTCTTCATACACATCCCACTTGGTACCCACCTCAAGGGTTTCAGCTTTTTGTGGATCCAGGTTCGGGTTATTGGCATTGCTCGCTGAATCACTCAGCTGAAAGTTTGTGCCACCGGGTGGTTGTTGCGAAATAGCGACATTGGCATAAAGACTGGCAACCTCCACCGGCTTGTACACTGCGCCCAGCTTCCAGTTAACCAGGGTGTCTTCTGCTTCGCCGTCAAATGTATTGACGATGCTACCGACCGGCGCGCCGTTGCATGGCACCGCGCCACGACCCGTGCCGTTGTTGCAGATAGCATTGCTGCTGTATTCCGTCTTATAGCGATCGGCACGTACGCCGCCCGTCACCAGGAATTGCTCGCCGAATTTCAGGGTATCGAAGACATAAAACGACACAGTGTCGGTCTGGCCTTCGCTGTTGGCGCCACTGCGCGATGCGGTCAGGTCGCCGGTGTCGCTCCAGTCGGGATTATAGAGATTAGCCGCCGGGCGGCTGCCCGTGCTGGCAACGCCGTAGCTGATTTGTTCTTCCCGTGTCAGTTCCACGCCGGTGCTCAGGTTGTGCTCGATATTGCCCGTGGTGAAATCAACACGCAGGTTGAGTTGATTGGTCAGGATCTCATTGGTGACGTCTTTAAACGTATTGTTGCCGCGTGTCAGGGTATAGGTAGACAAATCGTTTACATCAGTCCAGCGGATGTTGCCGGTTGGATTGCCCTCACCGTCTACCGCTCCCGTACTCATGAACGCGCTGAGCAAATAATCTTGCTCGGTCTCGCCCCAGCGCAGGCTGTTGGTCACGGTTAGGTTATCAGTCAGATCGTGTTCGATACGCAGTGTTGCCATCTTGGCCGTGACGTCATCGTGATCAGCACGGGTACCGTAAAAGTTGTTTGGGTCCACCGGGTTGCCCACGAGTTGCTCAAGCCCCGGTTGTGGCTCCCAATGAGGTAGGCCCACGGTCGGAACATAACCATCCGGGATGTTTTCCTGTTTTACATACAACAGGTTCACGTAAGTGCGGGTTGCGCCGTCCAACCCAAAACCCAGAGACGGGGCAATACCGATGCGCTTGTTGTTCACATGATCGCGACCGGCAACATCACTGTCCTGCCACATCAGATTTAACCGCAACGCACTGCCGGGTACGGCCAAGGTCTGGTTGATATCCGCCGTTACGCGATTCTGTTCGTCAGTGCCGGTGGTAACCGTACCGGAAATTGCATCTTCCAGATAAGCCTGTTTGCTGACCAGGTTGATAGCCCCGGTGGGTGCACTTCGTCCGTTATCGGTGCCGGCCGGCCCCTTTGCAACTTCAACTTGTTCAATATTGAACAGATCGCGTGAGATCGAACCCAGGTCCCGGATGCCGTCCACAAACAGACTGCTTGAGGTGTCAAAGCCGCGCATATAAATCGCATCACCCGTTGTGGTGTTACCGTTCTCACCCGCATAAAAAGTGCCCACACCGGCGCTGTTACGCAATGCTTCTGTCAGCGTGGTTGCACCTTGCTGGGTAAATACCTGGTTAGTAATCACCTGGATGGTTTGCGGCGTGTCACGGAGTGGCTGCGTGAATTTTGGGGAGCTGGCCGTATCAGCCTTGTAGGGTGATGCAACGGCGTCAGCCTCGATCTTCACGGTATTTAAGGCTTTTGGTGACTCATCCTGAGCGATAGCCAACCCCGACGAGGCCAATAACATGGCAGAAGACAAGGCGGTGGTGGTCAGTCGTGTGATGGAAGAATGTTTCTTTGAGACGATGTGTGTGGCGGCGGGTTTGGATGAGTTCATGATGATCCCTTAAATAATAATGAGACGCAAAGAAGAATAATGCGCGCATATTATCGAGAATCATTTACAACATCAATGATAATTATTCTCAAATACAAGAAATTTATGTGCCAGAGGAAAACGCCGAAGAAGAAGCTTGAAAACAGGCTCTGACGGGAAGGCACCGCCAATCAGCGGTGCCTCTTAAATAGAAAAATAGCTAGATATACGCGTTTGAACGATCCGTATGATCCGTCACGTCACGGATGCCTTTTAATTCGGGTAGTTTGTCCATCAGCTGTACTTCGATACCCTGCTTGAGCGTCACCGCCACCGCGCCACAACCCTGGCAGCCACCGCCGAATTTGAGTACGGCAATCATATCCTCGGTCACTTCAACCAGGCTGACATTGCCACCGTGAGCGGCGAGGCTGGGGTTAACGTCGTTGTACAGCACGTAATTGATACGGTCTTCCAGCGGGCTGTCGTCAGTCACCCGTGGCATCTTGGAGTTGGGCGCGCGGATGGTGAGCTGGCCACCCATGCGATCCGGCGAATAATCTACTTTGGCCTCATCCAGATACGGCAAACTGCGGCCTTCAAAGTAGGCTTTGAAGCCATTGAGCTGGACAATCTCGTCACCCTCCTTTTCTTCACCGGGGCGACAATAGGCAATACAGGTTTCCGCCTGTGGTGTGCCCGGACTGGCCACGAACATCCGGATGCCGATGCCGTCGTTATCCTTCTGTTTGTCCAGTAACTCTTTGAGATACTGCTGGGCCGATTCGGTGATTTCTACGTTAACACTCATACCTGCTGCTTAACCCCGGATTACCTGATTAATTTAGTCGGGTATTCTACTGTAAAGCCACCGGCTAAAACACCATGAATTTGCAATCAGGCTGATAGTCAGGATCAAACGCCATCAGCGCAAGGTTTTACGCAGGAACACCAGCATGTCGTCCAGCACCGGGACTGCATCCCTCTCAAAACAGGTCCCTGCATGCGTGTTGCAGCCACCGTCCATAAACCCATGGGCGCGACCGGGATAAATCTTATAGGTTACCGGCTGGTCAGCCTTTTTCAGCAGTTCCACATAGTGCCCTACCATTGCCGGAGTCGTGAGCGTGTCATTTTCAGCGACGTGGATAAACTGCGGGGGCAAGGGATAATCCTTGGCGTCCGGAATGTTGTAGATCGGCGAAACAGCTTTGTAGTACTCGGGGTGATCCACAACGTTGATGTCATTACCGAAGATGCCGCGCGGCTCAGCCTTGGCGAATTGCCAGAACATATTGGACGGCTTCTCAAAACCCCCTTTCACCGCTTCATAGAGATCAAAGGCGCCATAACTGATGATGGCCGCCTGCACCTTCAAGCCATCACGCTTCGCTACTTTTTCGGCAGTCTTGCCTTTGGGCAGGTAGGTCGGCTTAAACCCTAGCGTCTTTCCTTTGAAACCATTGCTTTCCAGTTTGCGGCCGCTCATCAGGATCATGGCCGCCAAATGCCCACCGGCACTGTCACCCGTAATGGCGATGCGAGTGGGGTCACCCTGGTAGCGCGAGATATGATCCTTAACCCACAGCAATCCGCCAAAGGCGTCTTCCACCATCTGGTTCAGGGTTGTGGTGTTGTGGTTATCCGGCAACAGCCGGTAGTTCATATTCGCCACCACAAACTCGCCGTGCGAGGCGATATATTCGGACATAGCGGTCATCGGGGAATTGTCGTTAATCAGCCACCCGCCGCCGTGATAGATCACCAGCACCGGATACGCCTTTTTACCTGTTTGAGGAACGTAGATATCCAGCGTCAGCGGAATACCTTCGGGTTGAGCCCAGTGCACCGCCTTGTGAACCTGGAACTCATGGGTTTCTGCGGCCGCGGCCCAGGGGGCAAGCAAGGCCAGCAATACGCCCAAAAAAAGGGTGCGGACAAGATTATTGTTATTCATGGTGAGACTCCGTGGGTTGGGCACAACAGGGATCAGTTAACGCGTAATACCTCAAGGATAGTCAACCCGCTAGGTTAGTTCTATGGAATACGAAGACCTTGTGACATTTGTAATATCCGCGTCTGCCCCCTTTATCTGGTAGAATCGCGGGCATTTTTTTGATCAACTTTCTTTCCAGCCGACTGGTTTTCCAGCCGGGCTACGCGACATATACAGGTTTTTCATGAGCATATCCCCCGAGCGTCAGGCCCATATCGCCGCCCTTCACCAAGCCATTCAACAACGCATCCTGATCCTGGATGGCGGCATGGGCACCATGATCCAGAGTTACAAATTAAAAGAAGCGGATTATCGCGGCGAGCGTTTCGCTAATTACCACATGGATATTGCCGGCAATAACGACCTGCTCTGTATCACCAAGCCGGATGTGATTCGTGACATCCAGCGCGCCTACCTGGATGCCGGTGCCGATATTCTTGAAACCAATACCTTCAACTCCACGCGTATTTCCATGGCGGATTACGACATGGAGGATCTGAGCCACGAATTAAATTTTGCGGCCGCCAAACTGGCCCGTGAATTATGCGATGAAGTCACGGCATTGAATCCAGCCAAGCCGCGTTTCGTTGCCGGCGTGCTCGGGCCGACCAGTCGCACCTGTTCCATTTCGCCCGATGTGAACGACCCCGGCGCGCGCAACGTCACTTTTGATCAATTGGTTGAAAATTATCTGGAATCGGTTGATGGCCTGGTCAAGGGCGGTGCAGATTTAATTCTGATTGAAACCATCTTCGATACATTGAACGCGAAAGCGGCGGTGTTCGCGGTAAAACAATACTTTGATCAAATCGGCTTTGAATTACCGATCATGATTTCCGGCACCATTACCGACGCCTCTGGCCGCACCCTATCCGGCCAAACCACCGAAGCCTTTTATAATTCCCTCGCCCACGCGCAAGCCTTCAGCATGGGCTTGAACTGCGCATTGGGCGCAAAGGAATTACGCCAATACGTGCAGGAATTATCGCGCGTGGCAGGCTGCTACGTGTCGGCTCACCCCAACGCCGGTCTGCCCAATGAATTTGGTGAATACGATCAAACGCCGGCAGAAATGGTGGCAATTGTTGAAGAGTTCGCCGCGAGCGGCTTTTTGAATATTATCGGCGGTTGTTGCGGCACCACACCGGAACACATCAAGGCCATTGCCGATGCCGTGGCCAAATACCCACCGCGCCCGCTTCCCGATATCGAACCGGCCTGCCGTTTATCCGGCCTTGAACCCTTCAACATCACCAAGGATTCCTTATTTGTAAACGTTGGCGAGCGTTGTAACGTGACGGGCTCGGCGCGCTTTAAACGTTTGATTGTAGAAGAAGACTACTCCACCGCACTGGAAGTCGCCCTGGAGCAAGTTGAAAACGGCGCGCAGGTGATCGATATCAACATGGACGAAGGCATGCTCGATGCCGAAAAAGCCATGGTGCGTTTCTTGAATTTAATTGCCGGTGAGCCGGATATCGCGCGCGTGCCGATCATGGTGGACTCTTCCAAGTGGGAAGTGATTGAAGCCGGCCTGAAATGTATTCAGGGCAAACCCATCGTCAACTCCATCAGCTTGAAAGAAGGCGAAGCAGAGTTCCTGCACAAGGCCAAATTGTGCATGCGCTATGGCGCCGCCGTGGTGGTCATGGCGTTCGATGAAACCGGCCAGGCCGATACCCAGGCGCGCAAACAGGAAATTTGTGAACGTTCTTATCGTTTGTTGGTGGACACGCTTGGCTTCCCACCGCAAGACATTATCTTCGACCCGAATATCTTTGCGGTCGCAACAGGTATTGAAGACCACAACAATTACGCCGTGGATTTTATTGAAGCCACGCGCTGGATTCGCACCCACCTGCCCCACGCCGGAGTTAGTGGCGGCGTGTCCAACGTGTCCTTCTCATTTCGCGGCAACAACCCGGTGCGCGAAGCCATTCACTCGGTGTTTTTGTATTACGCCATCAAAGCCGGCATGAATATGGGTATCGTTAACGCCGGCCAGCTGGCGGTGTACGACGATCTACCCAAAGAACTGAAAGACAAGGTTGAAGATGTGATTCTCAACCGCACCGCCAACGGCACTGAAGCGCTGCTGGAGATTGCGGGAAAATATCGCGGCGACGGTTCCACCGGCGAGAAAAAGGAAGACCTGGAATGGCGCAGCCTGCCCATTGCAAAACGGATTGAGTATGCCTTGGTAAAAGGTGTGTCCACCTACATCGAAGCCGATACGGAAGAAGCGCGACAATTCTATCCGCGGCCATTAGATGTGATCGAAGGGCCGCTAATGGACGGCATGAACGTGGTAGGCGATTTGTTCGGCGCCGGCAAAATGTTCTTGCCACAAGTCGTAAAATCCGCACGCGTGATGAAACAATCGGTGGCCTATTTACAGCCGTTTATCGAAGCGGAAAAAACGGAAGCCTCCAAGCCCAACGGCAAGATCCTGATGGCTACCGTAAAAGGTGACGTGCATGACATCGGCAAGAATATTGTTGGTGTGGTGTTGCAATGCAATAACTTCCAGGTCGTCGACCTGGGCGTTATGGTCCCCTGCGACAAAATTCTGGAAACTGCTGTGCGCGAAAACTGCGACATCATCGGCTTATCCGGTTTGATTACCCCATCGCTGGATGAAATGGTATTTGTCGCACGCGAGATGGAGCGTTTGGGCATCGACAAACCGCTCATGATCGGCGGCGCAACAACATCCAAGGCCCACACGGCGGTGAAGATCGATCCAGCCTTCAAACTGAACCAGGTTGTGTATGTTCCCGACGCATCGCGTGCCGTCGGCGTTGCCAGCACGCTGTTGTCTGATGAACTGCGTCCGAAATTTGTCAACGACCTTAAACAGGAATACATCGAAGTACGCGAGCGCAACGCCAACCGTAAACCCCGCGGCACCGTGCGCACCTACCCCGAAGCTATCGACAAAGGATTAAAACTCGATTGGGAAAACTATACTCCGCCGACCCCGGAATTTATCGGCATCAAAGTGTTTGAAGATTATGATTTGAATACCCTGGTCGATTTTATTGATTGGACACCCTTCTTTATCAGCTGGGACCTGGCAGGCAAATACCCGAAAATACTCAACGACGAGATTGTCGGTGAAGCGGCGCGCAACCTGTTTGACGACGCCCAAAAAATGCTGCGCAAACTGATCGATGAAAAACTGATTCGCGCTAATGGCGTTATTGGTTTCTGGCCAGCGAATACTGTTAATCACGATGACATCGCCGTTTACGATGCAAACGGAAAACAAATTTCAACCCTGCATCACATTCGCCAGCAACATCTTAAACAAGGCATGGAAACCAAACCGCACTTCTCACTGGCAGATTTCGTCGCCCCCAAAGAAAGCGGCAAACAGGATTACGTCGGCGGCTTTGCGGTAACTGCCGGCATCGGCGCCGAAGAGCTTGCCAAGCAATATCAAAATGCTGGCGACGACTACAACAGCATCATGGTCAAAGCGCTTGCAGATCGCTTGGCCGAAGCCTTTGCCGAACATATGCACCAACGGGTGCGTAAAGAGTTCTGGGGTTATGACCGCGCGGAAAATTTATCGAACGACGATCTAATTAAAGAACAATACAAAGGCATCCGCCCCGCCCCCGGCTACCCCGCCTGCCCGGATCACACGGAAAAAGCCACACTCTTCACATTGCTCGACGCCGAGAAAAATACCGGCATCACCCTCACCGAGCATTTCGCCATGCTCCCCACCGCCGCCGTATCCGGCTGGTATTTCTCGCACCCTGAATCTGATTATTTCCCTACCGGAAAAATAGAGAAAGACCAGGTGGAAAGTCTGGCAGAAAGAAAGGGGATGAGTGTGGAGGAGCTGGAACGGTGGTTGAGTCCGGTGTTGGCGTATGAGCCGTAAGGCGTAATCATTAAAAAAGGGAAATGTCGCGGCATCACCCATTGGGCGCATTACATCATGAATGTGCCCACTATGTTTATATTCTGGAAAATAATGTGACTGAAATAAACTTTTCTCCGGTCGGTTTTGGCACGGACGAAAGTCCAATTAAAATCTACATCGCCAATCGCCCGCCCATCGATGATTATCCCAGGATGAATGAACTGCGCGGGTTTGTGCCGGGTGAAATAGATCACATTGTCAGGCATACCAGTAATCACTGGCGAAAGGTTTTTAACGTATACGCAAAGTTTCTTTTTGATTGGGAAAATAGCAGGGAAACTGCTACCGGTGGTACCGATTTACCGGATACCTGGCAAGCCTACCGGGACACACGACTTTTTCAACCGGCATCTATTGCCGCTTTGTTATTTAGCATACCGCAAGTTCATGCAAAACACAGTACCTTCCACCTCGTCGCGGGTAAAACTTACGCCGCCACACTCGATCTGCCACCATTGACCTGGCTCGATAATCATTTTGCGATAAATGAGAACCACCGCGTAATCGTGACACCCTACCCTGACTATCGTCAGCTCTCCAATGCGCGAATAGCCACACTGATCGCCTTAATGGAAACTGTTAGTCAGCGCACATAAAACGCGGATAAAAGCTGCCTTCAGCATAATTGGAAAATGTTTCGACACTGTGACATTTTTTGTTTCGCAAGAAAATTTTTTGGTGTAGATTCGAATCGTGTGTCCGCGTGTTTCTTATTTTCATAGAGGACTATGATCATGGAATGCTTGGCAATATCCTTACCTCATTATGAATCACTGCAGGAACGTTACACCAACTTCATGAACCAACCCAACATCCGGCACTTTGTTGGTGCAGGTGGGCTTGTCACCATTGCGGCCGAAGCGCGTCGCTTTGGGGAAATTGAGGCCTTGGCGCACGCAGGGCATCGGCATTTCGCCGAAAAATATTGGCAGGAAAGTGAAAAAAAATATGTGCACCCGCACAATTTGCACCTGCACTATTTTGGGGTTTTACAATCCAATAAAATCCGCCGCATCATGCAACACTTTCATCATATTGAAGGTATCGCGAGCATACGCCAGGCCGATATTGTTGCGCGGTTACTTAAAGAAGAACCTGAGTCATTGGCAACACAACAATTTTTTGTGCAACTGAATATCGGTAAGGAAGCCAGCAAAAACGGCATCGCGCCTGAGCTTGCACCGGATTTAATCGAACACTGCCTCATCCTGAATCTTCCCATCACCGGTTTAATGACCATCCCGCCCAAAACTGATGCACCGGCGCCCCACTTTACAGCATTGCGCAAGCTCGCTGATCACTATGGGTTGCCGCATTGTCAAATGGGCTTCAGTAAAGATTATGCGATTGCGATTGACTGTGGTGCCACGCATCTGCGGATCGGCACTGCCATTTGGGGAGAAAAATATCCGACAGGATATAAAACAACGACCACCTCGGCTGCGTTTAAACAGGAAGCTATTTTATTTTCTTAATAATGCTGACCTAGCTGACCTAGCATGACACTTGAGTGAGGTCATGACGTTCAAGTGATGTTTCCGCCTGTTGCAAACGTTGTTGTACACGCTGTATCAGCCCGGTAGTGGAAACTCCATCCGTGTAGGACAATATACCCAACATATGATCAGGCAGGTCCGGACAATCCCGTCGCTTGGTCACAACTTCTTCTGTACCACAGCATGCAAACGCGTAGATGGCGTAGCCTTTTTGCTGCATAAATTCCGGCGTGATAATACGCGGACCATCTTCAACAACTTCATCCACATAACGACAAGCTGCCACCACAGCCAGCCGCTCCGCCTGGCTCATTACCGGCTGCCGTTTGAACGACGTGACACGATCATCACTCACCACATGCACAACCAGGCGATCACCCAGTGCCCGCGCGTTGCGTAAAAAATTGACATGACCGGGATGAAATAAATCGGCGACCATCTTGGTATAAATGATTTTCATGATACCTGTCCTATGATCAGTTCCTGCCAGAATGGACTGTGCGCGTAGCGACTCTTTCCTATCGCCATCAAACGCATCACCGTATGCAAACGATTTCGATACAAGCTGTATGCCAATTCGCGCGCGAGACAATATTCGACAATAGGCTGGCTGAAATCCGTCAGGGGTGAGGTTAACACCCAGTGATGGTAGTCCGCCTTGTGGCGCCAATCCTGATAATTTTCGGTCAGGAAGGCTTTCGGATTCTCCGGAATCCACGCGGTAATTCCCTGAAACTCCGCACGCGTTAGTGTGAAGGCGGTACGGTTGCGAATCAGTAAATGGCCGTAGCATTCCGCAAAGGTTTGCAGTTTGCCTTCGTGTGGATGGAAGAAAATAATATCCACCGGAATTTCTGTGCCGGGTACGGTAACTTTTAATCGGCAAGGCCAGGGATCGGGTTGATGGCTGTCGATGTGATAGCCCATTTTCTTCAGGATCGCGTGAACCTGATTACAGCTGTGTTCCTGTAATAAAATACCGATGTCCAGATCAGCATCATGCTGCATAAAATCCCCTTCACGCAAAAAACCTAACAACACACCAAAACATAAAAAAGGCCGCACACCTTGTGCTTCCAGATCGGCGAGGACTTTAGTCAGTGCGCGATGTTTTTCTGTGCGAGTGAATTGCGCCAAGGGCGGTGTATAGGGACGCAGGGCTTCAGCACTAACGCTGACCGGCCGGCTTGCCAGGCGATTGATGTGCGCGAACAATAAATCGCGCGCAACCTCGGGATGGCCTGACGCGGCCAGCGCATCATAAAAAAAATGGCTGAGTTTGCGGTAACTAAAACCTTCCAGCAATTGAATTTGCCAACGCACCAGACTCGGACGCTTTAACCAAAGCGCCGGGGCCAACAACCACTGTGACCCCTTGTGGGCCAGCCTGGTTAAGGTGAGGTGTTGCGTGGGGGTCAGTATGCTCATGCCGCTCCTGTTTCCAGTGTGTGTCTGTAGGTAAACAACACCAAAGGGAAATTCAATATAACGTGGCGCTTCCCGGGAATTCAACCGCAGGACCCAGCTTTGTTAATTAGCTAACCAAGGGCTCCGCCAAACATTCCCAGAATCGAACGCAACGCACGCGAGAAAAGCAGCAACCTGGTCTACACTGTGTGAAGGTTCCGACGTCCTGACGCTGTGCGGAAACCCTGGCTGAGACAGCTTGAATATAAGATAGTGAGAAACGAGGTTTTTTGGTGATAAGACTATTGTTTGGCATCCGCTTGTTGCGCCGGCCAAATGCATCGGATGAATTCAGATTGCCGGGGTTTCTCTCGCGCTCTAACGCCCACACAACAACACGCCGCGCCATACAGGGTTTGCTTCTGACGCTGCTGCTTACCGCTACCGCGTCAGCTGCGCAGACGTCTGCCTCACCCACACCACCACCGAATTTAATCTTCCGGCATATCCTTCCCGCCGTGACCGAAACGCTCGGACTGGTTGATAGCATCCATCAGGATGCCCAGGGATTTATGTGGTTCGGAGGCGACAACGGCCTGGCGCGTTACGACGGTTATGAACTCAAGGTGTACCGCCATCAGGAAAATAATCCGCGCAGTATCAGCTCCAATACCATCCACCATTTATTGCGCACCCGCAGCGGCCAATTATGGATTGCCACCAGTGCCGGATTGAGTCGTTACAACCCCACCACCGACGATTTTTCGCGTTACAACATCGCCAGTCAGGCCGGAAACTCAAATGACGTCCGCGATATGCTGGAGGATCGTCAGGGTCGCTTGTGGCTGGCCAGCACCAGCGGCTTTTACCATTTTAATCCCGAAGAACAAACAACCCAGGCTATCCACGATTCCGCCTTGCCGGAAGAGCCTGACCTTGAACGCATGGCCTGGGCAATTGCGGAGGACCATGAAGGCATATTGTGGATTGGCTACAATGCCCGCGGCGTTACCCGTTTTAATCCGGACAACAATCAGTTTCGTCATTATCGCCACAATCCCGATAACGCGCCCGCCTCCGCCCCCAAAACCCATTCCGGCCTGACCCACAACAGCGTGCGCGAATTGTTTGTCGACAGCCATAACCGATTGTGGGTCGGCACCTTGGGTGGCGGCCTGCATCGCTATGATCGCACCAATGATCGTTTTATTGCGGTGCAACATCACAGCGGCGAGAAAAGTGACGCGGTGCTGGATATCAACGAAGATCAACAAGGATTAATCTGGCTCGGCGACGGGACCTCTCTGCATATTTTCAATCCCGACAATAATGACTATTCGCGCTTTCGTTTTTCTGAAGCCAACCCTACCGGCCCCGGCAACCATGTGGTGCGCAGTATTTATCGCGATACTAACCAGGATCTGTGGATCGGTTATTTTCCTTCCGGTGTCGACATGGTCGACAAACGCGCGTCGGTGTTTAATAACTACGGCCACAACCCTCACAACGCCAACAGCGTGGCTGATGGGGGCATCCTGGCGGGGTTTGAGGACCAACAAGGTAACCTGTGGGTCGGTGCGGGCTTTGGCTTGAATTATTTTGAGCGGGACACACAAACCTTTACCCGTTTTGTGCACGATCCCGATGATCCCCACAGCATCAGTGGCAGCACAGTGTTATCCATTGTGGAAGATGCGCAGCAAACCCTGTGGGTGGGCACCTGGGACCGCGGTTTGAATCGCCGCGATAAGGGCAGTGACAAATTTATTCATTATCTCCCCGATGCAAAAAAGACGGGCACCCTGGTGGGCCGTGAAGCCTGGGATGTCGTGATTGATCGCGAAGGCACGTTATGGGTTGTCACCGAAGAAGCACTGAACCGCTATCATCCCGACAGCGACAACTTCACCAGTTACCTGCCCGAACGCGAACAACTGAATGGCGATGCCAAACTCTTTGGCCGTGTCTTGCTTGAGGATAGCCAGAACAATTTGTGGGTGGGCGGCGTGCATGGCCTTTTCCTGTTTGATCGTGTCAGCGGTCAGTTCACAGCGCATTATCAGAAAGATGAAAATAAACCCGCGTCAATACGCAATAACTTTGTCTGGACGATCTTTGAAGATAGTCGGAATCAATTGTGGATCGGCACCAACGGCGGCGGCCTGCATCGGCTGGACCGGGACACCAATGAATTTATTCATTACGGTATCGCTGAAGGCATGGTCGACCAGGTAGTCACCGGGATAGAAGAAGATGAGCAGGGTTATTTATGGCTGAGCACCTTAAAGGGGCTATCGCGCTTCGACCCGCGTGAGAATAGCTTCCGCCACTACGACAGCAACAGCGGCTTGAGCGGTAATTTATTCAACCGTAACACACCCATACGGTTGCGCACCGGTGAATTATTTTTTGGTAACAGCAAAGGGTTTACGTTGTTTCGCCCGCAGGATCTCGATGTGAATCCGGTCAAGCCACCGGTTGTGCTGACAGATTTTCTGGTGTTCAATCAGCCTGTTGCTATTGGCGAAGAATCTCCTTTGCGTAAATCCATCAACACCACCAGCAGCATCACGCTGAAACACGATCAGTCGGTTTTTTCGTTTGAATTTGCTGCGTTAAATTTTCGCTCCCCTGAATCGAACCAGTATGCATACTTTCTGGAAGGCTTCGATAATGGTTGGAACCACGTCGGCGTTAGACACAGCGCCACTTACACCAACCTCAGCCCCGGCACTTATGTGTTCCATGTAAAAGCGTCAAATAACGATGATGTGTGGAATGACGCTGGCACTGCTGTCACCTTGCATATCCTGCCGCCGCTATGGCGCACCTGGTGGGCCTATACTTTGTATATCCTGGTGATCGCCGGCTTGATTTACTGGTTTATTCATACACAACAAATCAAGCTGGCTTACGAACGAAAAAAAGTTGAGCAGGAGCGGTCGCTGGTTAAACGCTTGCAGGCGCTGGATAAAATGCGCGATGACTTTCTTGCCAACACCTCCCACGAATTGCGTACGCCTTTGCATGGCATTATCGGTTTGGCACAATCGTTATTGGACGGCGTGACCGGCAAATTACCGGAAGCCACCCGACAAAACCTGGCCATGATTGTCAGCAGCGGCAAACGCCTGGCGAATCTGGTCAATGACATTCTTGATTTTTCCAAACTCAAAAACCACAACGTCAAATTGCATCCACGAATGCTCGATTTTTATACCTTGGTAGAAACGGTGCTGGCCTTATCGCGCCCGCTGGTGGGTGACAAGCCACTGGTGCTGCGCAATAACATACCTCGTGACCTGCCCGGTATTTATGCCGATGAGGATCATCTGATCCAGATCATGCACAACCTGATCGGTAACGCCATCAAATTTACAGACCAAGGTGAAGTAACCATTACCGCCCACATTGACGGGGGCAATTTACAGGTCAAGGTAATGGACACCGGTAGTGGTATTCCTACCGAACAACTCGATACCATCTTTGAAGCCTTTCACCAGGTAGAAGATTCCGTTCGTCGCACCCAGGCGGGTACCGGTTTAGGGCTATCGATCACACGTAAACTCATCGAGCTTCACGGTGGTCAGGTGTTTGTGACCTCGAAGCCGGGAAGCGGATCGGAATTCGGGTTTACCCTGCCATGGCAAGCGCGCAGCATTGATTATGCAGATCCTACGCCTTCGGTAGAAGACACCCTGGCGTTCGAAGAGTTGATTGAACAACCAAGCCACACAGAAACCAACCTGACGGCATTTCATCAGCAACTTGCTGAGGATTTTATCGCCCGCATCTTGATCGTGGATGATGATGCGGTGAATCGCAAAGTGCTGTGCAATTATCTATCGCTTAAACAATATCAGGTTCTGGAAGCCAGCAGCGGAAAAGAGGCTATTGAGCTGATTCAGCGTGAGCAACCAGTGGACCTGGTGCTGCTGGATATCATGATGCCGCACCTGTCCGGTTACGATGTATGCCAGACCTTACGCCAACAGTTTTCGGCGCAGGAACTGCCGATTATTTTCCTCACCGCACGAACCCAATTGCAGGATCTCGTCACGGCCTTCTCCCTCGGAGCCAACGATTTTTTACATAAACCGGTTGCGCGTGAAGAATTGCTGGCACGGGTTCATACACATTTGCAATTGCTGGATATCCACCGTCACCTGGATAAAAAAGTGGCCGAGCGCACCGCGGAGCTTGATCAAAAGAACCAGCATTTAAAGCAGATGCAAATGCACCTGCAGGAAATTAATCGCAAACTGGAAGAAGCCAGCCTCACCGATCCCTTGACCGGCTTGCGCAACCGGCGCTTCCTCAACAAATTTATCGGCGCAGATACCGCCATCGTCGCACGCAATTACGTCAATGCCCAAGCCAATAGTACTGGCGCCATTCCTGCTGATAGCGATCTGGTTTTTATGCTACTCGATCTGGATCACTTCAAACACATCAACGATGAATACGGCCACGCAGCAGGTGATCAGGTACTGCAACAATTGAGCGGCGTTCTGCGCGAGGTGTTGCGCGAATCCGATTACCTGATTCGCTGGGGCGGCGAGGAATTTTTGTTAGTAATGCGCTTCTGTGCGCGCAAGCAAGCGATCGAAATGGCCGAACGTATCCGCCAAACGATTGCGCAGCATGCTTTTGTTATTGAATCCGGCTCTGATTTAACCATCACCTGTTCCATCGGTTTTGCGGCTTATCCCTTTTATACCGACAAACCTGCGGGTTTGTCCTGGGAACATACCATCGACATTGCCGACCGCGCGCTCTATACCGCCAAACAGAGCGGACGCAATTGTTGGATCGGCGTGGAGCCTGGCAGCAAAGGGATTGATTCGCCGCTGCTACATAGCGATGAATTACTTTCTGCTGAACAACAAGGAAAAATCTGTGTGCTGCGCCGGCCATAGCCGGCGTTCAATGACATTCTTTTCAACAAACCCGCAACCAATCTGTTTTCCTTTCCGCAGTTTTCCCTCGCATGGGTTGACAAGCACCACATAAAAGCAATAGCTTTGATGGACAACGTTGTCAATAAAAATTCATCGGGATTTAACGCAATTTTTATCGCTTGATGTGTTTTTTAAGACAGCGTTGTCATCGCATTTCCACGTTTTATGTGCGGCACGTTTTTGTCACTGTTCGACAAGAGTCTGCGCACAGGGAAACGCCGTTTTACCTCTCCAACGCTTGCATCTTTGTCATCGGCCAATGGTGGTAGGCAATGACCTGCCGTGATCGGGCGTTTATCAAAAAAACGTAAATAATAAGAGGAAATAAACATGATCAAAGCAAAGGCTTTCGCCTTGATGTTTATCATGAGTATGTCAGTCGGTCAGGCTTACGCGTTCAACTGCAGTGAATTAATTCCATATGCCAGTGGCAGTTATTCCACCGGCAGCCTGGTTAAACAGGTGAATCATGCTTATCGCTGTACGGTGGGAGGATGGTGCACGGTGGGCGGGCCCTATGAACCCGGTGTCGGCTGGGCCTGGCAACATGCATGGGAAGATCTGGGAGCCTGCGATAACAGCTCCAGTGTGCCCAGCTCCAGCAGTTCAATTGCCAGCTCAAGCATGCCTGCAAGCTCGAGCAGTTCGCTACCTGTATCAAGTTCGAGCAGCTCGGTGGCCAGCTCCACCTCCAGCACGGGTAATTGCCCTGCCTACGCAGCCGGCACCAGCTACCAAGCCGGCAGTGTAGTCGCCCATGCCGGCGGCTATTATGCGTGCACTGTCGCCGGTTGGTGCTCCAGCGGTAATTCCGCTTATGAACCCGGCGTCGGCTGGGCCTATACCAATGCCTGGTCATCCACCACGGCAGCCGCGTGCGGTGGCTCAGGCTCCAGCAGTTCCAATGGCAACAACATTCCCGATGTCGGTTTCTGCGCGGAAGAATTTACCAGCGGCAAGATTTATAGCGCCGGCACCCACGTGGCGTATCAGGGTGCGGTGTATCGCGCGTTGGTCGATACCCATTCCATTCATCCGGGCAACACCGCTTACCCCGGCCAATGGTCTGCGGCGGTGGGCTACGCTGATCCGGATTTGTGTCCGGTACCTATTCCGAACACGATTGATTACGGCACGCCCCAACCAGTCAGCGGCAATCCCAACGCAGGTAATCTCAACCCGACCGGTGCAATCAATGCAGCGCGAATTTCGAATACGCAATCCACCCTGCCCGGCCAACAAGGCGGTATTTCACCGGCAACCGATAATGGCGGTGACCACGGTGGCCTGGACGGCGACAACGGCGCACGGGTTTCCAAATTGGTGCCCGGAAATCTCGCGCTGCAACACAACACCTACAATGGCACCAGCGGTACGGAAATCGTGACTTATATCGGTGACTGGGCTGTATACGGTCGCCGCTTTGATTTCACTAAACTCGCCGCCAGCAATTTACACCGTATCGTTTATGGCTTCGCCGGAATTTGTTATCCCGGTGCCAGCAACGTGCAAGACGGTGGCTTCCCTACCTCGGCACCGGCGGCAGTCATGCGTAACTGTACGCAAAGCCACTTACCGGATGGCGCTATGGCGCTCGCCGATTTTGAAGCGGCGTTTGTGCGCAATGTCGGTGTTGCACCCAATGGAGTGACCGGCACCGAAAGCCAGTACGAACTTGACCCCGCGAATGTCGGTGGTGTGTTTGGCGTGCTCTATCAACTGCGCGAACAAAATCCGCAATTAAAACTGGATTTATCCGTCGGTGGCTGGACCTTGTCAGAAGGTTTTTACTGGATGGCTGGTAACCCAACACGCCGCAAAGCGTTTGTGGATTCTATCGTGCACTTCCTCGAACGATTTGATTTCGACGGTGTGGATATTGATTGGGAATATCCCGGCACTGACGGTTCCGTGCCCGGCGCATCCAGCCCTGCCGACGACGCCAACTACGCCACACTGATTCAGGAATTGCGCGCGGGGATGGATTGGTTGTCGAACAAAACCGGAAAACCCTATCGCTTGTCGTCCGCCATTCCGGCTGGTTTAGGGCGCCTCGAAAAAATCAATTGGGACAATGTGCATCCTTATATGGATCGGCTGTATTTGATGACCTACGACCTGACCGGCGCCTGGGAGCGGGAAATTTCCCATCACACACCGCTTTATACCAACCCCAACGCGGTGGGTTCTTCGGCAGGTACATCAGCGGACTGGACCATCAACTACATGAAGAGCCTCGGCGTACCGGCGAACAAGTTGATGATCGGTGCGGCAAATTATCATCGCGCCAAAGCCACTGTGCCCGGCGACATCAGCGAATACACCAATGGCTTGAGCGGATCGACAACCTACGGTGACCTGAATTGGACCGGCGCTGACCAAATACTGGGCATTGCCGGTGTCGGCTCATGGGAAGCTGGCGTTGTGGAAGGTTATGACCTGTTTCAGAATTTCCTGGACCGCGACATAAAACCGCGCAACGGTTACACACTCTACACCGATAAAATTGCCAACGCTGATTATCTGGTTCATGAAGGTATAGGGTCGTTTATCAGCATCGAAACACCGCGCACGGTTGCGTTAAAAACCCAATACGCAAAAGACAATGGATTGGCCGGTATTTTCTTCTGGATGGCGGAGCAGGACAATGGTTACAACCTTAATGTGGTAAACCATGTGTTGGGCAACCCACTGACGAACAATCGCAGTGATGCTACGCCTCAACACCAGATTCCCGTTTGTGGTGCAAACCTGACAGCACAGGAATGTGAAACCCTGATGACACCCTTGCGCTAAATAAAGCATTTATAAACATCAATCACAAATACAGGTTTCATTAAGGCTCTCCACTGGAGAGCCTTTTTTTTGCTTCTTTGTTTATTAACCTGCCACGGATTTATAACAGCTTTTTAAAAATTCTCGATTTTTTAAAAAATAAGTTCTATTCTCGGAAAAAATCCGGTAGAAGATAATCTGACGACATTAAGGATTCAGAGACATGAGAATTTTATTGATCAATCTTGCAAAAGATGTCGACCGCCTGACATTTTCCCGCCAACAATTTGCGCAACAGGAACTCAGCTTTGAACGACTCGAGGCCACAAACGGGCGCGATTTATCGCAAGAAGAATATGAACACTTTATTTCATCGCGCCCCCGCAACGGCAAGCGCCAATGGACACGTGGCAAAGTCGGCTGTTTCCTGAGTCATTCACACGCCTGGAAAATATGTGCCGATGGCCCGGATGATTGCATAGCCATTGTTGAAGATGACCTGCATATCTCCAGCGATTTTCGCTACTTCGTAACCGACACAAGCTGGATGCCCGACGACTTCGATATCATCCGTCTGGAAAAACCCACCAACCGCATCAAACTCGACAAACAACCCGCCTCCACTCACCGGGGCCGCGGCACCTATCGACTCTATTCCACATCCTGGTGCGCAGGCTCCTATATCCTGAGCAAAAAAGGTGCACAAAAATTATTGAGCGTGCCTGAAGAATTTCACGAAAATCCGGACCGATTTATGTTTTGCCACGAAGATTCTGTGATTGCGAGCCAACTGAATACTTATCAGGTTGCACCATCTTTAACCACACAAGATAAATATGATTCAGCCAAGCCCGCCTTCGCGAGCAATATTGAGACGCCGGATATTGTGTCGACAGATCGCATTACCTTGATGGATAAGATAAAACATTTATCACCGCAGGAAATTTTATTGGTGATAAAGAAAACCTTTCAGGGATATCGGCGGGTGAATTTTAAGCCGTGAATGGATTTCCAAAAAGTGAACTTCGTAATCCGTTTGTCATTAGGGGAGGTGTTTCGAAAACGTATTCCAAATTGGCAGGATAGCCAATTTGCACAGCGAAACTGCCCGCAGGGTGAGCCACAGGGATGTGGCGAATGCATCATCCCTGTAGCTCCCTCAAGTCGTCCCTGACTTGAGGGTTTCGAAACACCTCCCCTAACGCCAAACTCGCATTGTGCAAATATCTACTATTTCAGAATTTTAAACGCACGCTCAATGCGAGGGAGTTGTGGTGGTGCTTATTGTGAATTACACGTATTCACACCAATACAACTTTGTTGATTTTCCCAGCCCCAACCATCTACCTGATTAACACACATTGGAAAGTTGATGCCGTACCAATTACACACGGAGCCATTAGCCGGCGCACTCGAACTGCTGGAGCTACTTGAACTATTGGGCGGCGTGCTACCACTGCAGCTTGCCGCTTCAGGTGAATCACCAGACACAGTGATCGCATCAATATTGCCAAGACCAATGCTACCCGTGGCATTCAACCGAAGGGTGTGCGTACCGGCAGGAAGATTCACGGTTGTCGACACTTCACCCCAGGAAGTCCATGCACCGGTCGATGCAAAATTCAGACTTGTTACCACGCTACCATTCACCAACAATTGCGCTGGCCGACTGTCGACGCTGGCGAAACGGAAAGTCAGTGTGTAATTGCCGCTGCCGGTACTGATCCGCCAGTTCACACCCTGGTTAGCGGCATTCGTGGTGTTGGCAAAACCGCTGCCGGTGAAACCGGCGTTGTTATTGTCGACCGAGCCATCAACGCCGCAAAAACCTGTCGTGTTTTCCTGAATAGTTATAGATGAAGCGGGAGATCCGCTGACCGGTGTCAAACTCCATTGCTGGTTGGTTGCGGTGTTATAAGTCCACTGCAAAATATTGCCACCATCTGCCTGGCTGCGTGCTTCCACATCCACCGCTTTGCCGCTGTATTGCGAAATAATGCCGTAATAATTATCGCCAGCGCTCTGGAATGCCCAGCGTTGATTCTGGTCACCCACATACGCGTTTTGAATAATATTGGCACCATCTGCTGATGTGGGGCCGGCAATATCCAAAGCGGCGTTGCTGTGTTCTGCGCGAATGG
This sequence comes from Cellvibrio sp. ARAG 10.3, assembly GCF_051846955.1. Classification (NCBI taxonomy): domain Bacteria; kingdom Pseudomonadati; phylum Pseudomonadota; class Gammaproteobacteria; order Cellvibrionales; family Cellvibrionaceae; genus Cellvibrio; species Cellvibrio sp. ARAG 10.3. Next base: position 207,873 of record NZ_JBPYCU010000004.1, read on the forward strand.
AATAAAACCCGTCGCCGACGGATGTCACTTGCCAGTGCTGATTAGATTGGCCGTTGTAGGTCCATTGCACGATGTTAGCGCCATTCGCAGTGCTGTTGTTTGCCACGGTCAACACTTTGCCGCTGGAACGTGCTTCAATCACGTAAGTGCCATTGGCAATAGCCGCACCACTGCTGGAACTGGATGAGCTGGAGCTTGAACCACCCAGCGGCGGATTGGGATCAGTTCCGACAAAATAAATATCCGGTACCGGCTGTGCACTCATACCATCGCCCAGAAAATAACTGGTGTGGGGCGGCTGATTGTAAGCCACGTTTTGCCAGGCAATCGCAACGCGATATTGAGAGTCGTGCATCAACGTGCGCAGCTTATGTGTCGTGACGGCGGTGGTGGAAAAAATAAGTAGTTGTGTATTGCTTTCGTTACGCCAGATGACTTCTTCGCGCCAATCGCCGAGGATATCGCCGGACAATCCCGGATTTGCTTTGGTGCCATTATTCTGCGCAGCGCCGGATTGATACGCCGTTAATAACCGGCTGTTGGTGCTGTTGCTGTAATTCCATTTATCAATGGTGGTGCCATTTAATTGTTCACGCAATAAGTCTGCATCCCAATAGACTGCGAAATTTGCCGAGCCTGGTTTGGCCGACGAAATCAGCGTGCCATTGGCAGCATACATGCCGCCTGCCGATGCCCAGCTCTCACTGCCAGCGTAACGCGGATCAACGTCCATGGTAACGCCACGACCGATGTCGGTACGTCCGCCGTCATGACTCCAGATAATTTGTCCGGTGCGCGCATCGTGCATCTCAACACCGTGTTGGCCGTAGCAGCTCGGACACTCATGCACCATAAACACTTCCAGGCCAGGGCGACTCGGTAAGAAATCGCCCAGGTGCAATGCATCGCCATGACCAAGGCCGGTGCTGTAAAGTCCGCGCCCGTTATCATCAATCGTTGCTGCACCAAATACAATTTCATCGCGTCCGTCATTGTCGACATCACCAATGGTGAGGCTGTGCGCGCCCTGCCCTGCGTAGGCACTGTTGCCGCTGCTGTTACTATCAAACGTCCAGCGTTGCGCTAACTGCCCGTTGCGCCAATCCCACGCCACAATTACCGCGCGGGTGTAATAACCGCGCGACATAATCAGGCTGGGCCGTGTGCCATCGAGATAAGCCACACCCGCTAGAAAACGATCCACACGATTGCCGTATCCGTCACCCCAGGAACTGACAGTACCGCGCGCGGGCACGTAATTGGTGGTCGCCATCGCGCGACCGGTTTGGCCATTGAAGATGGTTAAAAATTCCGGGCCGGATAAAACGTAGCCGCCAGAATTGCGGTAGTCGGCGTTGGCATTTCCGATCACCACACCGGTACCATCGCGTGTGCCATCAGCGGTTTTCATCGCCACTTCTGCCTTGCCATCACCATCCAGGTCATAGACGATAAATTGCGTGTAGTGCGCACCGGCGCGAATATTTCGTCCAAGATCAATACGCCACAAACGCGTGCCGGACAATTCATAAGCATCAATCAATACATTGCCGGTGTAACCGGATTGTGAATTATCTTTGGCGTTGGACGGCTCCCACTTCAGTACGATTTCATATTGGCCATCGCCATCCAGATCGCCCACGCTCAGGTCGTTGGCAATATAATCGTAGGTCACGCCGTCCGGTGTAGTGCCGCCATTGGGACGTTGCAAATTAACGGCCAGGTAAGGATTGCTCCACACACTCCCCCCGACGCTGTCACCGCTTTCGCTGCCGTTTACCACGGCGCGCACCGTATAGTTGGCACTGGTTGAACCACTGGCATCGAAATAATTGGTGCTGTTGGTGATGGGTGAATTATTTAAACGTGTACCGTTGCGATACACATTAAAGCCGATGTTAGCCGGATCATTGCCTAACATGCGCCACCCGATATACACACCGTTGCCGGAACGAATCGCCACCACACCACGATCAAGGTATTCCATCTGACGCGCCGCAAACGCGTGAGATGTCAGCAATGGACACAACAGAACGATAAGTAAAAATGAATAGCAGATAAGTAACGACCGGCGCGATAAAAGCACTGGCCTCAAATGGATTGATAACATGTTTGCTCTCCTGAATTATTATTGAAATGTTTTTAGCGAAGGACGTAAAGCGAGAACTACGGGAGCGCATGCTAAGCACATTGCAGAGCTATTTAAATGGGAGAGGTCTCAGAATTTTGTTAAATGGAAAACTAATTTGCTATATAAAAACACTGTTAGCGAAACTAACTATTCCAACAGCGCAAGGGTTGGCTGACCCATTAATAACTATCGCCAGCCAATTGTCGACATTGCATCTACTTGCGCTGCTGAATTTTATGGATAAAAAAATTATACATAGATAGCGGCAGCAGTTTTAGAGATTTTTAAGACCCAGGGCGGCAGCATGTTGTTTGAGAAAAGCAATGTGCGCTTCACTGGTGAAATCCCCCTCATAAGGCAGGATTGTCCATATTTCCTGCGCCTGCATATCTTCTCCGGGCTGCAGGGTTTTGTATGGCGCATGCACCTCCAGTTCCATCAAGCTCGCTGTGGGATGTTGCGGTTGATAATCCAGGTACAACTCAACCTGCCCTTGCTCCGGATGAATCAATGATTCGGGTTGTAAATCGAACTGAATAATAAACACCTGCCCCTGATCAAACGCGGCCATCCAGCCTGCGGAGGGCTGCATAAAAACTTTTCCGCGACGAATGGTTTTGCCTGGGGGCGGAGCCTTAAGCTCGAATGAAAATAATCCCTGCTTCAACTGGTAGACCGGTGGTGCAACCTTGTCACCAGGAAAGGGATTCATACGCAGCTTTTTCTCATCCTGAATCGGCACATACACCTTCGCCTCGGCGCGCACCCGCGTATTAAACCAGATATCCCAGCTTACCGGCGTGCTACGTGTGTTACGTGCGCTAACGTCCAGACGCAAACTGTCCGGGCGTTCTTTTAATAATTCATAGCGCTTGGTAAAAGCAACGCCGGAGACAGGACTGGCTGGACCATCCAGCACAATCTGTTCTTCCGTTTGATGAGTAATTTTATGACGGCTCAATACCAGAAAAGGATCTGGTGGCCACACTGCTTCAGCGTCCCGGCGTTCTACATTTATATCTTGTTGAGTCCACCAGGCGCTTTGTGGTCCGACCCACATCTCGTGCCCCAGATACCCGATATTATGGCTTTCGGCAGTGACAAGCGGAGCGGGATGCTCCTTTACTTCCGCCCCGATGCGCAAAAAATTAGGCGCGTTACGCCGGGCAAAGTGCACCACCCGCCCACCAATGTCCGGCGTAATTTCAGCGCGGATATGGTTGTTCTGTAAGGTGAGTCTTTCAATAGCCGGCACGGCGCTGACGCCTACCGATGATATCAGTGCCAGCGAAAGGGTTAGCGTCAGGGGAATTACAATTTTTAACATAACCGTAGGCCACATGTTGTTATTGCTGTTGTAATAAAAAACCTGTGCATGATCCTATGAATTCAGAACGAACGCAAACTTTAATGCCATCGCCAAACATCGGTCAATGCGTAGCAATAACGTTCAATCCGGATTTTTTTGCGCCACAATAAATTGCCATGACAGGAAAAATAATGCGCTGCCACCTGGCACTTTAAAATGGCGTAGCGCATCACACTTCGCAATGAAGTGATTCATTTTATTTTACGCAGGGCGTTACAATTCCAGGCAATTAGTTCCACCTGTTGTTGACAGGGGGATGTCATTCAGCGATGCCCCGGCGCATATTGGTTCAACGAAGCGCGGCGGTATTTAAAAGCAAGGAGACGAGTGTGAACAGTCTTTTTAAAACAGGCATGCAATATACTCAGGACAATCGCTTTTTACGCATTGAAACCGTCCTGGGTAAAGATGCCTTGATGCTTAGACGCGTACAAGGCACCGAAGCCTTCTCCCAACTCTTTCGCTTTGAACTGGACCTGTTGTCCTACGAAGAAAATATCAATCCGGCCGATATCATCGGCGATCATGTTGCACTGCTTATTGACGCCAACAGCGCAGCACCACGCCACCTGAACGGCTTTGTTAAAAGCTTCGTTTATACCGGCCTGGAAAAACGCGGCCTTTATGGTTATAAGGCGGAGATTGTTCCCTGGCTATGGTTTCTAGACAAACGCACCAATTGCCGGGTTTACCAGAACCAGAACGTGCAACAGATTATTGAAGCCGTGTTGGGTGAGCTGGGTTTTAATGATTACGTATTTTCCCTTAGCGAAGAACATACGGAACTGGAATACTGCGTTCAATATCAGGAATCCGACTTCCAGTTTATTTCGCGCCTGATGGAACAAGAAGGAATTTTTTATTATTTCGAGCACCAAGCCGACAAACATATTTTACATATTGTTGATAATGCCGCCGCGTACCAAACGCTGGTCGAAGAAACCCTCGAACACAGCTCCGGCTCCCGGGGCAAACACTACATCAATCGCTGGCAACACCGGTTTCAATATTGCTCTGGCGCTTTTGCACAAACGGATTTTAATTTCGAGAATCCCAACCATTCCCTGTTGACCGAAACGGCTACCTCTATCAAGCTTAAAAACAACGCACCACTGGAGATGTTCGACTTCCCCGGCAACTATCGCGACACCCAGCAGGGTCAAAGCCTTACCCGCCTGCGTATGCAGCAGGAGGAAATGGCTTATGAAAATATTGTGGCAGACACCAATATTCCCTCGTTGATACTGGGTCGCAAATTCAAACTGCGCTCTGACGAAAACGTTGCTGATAACAAAAAGCAATTCGTTATCACCCAAATTCAACACCTTGGCTTCGACGGCAGCTACCTTGAAGAAAAAGACAGTAACGGAGCATCGCTGGGCGCGAGCTACAGCAACCGGTTTTCCTGTATTCCCGCTGAAATCAGTTTTCGCCCTCCCTGCCAGATCAGGAAACCCCGCATTGATGGTGTTCAAACGGCGGTGGTGGTCGGCAAAGCCGGTGACGAAATTTATACGGATAAATACGGCCGCGTTAAATTGCAATTTCACTGGGACAGATACGGCAGCAAGAATGAAGAAAGTTCCTGCTGGGTACGTGTGGCAACACCTTGGGCTGGCACCAAATGGGGAACCCTGAATATTCCCCGTGTCGGGCAGGAAGTGGTCGTGACCTTTGTGAACGGCGACCCGGATCAACCCCTGGTGATCGGTGGCGTTTACAACAGCGCGCACATGCCGCCGGTTTCATTGCCCGATGGAAAACATTATGCGGGTATGAAATCGCGCTCAGCCAAAGGCGATAGTGCATCATTTAATGAAATGTCTATCGATGACACCAAGGGTTCAGAACAACTCAAATTTCATGCGCAAAAAGATTTTAATACCACGGTAGGCAACGATTTGTCTTCTGCCGTTACCGGCAACGCCAGTTACAGTGTCGATGGCAACTCCTCTTCCACCATCGGTGGCAATGCTACCCACAGCGTACAGGGCAATGAAACAGCAAGCGTGCAAGGCAATCAGGATGCGAGTGTTCAGGGAAATCGCAGCAGCACAATTGCAGGCAATCTGACGGAAAACACGGCAGGAAAAGTGGAAGCATCCATCGGCTCCAGCGAAAGCCGCACCGTGGGTACCAACCAGGATCTCACTGTCGGTACCAATCAGGTATTAAACATCGGCGCAAACCAAACCCTGGGGGTCGGCGCCAATCAGGAAACCTCTGTCGGCGGCAACCAAACCGTCAATGTCAGCGGCAACCAGAATATCAGTGCGCTCTCGCAAAACGTGTCTATCTCGACCAATGCCAATACCTCGGCATTGAACATCAATGTACTCGGCCAAGCACAAATTAATCTTTCCGTCGCGGGTTCCAGTATCAGTATTGATGCCTCGGGTATTACCTTATCCATGGGCGCGAGCTTTGTAAAAATTGATGCGATGGGTGTCAGTGTGATGGGCCCCTTGGTCAAGTTGAATTAATCAGCATCAACAGACTGATCAAAAGGACACTGTCACACATGAAGAAGCAACAAAATCCGTTCGAAAAAGAACTGGAAAAACTTGACGAACAATGGGAAGCGTTTATTGACAGCGAAATGCCCATCTTTCATTGGGTTTTCACGCCAGACGACGGTCAGCTGGCATTGACATTTATCAAAGTCAAAGAACAACTGGATGAAAAAAATCCGCATTTATTTATTCATGTAAATAGCGAGTTCGACAGCGCAGAAAACTTTGGTTATCAGCTGGCGACTGAAATGAGCCGCCTCATCGACGAAGGACTGGCTGACGCCGACGAAGAAGAAGGTGATAATTCTTTGGCCTGGCAAACACCCGATTTGACTGCCTGTCGCAGTGGCTTCCAGGCGCTGTTCCGCACCTGCAACGCGGCCATTCATGCGTTTGGTGATTATGTTCATACAGTGACCCTGGCCATCACGCCCACTGCGGTAACTGATAGCAAAGGCTACATCGATTGGTGGGGACAATGCTGCGATATCCATACTGAATTCACCTGGCCCAAATTGCTGCGCCTGTTGGTGCTGGATACCCACGCGGATTCTGCCCTGGCACAACTCGCCAAAAAACGATCCCAACATATTCACAGTGCTATTGCACCGGTCAACATGCGCGACGCCATGCGAGCTGTTTTACACGCGGCGGATGACGGCTCACCCGGCGCAAGGTTGCGCCAACATATGGTGGATCTGCAAGAAGCGGCCGGCAAACAACAACGCGATGCCTTGGAAACTCACGCCGCCGCAGCCTTGACTATTGTCCAGCAACAGCACTGGCTCGATATGTGGGTTGCGGTCCTGCTAACCCGCGCCGCCGGGTATTTGAATATGCAATCCTTTGAGGAAGCCCTGGCAGACTATCGCGCAGCGCAACCCATAGCCGCGCAAGGCGAAGCTGAAGCCATTGCGGGCTGCGACAAATTGTTTGTGCAAGCCCAGGTTTGCGAAGGCACATGTTTGTTTAACATGGAGCGGTTTGAGGAAGCGGCGCTGGTCTACGACAGAGCAGCCCAGGCCGCCGAACAACGCGAGGATTTATTTTTGAGTCTCGACAGCTGGCGCATGGCAAGTTTTTGCATGGAGCAAAACAAAGATCAAAAACAGGCCTGGCGTTACGCGAAAAACTCATTGGATATCAGCCGTAAGATGGATGCGCAACAACGCAGCCAATCCACGCTACCCTTTCTAGGCCAAGCAATGATTCGCCTCAGCCCCACCGCCGAAGTCCGGGACCAGGTGAAACTGACATTCGCTGAATTACTTAACGACGATTGGCTCGACCAGGTTCAACAGGTGGCCAAAGCATGTTAATCGCCAAACACTTTGATCCGGTTCTTGGTATTGATATTCACATCCTGATTACACCGGCGGGACCCATTCCCATTCCGCATCCACACATCGCATTAATTCTCGACCCTATCGATTACATTCCGGTATTCAATTTGGGTGCAACCGTATGGGTTGGCGGCGTGCCGCGCGCCGATGCCGGCACTGCCGGCATGCCGATTCCGCACTTCCCCCTGGGCGGCAGCTTCGTCAAACCGCCCATGAATGAAAATGAAATCTTTATGGGCAGCTCGACCGTGGTTGCCGACGGTGCACCGCTCAGCTTCACCGCCCTGCCCGCACTCAGCTGTCACGACATCGGCATGATCGCGCCGATCCGCATGAAAAAACCGAAAAAATCTTACGGCATGGTACTGCCCACCTCCGTATTGCTGGCTATTCCAGTGGGTATGCCTGTTATGGTCGGTGGCCCACCGACAGTCGATATGATGGCGTTGGCCATGCGCGGTGGCATGTCGGCGTTAGGCGCTTCGTTCAAAAAACTGCGCAAGATGCAGAAGAAAAGCCCGCGCATGAAAAAAATCTCCAACGCTGTACACAATCGCGCAAAAAAAGCGATGGATAAACTCGGTGTGCCGCCAAATGTGCGCAATAAAGTACATCGCGGTATCTGTACGGTGACCGGCCACCCGGTCGATGTTGCCAGCGGCAAGATGTTCACCGATCACATCGACTTTTCACTCCCCGGACCACTGCCACTGGTATGGGAAAGAGTCTGGTACAGCACATCAATTTATGACGGCCCGCTAGGCCACGGCTGGCATCACAGTTACGATGTGCAGCTGTGTGAAATCGATAATGCCGTGGCCGTGCGCATGGCCGACGGGCGATCTGTTGCGTTTCCTTCACTTAAAGCCGGCGAGACCAGTTTTGATCGGCAGGAGCGGATGACGTTAATCAAGGATGTGCAAGGCTATGCATTGGATACCAGCGAGGGTTTACGCTATCGGTTCTCGCCATTGAATGATGACATTGCAAACCAGCTGCTGATGTCACTCAAGCAAAAATCAAGCGGTGCAATGATTGACTTTCAGTACACAACGGATGGGCGCTTGCTTCAGATTATCGACAGCGGCGGACGCTTTATCCGCTTCACCCATACAGATGATGGGCGTATCCATCAGATTCTGTTACCCGAACCACAATCCAATGTCACTCGGGATCATACAGTCCCACAATGGTTCTGCGCCGTCGAATACCATTATCGCGATGGTCTATTAGTCAGCACGGAAGATGCGCTCAAGCAGCCGCTGATCTATCACTATGAGCACCGATTATTAGTGAAGGAAACCTTCCGCAATAACCTCAGTTTTTATTTTGAATACGACGGCACTGACCACAATGCACGCTGCATAAAAACCTGGGGCGACGGTGGCATTTATGGACGGCATATTCATTACGACACCGCCAGCAATATCACTTACGTAAAAGATTCCCTGGGCCATGTAACGACTTATTATCACGATGGCGTACTGCCTTTTAAAGTGATTGATCCGTTACAGCATACGACTATTACGGAACACAACGATTACGCTCAGGTCATCAGCGAGACGAATGAACTGGGTTACAGAACGCAATACGAATATGACGAGCGTGGTAATACAACAAAAATAACCCGCGCCGATAATATCAGTCTTCAATTTATCTATGATGAAAAGGAGAATCTCATAGAATTTATTGATGCAATGGGCAATAGCTGGCGTTATGAACATGATCCTTTCAATCGGCTTATCGCCAGGATAAATCCGCTCGGCTACGCTACGCGCTACGAATATGCCGATGCTGCGCTCAGTTCAGTCACAGATACCGGCGGAAACCAATTTTATTTCCACTATGATCAGAATCTGAACCTGCGTAGCATCCGGGAAGGTAATACTGACCAGGTCCTGCTCGAGCATGACGCGCTCGGTAATTTGATTGCATCGCAGGACAACCGTGGTAACCGTCGCAGACTTTACTACGATAAATTAGGACGAGTGCACAAGATCGAGGAGCCCGATGGGAATGTTCGGCTGTTTGCCTACGATGGTGAAGACAATATCGTTCGAGCCAAGGACCACCAATACGATATTTTTCTTGTGTACCGCGGCATGGGCCAACTGGTTTCGCGTACGCAGGCTGGCACCAGCATTACCTTCGAATATGATACAGAAGAACAACTTATCGCCATCTATAACGAGCATGGCCGGGTTTATCAGTTCGAACGCAATGCGCGCGGCGACATTATCAGTGAATCCGGCTTTGATGGGCTCATGCGACAGTTTATTAAAGATCCGGCAGGCCGCACTACGCGCATAAACCGTGCAGGCCAGCGCTACTCTACTTATCACTACGACACGAACAATCAGCTTACTCGAGTGCTGCATAACGATGGTTCATATAAGGAGTTTTCCTACCGGGCAGATGGAGAGCTGATAAAAGCCTCCAATGAATCCACGTCGCTTCAGTGGGAGCTGGATCCATTGGGTAGAATTTGCAAGGAGTATCAAGGCGAATTTTGGGTTTCCTCTGAATATGATGCTTTAGGTTACCGTACGGCTATTCAATCTTCCCTGGGGCTCGACCAACGCATTGTGCGCAATCAACGTGGTGATGTACTCAGAATCTCCACTGGCGAAAAACAGTTTGAAGCTGATTTCAAGCGGGATCACCAAGGCCTTGAGATAGAGCGCAGCCTGCCCGGCGGAATTCATAGCCGCTGGAGCCGCGACAAGCTGGGTCGACCGATTCGTCATGAAATTACTCAAAGCAAACAACTTCACAGCAGCAAGACGTATTTGTGGGGTTTGAATAACCGATTACTCAAATTGATTGACCAGTTTAATCGCGAAACGGTGTTCCAGCATGATGCCTTGGGCAATTTGCTGTCGGCGCGCTACAGCGATAACAGCTTCGATCTACGCATGCCTGACGCCGTCGGCAACCTTTTTAAAACACAAGCGCAAAGTGACCGCGAATACGGGCCGGCCGGCCAACTACTCGCGGTACATTCAACCAAGGGCACCACACGCTACCACTACGACGTCGAAGGCAATCTGATCAGTAAGCTTGAACCTGGCGATAAACGCTGGCGCTATGAATGGAACGGCAGCGGCACGCTGGCGAATGTCATTCGCCCGGATGGTTCGCAGGTTAGTTTTGAGTACGATCCGCTCGGCCGACGAATTCGCAAGACCTTTAACAATAGAATTACCCGCTGGATATGGGACGGCAACAACCCGCTCCATGAGTGGGTTGAATATCTTCCCCAAACATTCAATGCGACACCGCTGTCAGCGCGACAACAAATTGCTGAAGATATCCGCGCAGACCAGCGTCAACAACTACTGCAAGCCCTAGAATCCCAAGGTCCTCCCGCCTTTGAAGAAGGTAATATCGACAAACCTGTCACCTGGCTTTTTGAACCCGACAGTTTCACACCCATGGCAAAACTTGTGGGGGATGAACACTATTCCATCATCGCCGATCACCTCGGCACACCGAGCGTGGTCTTCGACAAAAATGGCCAGCAAGTCTGGGCCAGCGAGATTGATGTATGGGGTAATCTACGGCAGCTGCGCGGCGAGAAAGATTTTTGTCCATTCCGTTTTCCGGGGCAGTATGAGGATAGTGAGACTGGGCTTTATTACAATCGGTTCAGGTATTATGAACCAGCGACAGGATGTTATATTAGCCAAGATCCGATTAGGCTATCAGGTGGAAGTAAGTTTTATGCTTACGTTCAAGATCCCATTACCTGGACAGATCCGTTAGGACTAAAAGGTGGTTGTGAAAAATATGGGGACATACCGCAAGAGCACCACGCCCGGTATGACCGCTATCTAGCCAGAAATCCAGAAAAGGTACTCGCTCCGAATGATTGGTATAAACGAGCTCAGCAAGCTTGGGCAAATAATGCCGGGGGTAATGAATTTGAAAGAGCAGTAAGAGAGTTTATGGGGGCTCCTTTAGGTCGAGGCTCTAAACCGGTCTCAATAGACGGATATATCCCCGACTTACCTGTAGGAAAAGAATTTGGAGTCACAGACATTAAAAATGTAGAAAACTTATGTAATTCACCCCAATTAACTGCTTTTAGTGACTATGCCGCTGATAACAACTTGCCATTCAGCATTGTCATTTCTCCAAGAACAGAAACCGTCTCTGGTCCATTATTGGACAACATTCGTAAATCAGGCGGTGAGTTAATGGAGTTTGACGAAGTGACTCAAGAATTCAGTTTTATCGATATAAGCAAAGAAGGTCCTTGGAAAAGGTAATAAATATGAGCCTTGCAATACACGCCTATTTTTTAAACGGACAGAAGCCAACTGAAGAATGGGCTTTCAACTCTATAACCAACCTTTTTTCTCGCTCCAATGGAGTCAAAAGTAATGTGTCCGTCAACCCATTCACTAAAAAAAAGTTTCTTAAATTGACTATTGATGAAAGCTATTCCGTAAGCGTATTTTTTGATAGCGGGCAAAATGTAACCGACGATCTAAAGTTTATTATGGGGGAAGAAGCTTCCTGTAACTCAAGAATCAGGATTCTCTTTGGTCCGGATACAGAAAACAATTTTGATGAGATTAAAGTAATTATTCTGGATTTCCTCCAAGACTTGGAAGACGTCCTAATATATAACGCAAATCAAGAGAAAGTCATCTCCAATTCCTTTGGACAATGATAGCTTATGAGTTGGTGATTACTATAACTTCACCTCCCGCAAAATCATCACCGCACTCTGCACATGCTGCGCCGCCTCATAACCCAGACTGGTCAGGTATCCACCATCGGCCTGGGTTAGCAAGCCTTTCGCAAAAAGACGCTGTGAGGCAGCTATGGTTGCAGGTGTCGCATCGGAATGAACTTTGATACCCGCCAGGGTAGTTGATAAATCAAACTTCATCAGAACATTCATTTCATCAAGCATATCGGTAGAAATTGACATAAGTAGAGTTTCCTGTGTTATTTAAATTATTCATACAACAGATATTATTAACGCATTCGTACCGGTAACCATATCATTATCTACAGATTTTCCGTTTAACGCCCATCCATTACTGCTGACTTTTTACCAGATATCGGATTAAGACACTCATATTCTTAATGTATGCACCGGTCGAAATGCCTGTCGCAGGATCATCTGTTTCATAGGGTGAAGTATCCCATTGGTCACCGACATTAGTGTTTGAGAAATTTCCTGGTGTTACTGCGGCAGGGGCCTCGCCGCGGTAAGGGTTGGTCGTATAGCGCAGCTTAACCGGCCAATAGCCTTGCTGATTCAATTCATTTCCCAAACGCACCACCTCTTCCTCAAGATTTTTACTGTGTGAGGGCGGCAGAGCGCGAGTATTTAAATCTGAGACACTGACATTCCCCAGCGTAAAGTAACGTGGAAGTTCCACCGCTGTTTTACTTTTCAAGGGTGATCCCTTTATAACCACTTCCGGAGCCAAGGCTGTTGCCTCTTTAAAAAGCTGGCGCAAGTAGTCCACATCGACATGGCGAATTGATCGATAATGAATTAATTCATTACCCGGCTTGTAATCAACATAATACTCACCATTGGTGGCATTGGAACCGCGTCGATGGGTATAGAGCGCCTTACCCGTCCCCACCTCAACAAAGGTAGGATGAGTGCGGTTACCAATGGCATCTTTGCGCGGCAAACGCACGGAATCAAGCCAGTCCAGCCCCTCCGGGATACGTGCCAAAAACTTTGTTTCACCTGTCATACGATAAAACTTAATCAGCTGGCGAATGTTATCAGCGGTCGTAGCGGGCGACAGTGATCGTGGTTCGTAACTGCGAGCACCTGCGGGTTGCAACTCTGTTGTGTACTGCAATGCCCAGCCGGGCTGAGGCTGGCCTAATTGTGTAGTTAAAAAAGCGTTCATCGCGCGGACAAGAGGTTCACGCACGCGCTGCTCACCCAATACCTGGTAACACATCAATAAAAAATCGATATTCTCCTGCGCTACATCATCATTGAATGTAATGAAGGAGGTGTAATCCGGTTGATCCTTACGTGGGTAGTCATGGCGCAGTGGGAAACGCTGCGGCCAACCTCCGCTAGGATATTGGCTGTCGAGAACAAAACTGATCGCTTTATCCAGCGCGGGGCGGTATTTTGGATCAAGTTTTTCGTTATAAAGTCGCAGCAGAAATTTCGCTGCTTCCGCAGTGCCGCCATCATCGAAGGTGGCGTTACCATAATAGTGATGGAATTCTTCCAGGCGCCATGCATTTTTTCCGATGGTACTGTACCAATCGCGCAATGATGCTTCACCACCAAAATCCGCAAGGTAATTCCAACCCCCACTGGGGTGTTGGGCCCAGATGATCGCTCCAGCCACCTGCTCCGCTGCTGCATAATAATACTCATCACCGGTTGCATGGTAAGCGTCCAGAAAAACATGGCCCATGGTTGCCGTTCCGGGGGGCTGTATCCAGATCATGGTGTCACGCGCTTCCAGCTCTCCCCAACGGCGGGAAAAGTCCGGCAGATAAGACCAGACGTATCCCCCGCGATGACTAACTTTTTCTACCATAAAGCGTGTCGCGCGCTTCATAGTGTCTTTCACTTCATCAGATGAGGGTTCAGCAAATATCGCAGCAGAAAACACCGCAGGCAGCAGGATCGCGCCGATAAAGCCAATAGCGCGAATAAACGAACTTATTATTTGAAATGGGGGCATATCAGTCTCTGTCGTTATCATAGATAGACCGATGACTCTCACCGATAAAACAATATTGTTATATTTTGATAATAGCTGCTCCTACCCGATCCGTATCAACTATTAACATTTTTTATCGCGTTTGCCGCGTGTGCAGTCAATTGCTACCTTTTTAACTCCATAAAAAAAGGCGACCGAAGTCGCCTTTTTCAACCCGTCAGATAACTTACCAACCGGTAACTTCTTTCAGAGCTTTGCCGATGTCGGCCAGACTTTTTACAGTCTTCACACCAGCATCTTCCAGTGCAGCAAACTTCTCAGCCGCTGTACCTTTACCACCGGAGATAATTGCACCGGCGTGACCCATACGCTTACCGGCTGGCGCAGTGACACCAGCAATATAAGACACAACCGGCTTGGTTACATTCGCTTTGATAAATGCGGCAGCTTCTTCTTCCGCAGAGCCACCGATTTCACCGATCATAACGATAGCTTCAGTTTGTGGGTCCGCCTGGAACAACTTCAGGATGTCGATAAAGTTGGAGCCCGGAATCGGATCACCACCAATGCCCACACAGGTGGACTGGCCAAAGCCGTAGTCAGTGGTTTGTTTAACGGCTTCATAAGTCAAGGTACCGGAGCGGGAAACAATACCGACTTTACCTGGCTTGTGAATGTGGCCCGGCATAATACCGATCTTGCATTGACCCGGAGTGATCACACCGGGACAGTTCGGCCCAATCAAACGCACGCCCAACTCGTCGCATTTTACTTTCGCATCGAGCATATCCAGCGTCGGGATACCTTCGGTAATACACACAATTAACTTGATGCCACCATTGGCTGCTTCAAGGATTGAATCCTTACAGAACGGTGCCGGAACATAAATGACCGACGCTTCAGCGCCAGTGGCCTCTACAGCTTCTTTCACCGTATTGAATACCGGCAGGCCGAGGTGGGTTTGGCCACCTTTACCGGGCGTTACACCGCCAACCATCTTGGTGCCGTAGGCAATGGCTTGTTCAGAGTGAAAAGTGCCCTGAGAACCGGTAAAGCCCTGACAAATAACTTTGGTGTCTTTGTTGATTAAAACGCTCATGATCTTCCCCCTGGGCCCCTTATGCGTTAGCCGCTGCAGCAACCACTTTCTGGGCAGCGCCAGTCAGGTCGGTGTCAGCAATGATATTCAAGCCGCTGTCAGTCAGCACTTTTGCACCCAGTTCGGCGTTGTTGCCTTGCAGGCGAACAACAACAGGTACTTTTACGCCGACTTCTTTCACAGCGCCGATAACGCCTTCAGCAATCATGTCGCAACGCACAATGCCACCAAAGATATTGATGAATACAGCTTTAACATTGTCATCAGACAAAATAATTTTGAATGCTTCGACCACGCGCTCTTTGGTTGCACCACCGCCTACGTCGAGGAAGTTTGCAGGCTGGCCGCCGTGCAGCTTGACGATATCCATGGTGCCCATCGCCAGACCGGCGCCGTTAACCATACAACCGATGTTGCCATCAAGCGCTACATAGTTCAGCTCCCAGGAAGCCGCGTGTGCTTCGCGCGCGTCTTCTTGCGAAGGATCTTGCATTTCTTTCAACTCGGGATGACGGTACAGGGCATTGCCATCGATAACCAATTTGGCATCCAGGCAGTGCAAGTTGCCTTCCGGTGTAATGACCAGCGGGTTTACTTCCAGCAGTGCCAGATCTTTTTCTTTAAACAATTTGGCCAGGCCGAGGAAAATATTGACGAACTGATTGATTTGTTTTCCTTCCAGTCCCAGCTTGAACGCCAGCTCGCGGCCCTGGAATGGTTGTGCGCCTACCAACGGGTCAATAGTCGCTTTGAGAATTTTTTCAGGGGTTTCGTGTGCAACTTTCTCGATTTCTACACCACCTTCGGTAGAAGCCATGAACACGATACGACGGCTGGAACGATCAACCACAGCGCCCAGGTACAATTCTTTGGCGATGTCAGTACAGGTTTCCACCAGAATGCGGCTAACCGGTTGGCCTTTCTCATCCGTTTGGTAAGTTACCAGGTTTTTGCCTAACCACTTTTCAGCAAACGCTTTGATTTCATCTTTGCTCTTGACGAGTTTCACACCGCCCGCTTTACCACGGCCACCGGCGTGAACCTGCGCCTTAACAACAAACATATCACCACCGATCTTGTCGGCGGCTTCTACCGCTTCAGCAACAGTCGCTGCAGCGATACCTTTGGATACAGGCAAACCATACTGGGCAAAGAGTTGTTTACCCTGATACTCGTGCAAATTCATGGTGTTATTCCATTTTGACGAATGGTTGAGCTTGATGAATATTCATTACAAGCCAACGGAAGTTATCGATGACGGCGCAGTCTTGTGAACAGCGCCGCCCCCTGGGGTGAGTTTATTAACTCAAGCGTAAGACTCTGCGGTCTTCTTCATCTTCATCGACATCGAACTGCAACAAATAAGTTGCAGCTCAATTATCAGCGCTTCTTCTTGTTGGCAATGTGAATGGCGTGACCATGCACAGCCAGAGCTGCTTCGTGAATGGCTTCAGACAAGGTTGGATGACCAAATACCATCATGCCAATATCTTCTGCACTGGAACCGAACTCCATCGCAATCGCAACCTGCTGAACCAGGTCGGCAGCACTTGGGCCAACAATGTGGCAACCGAGGATTCGATCCGTCTCAGCGTGGGCGATGATCTTCACCAGACCCTGGGTTTCGTTGGCAGCCATGGCGCGACCGCTGGCAGCAAAGGGGAAGGTACCAACATTGTATGGCTCGCCCGCCGCTTTAACCTGCTCTTCGGTTTTACCAACAGCAGCCACTTCCGGGTGGGTATAGATAACATTCGGGATGATGTCGTAATTCATCACCGTTTTTTGTCCGGCGATGCGCTCAGCAACCATCACACCTTCTTCTGAACCCTTGTGCGCCAGCATCGGACCGCGCACAACGTCGCCGACTGCCCACACACCGGGTGCATTGGTAGAGCACAAATCGTTAACGTAAATGAAGCCGCGCTCATCAAGATTCACGCCGCTATCAGCCGCCAACAAACCTTCGGTGTATGGACGACGGCCCACACATACAATCAATTTATCAAAGGTTTCTTTTTGTTCTTTACCGTCTTTGTCGGTGAAGGTAACCACGACTTCATTACCTTTAACCTCAGAACCGGTCACGCGGCAGCTGGTGCGAATATCCAGGCCTTGTTTGGTCAGAATTTTTTGCGCTTCTTTGGCAATTTGTTGGTCCATCATGGCCAGGAAGCTGTCGAGCGCTTCAAGCACTACAACCTGCGAACCCAAGCGGTTCCACACGCTGCCCAGCTCAAGACCGATAACACCGGCACCGATCACACCCAAACGCTTGGGCACGGAATCAAATTCCAATGCACCGGTGGAGTTGACGATAACCTTGTTATCAACAGGCGCTACGGGAATATTGATCGGACTGGAACCAGATGCCAGGATTACATTGTCGGCTTCGAGGACGGAAGTCTTGCCTTCATTGTCAGTAAACTCAACTTTACGCCCGGCGAGCAATTTACCGGTACCATACAAACCGGTTACGCCGTTCGCCTTGAACAGCGCAGCAATACCGCCGGTCAATTGCTTAACAATCTGGGCCTTACGCGCAATCATGGACGGCACATCGATTTCAATGCCTTTGGTGGTAATACCATGAATTTTGAAATCGTCTTTGGCTTCGTGATATTTGTATGAACTGTCCAGCAAGGCTTTGGAAGGAATACAACCAACGTTCAAACAGGTGCCGCCGTTTACACCCTTACCTTCTTCGTTGCGCCATTTTTCAATACACGCGGTTTTTAATCCCAATTGTGCAGCACGAATCGCCGCGACATAACCGGCAGGACCGGAACCAATTACGATCACATCATATTTTTCAGACATAGTTTTCATTCCCAAATTTGGTCGATGTGGCTGCCCGACTCATCGGGCAGCCCAAGTAAGACGGGGCAGCGGTTAGCTGAAACAGGTAACCTAGATTTCCAGAAGGATGCGTGCCGGATCTTCGAGCAGATCCTTGATCGCCACCAGGAATTGCACCGCTTCTTTACCGTCCAGCAGACGGTGATCGTAGGACAGCGCCAGGTACATCATCGGCAGAATTTTTACCTCGCCGTTAACGGCCATTGGACGCTCCTGAATCTTGTGCATGCCCAGAATGGCAGACTGCGGCAAGTTCAGGATGGGAGTAGACAAAAGCGAACCAAACACACCGCCATTAGTAATGGTGAAAGTGCCGCCAGACATTTCTTCAATGCCCAGCTTGCCGTCGCGGGCACGCAGACCGAAATCACGGATGGTATTTTCAATCGTTGCCAGACTCATGTTCTCAGCGTTGCGCAACACCGGAACCACCAGACCTTTGTCGGTAGAAACGGCCACACCGATATCCTGATAACCGTGATACACGATGTCATTATTATCAATGGACGCATTGACCGCCGGGAAACGACGCAGCGCTTCAGCAGCCGCTTTCACAAAGAAGCTCATAAAGCCCAGGCGAGTACCGTTATGGGCTTTTTCAAATTGGTCTTTGTACTTAGCACGCAACTCCATGATCGGACCCATATTCACTTCATTGAATGTGGTCAGCATGGCGGTTGTATTGGAGGCTTCAAGCAAACGCTCAGCGATACGCTTGCGCAAACGTGTCATCGGCACACGTTTTTCAACGCGATCGCCCACCGCTTCCATTGCCGGAACCGGTGCGGTAGCGGAAGGCGCTTTCGCAGCCGGTGCACTTGCCGGGGCAGATTTCAAATGATTAGCCACATCTTCTTTGGTTACACGACCATCTTTGCCAGTGCCGGATACGTCCGCCGCATTAATGTTATTTTCGCTTGCCATCTTGCGAGCAGCCGGGTTGACCAACTTGTCACCAGCGGCAGCTGGCTTGGCTTCCGCAGCCGCTGTTTCGGGTTTGGCTTCTTTACTTGCAGCGGGAGCTGCGGCAGCGCCTTCCACGAAGGTGGCAATGACTTCATTGCTCAGAACGGTGTCGCCTTCGCCTTTTAAAATTTCACTGAGACTGCCATCTGCCGGCGCGACAACTTCGAGCACGACTTTATCGGTTTCGATATCAACGATCAGCTCATCGCGTGATACGGCTTCACCCGGCTTCTTGTGCCAGGTCGCAATAGTCCCATCCTGCACGGATTCAGGGAAAGTCGGGGCTTTAATTTCAATACTCATTGCTCTTCCTTTATCTCTCGCTGTGATTCGGTAAACATCTCATACTGAATGTTAAACATTCAGCGCTTCGTTGATGAAACGTGTTTGTTCTTCAAGGTGAGCAGACATATAGCCGCCCGCCGGTGCTGCCGACGCATCGCGACCCACATAATCCAGATACAGATCCGGATTGTGATCGTGCACCACACGACGCATGTGATGCTGGCTGCTGTACCATGCGCCCTGGTTCATCGGCTCTTCCTGACACCAACGGATATCCTGCAAACTGGTGTAAGGCGCGAGCGCGGCACGCAGCTCTTGTTCAGGGAAAGGATAAAGTTGTTCCAGACGAATTAACGCAACATTATCCTGGTTACGGGCAATACGTTCTTCCAGCAGGTTGTAATACACCTTGCCACTGCACAGGATAACGCGCTTCACTTTGGCCGGATCAACACTGTTATCGGCAATCACGTTCTGGAATTGTCCATTGGCCAACTCTTCCAGGGTGGATGTTGCCAGTTTGTGACGCAGCAGCGATTTCGGACTCATCACCACCAAAGGACGACGCATCGGACGAATCGCCTGGCGACGCAGCATATGGAACACTTGAGCCGGCGTCGTCGGTACACATACCTGGATATTATGCTCAGCACACAACTGCATGAAACGTTCAAGACGCGCAGACGAGTGCTCCGGCCCCTGCCCTTCATAACCGTGCGGCAACAGCATGGTCAAACCACACAAGCGGCCCCATTTATGTTCGCCACTGGTGATGAACTGGTCGATCACCACTTGCGCACCGTTAGCGAAATCGCCAAATTGGGCCTCCCAGATCACCAATCCGCCCGGTGCTGTCGTGGCATAACCATATTCAAAGGCCAACACAGCTTCTTCTGACAAATAGGAGTCGTAGAGTTCGAAATCCGGTTGCCCGTCTTTCATGTGACTTAAAGGTACATAACTGGAACCGTCTTTCTGGCTATGCAGCACCGCATGGCGGTGTGAGAAGGTACCGCGGCCCACGTCCTGACCGGTCATACGGACAAAATAACCTTGCTCCAACAACGTGGCGTAAGCCAGGGTTTCAGCCATCCCCCAGTTGAGCGGCAAGGCACCGCCAGCCATCTTGCGGCGGTCTTCGTAGATTTTTTCAACTTGCTTCTGCATGACAACGCCATCAGGCACTTCACACATTTTATTGGCAATCGCCTGCAAGGCTTTCAGCTCAACACCCGTATCGCTGGGCGCAGTCCAATCATGGCCGATATAAGCTGACCAATCGACAAACAAGGAGCGATCCGGTTCGCTCACCAGACCACTGGCAACATGCTCACCACGATCCAGCGCGGCGCGATAGTTGTTGGTCATCTCGTCGGCGGTGGCCTGATCCAGCAAACCGGCTGCAATCAATTTGTCGGCATACAATGTGCGAGTGGTTTTATGGCTGCGAATCACCTTGTACATCAACGGCTGGGTAGCGGAGGGCTCATCAGTCTCGTTGTGGCCACGACGGCGGTAACAAACCAGATCAATCACCACGTCTTTTTTGAATTCGTAACGGTAATCCATGGCCAATTGGGCTACGAACAAAACCGCATCAGGGTCGTCACCGTTAACGTGGAAGATGGGGCACTCAATCATCTTGGCCACATCGGTACAGTACTCGGTCGAGCGGGCATCTTCACGCTTGCTGGTGGTAAAACCGACCTGGTTGTTGATCACGAGATGCAACGTTCCACCCGTGCCATAAGCGCGGGTTTGTGACATCTGGAAGGTTTCCATCACCACGCCCTGACCGGCAAATGCCGCATCACCATGAACCACGATGGGCACTACTTTACCGCCTACTTTGTCTTTACGGCGATCCTGGCGCGCACGCACGGAGCCTTCTACTACCGGCGACACAATTTCCAGATGCGACGGGTTAAATGCCATCGCCATGTGCAGTTCACCACCGGGAGTCATCACGTTTGAGGAGAAACCCTGGTGGTATTTCACATCGCCAGACGTATCTACCAGACGGCGGCCATCGAATTCAGCAAACAAATCGGCAGGGTTTTTACCAAAGACGTTAACCAAGGTATTAAGACGACCGCGGTGCGCCATACCTAACACAATTTCTTTTGCGCCATAGGTGCCGGCTCGCTTGACCAAGGCATCAACAAGCGGGATAAAGCTTTCACCACCTTCAAGACCAAAACGCTTGGTACCGGGGTATTTGCTATCCAGGTGACGCTCCAGGCCTTCGGCTGCCGTCAACCGTTCCAGCACTGCCAAACGTTGCTCTTTGCTGAATTCCGGGTTGGAACGCACACTCTCCAGGCGTTGTTGAAGCCACTGCTTTTCCGCCAGATTGGTGATATGCATGATTTCCGGGCCGACGTGGCCGCAGTAGGTTTTCTCCAGTGCGGCGATAATATCGCGCAGCGGAGCTTCCTCTTTACCAATAAACAAATTGCCGGTCTGGAATACGGTATCGAGGTCGGCATTGGTGAGGCCATGAAAGCCAAGATCGAGATCTGGCACCTGAGCACGTTCCATCAAACCCAGCGGGTCGAGCTGGGCTTTTTGATGCCCGCGAAAACGGTAGGAGCTGATGAGTTGCAGAACCTTTACCTGCTTGCGCTCGTGCTCAATACTGACTGAGCCCGCTGCCGCAGGAGCGGTTACAGTGCGCACCCGGCTTTTACCCAGTTGCTCGAATTGAGCGCGAATCACTGAGTGCGGGGTATCCTGGGTTACAACGCCGTTGACGCGTGGCAGCTGTTCAAAATAATTGCGCCACTCTTCAGGAACGGCATTCGCGTCGTGTAAATACTTGTCGTAGAGCTCTTCGACGTAAGCAGCGTTCCCACCAGAGATGTGCGACGTGCTCCAAAATTGCTCCATGATGCTGTCTTGCATTCCACCCACCTTAATCATGGGGACCGCCAGCATAACCTGCGAAGGACACTGGCCTGGGCTATGCCCACTACCCCTGCTATCACTAGCTGTTAGCTACAATAACGCCCTCAACTTGTGGTCGAAGGCGCCGCTTTTAAGCCGCTGTGTTCATAATTACAGCGAACAGAGTTAATGCCTTGTACTGATGTTTGGGGTATCAAGCCCAAGGCATCAAAGATTTACCGCCTGCAAATACACAAAAGCGCCACCTTAGGTAGCGCTCTGTAACAGCATGTTGCGGATATGGCCAATGGCCCGTGTCGGGTTTAACCCTTTGGGGCAAACCGCCACACAGTTCTGGATTCCGTGACAGCGGAATACGCTGAAAGGGTCGTCCAGGTTGGACAAGCGTTTCTCAGTGGCCAGGTCGCGGCTGTCCGCCAAAAAGCGGTAAGCCTGCAACAGCCCGGCAGGTCCAATGAACTTGTCCGGATTCCACCAAAAAGATGGGCAACTGGTTGAACAACAGGCGCAAAGTATACACTCATACAGGCCATCCAGCTTCTCACGATCTTCCGGTGATTGTAACCGCTCGATCGCCGGTGCTGGCGTGTCGTTCTGCAAATAAGGCTCAATTTTTTTGTATTGGTCGTAGAACTGGGTCATATCGACTACCAGGTCACGGATCACTGGCAAACCGGGCAGTGGGCGTAGCACCAATTTGTTGTTCTTGACGCATTCAGACAAGGGCTTGATACACGCCAAACCATTCTTGCCATTGATGTTCATGCCATCAGAACCGCAAACCCCTTCGCGGCATGAGCGACGATAAGCCAGGCTCTCATCCTGGGCTTTTAACATTTCCAGCACATCCAGCACCATTAGATCTTTACCCTGGGTATCGATCTCGTAGGTTTTCATGTACGGCTCTTTGTCGGTGTCCGGATTGTAGCGGTAGACTTCAACTTTCAACATTTATCTGTCTCCCCGATTAATAAGTACGAACTTTAGGTTCAAACGCTTCCATAGTGCGCGGCGCAAAATTTACCGCACGCTTGGCGACACGTTTGTCAGCCGGGAAATAAATGGAGTGGCACAACCAATTCTGGTCATCACGATCCTGGAAGTCTTCACGGGCATGAGCACCGCGAGATTCCTTGCGCTCTTCCGCTGCGATAGCGGTAGCTTCAGCCACTTCCAACAGATTTTGTAATTCAAGCGCTTCGATACGAGCCGTATTAAACGCGCTGCTCTTATCTGTGATACAGACACTCTCAACGCGCGGGCGCAGCTCTGCCAACTGCTGAATACCCTTCTGCATGTACTCGCCTTTGCGGAATACACCGAAGTAATTCTGCATGATGGTTTGCAGCTCCTTACGCAACACCGCAGCACTTTCACCGCTGGTTGAGGTGTTAATTTTGTTCAGGCGAGCCATGGATTTCTCAATATCGGCCTGGGTGGCGTCACGCTGCTCAATACCTTCACGCAGCGCTTTCTCGATGTAGAGCCCAGCCGCACGGCCGAATACCACGAGGTCCAACAGGGAGTTACCACCGAGACGGTTAGCACCATGAACGGATACACAAGCCACTTCGCCACAAGCGTAGAGGCCATCAATGACAACGTCTTTACCATTCGCATCAACCGTCAACGCCTGGCCGTTCACGTTGGTGGGTACACCGCCCATCATGTAGTGGCACGTCGGCACAACCGGAATGGGAGCATAAACCGGATCAACATGAGCAAAGGTACGTGACAACTCGCAAATACCCGGCAATTTGCTTTCAAGGACTTCTTCGCCCAGATGATCCAGCTTCAACAGCACGTGATCACCATTCGGGCCACAACCACGCCCTTCCAGGATCTCCTGCACCATGGACCGGGCCACCACGTCGCGACCGGCGAGGTCTTTAGCGTTTGGCGCATAGCGTTCCATGAAACGCTCACCGTCTTTATTAATCAGGTAACCGCCTTCACCACGACAACCTTCTGTCACCAGAACCCCTGCCCCGGCAATTCCGGTCGGGTGGAACTGCCACATCTCAATGTCCTGTACCGGGAAGCCAGCACGCAACACCATACCGATACCGTCACCGGTATTGATGTGAGCATTAGTCGTTGACGCATATATACGACCGGCACCGCCAGTAGCCAATACAGTCGCTTTGGCTTTGACGTAAACCGTTTCTCCGTCTTCGATATTGATCGCGATAACGCCCACAACGGCGCCATCCTGATTTTTCACCAAATCAACGGCAAACCATTCATTCAGGAAGACAGTTTTGTTTTTGAGGTTACCCTGATAAAGGGTGTGGAGCAGCGCGTGGCCGGTACGATCTGCCGCCGCGCAAGTGCGAGCCGCCTGGCCGCCCTTGCCAAAATCCTTTGATTGCCCGCCGAACGGACGTTGATAAATACGGCCGTTTTCGGTGCGGGAGAAAGGCAAGCCCATGTGCTCCAATTCAAAGACTGCTTCCGGACCAACGGAACACATATACTCGATAGCATCCTGGTCACCGATGTAGTCAGACCCCTTAACGGTGTCGTACATGTGCCAGCGCCAATCATCGTTCGGGTCAGCACTCGCGATAGCGCAGGTGATACCGCCCTGGGCTGATACGGTGTGTGAACGTGTTGGAAAGACTTTGGTGATTACTGCTGTTTTATAACCGGATTGCGCCAATTGCAGTGCCGCACGCATACCCGCGCCACCGCCACCAATGACAATACCGTCGAATGAAATTGTTCGTATATTAGCCATCTGCCTAGAATCCCCACAAAATTTCAACGCCCCAGACCAGGTAGGTCACAGCAGCAACACCCAATACCATCTGCGCAACAACGCGCAATACGGTGGCCTTGGCTCCCAACAAACGATTGGTGAGATAGTCGGTCAGAACCGACCAGAGACCGATCCAGGCATGTGTAATAAATGAGATAAGCGCGAGCAGGCTGAAGATGCGCATCCACAACTGATTAAAGAGCGCGCTCCACTGGGCAAAATCCAGGTCAGGATTCAGGGCAATATAAACGACAAGAAAGATTGTATAGGCTGTCAATACCACAGCGCCAACGCGCTGGATTAACCAATCATACAAACCACTACGACCAAAACTGGTTACTGCGGTTACCATATCCACACTCCGGCTAATACGATCAATACTATGGCCAACAGCACCACAAGCTTGGCGCCCAGTCGACCACCCTTTAAGGTCTCGCCTACGCCGCCATCCATTGTCAGGTGACGCACACCGGCAACAGTGTGGTAGGCAAGAACAGCAAGCACACCCCAGAGTACGAACTTGTAAACCGGATTATTCAGGGACTCTTTCATCGCGGCAAAGCTTTCCTCTGAGGCCAGACTCGCGTCCAATAGCCAAAGTAATACGGCCATGCCAGCAAAAAGGAAAATGCCTGATATACGATGAAGGATAGAAACGTAAGCGGTGATGGGAAGTTTGATAGTGGATATATCGAGATTGACAGGTCTTTTTTTGTTCACGGTTGATAGTCACCTTTTTGCCCATCGCGGGCAGGTTTTAAGAATGAGCGTCGGGTTCAACGCTTTACCTCAACCTATCGTCCAAATCGACCCTGTACCACGAGTTACTGATAGCAGATTTCAATAAAAACAGGAGAGTTAAAGGTTGTCACCAGCCGCATCCTGCAAGTCGCGCCGTATTATAGAGAGGGAACTTCAGAAACACAAACAAAAAGCCGACCCAAAATGGCAATCAAATCCACAGAAATTTATCGTTTTTCGGAGGCTTTATTACCAATTACGCATCAAAAGCGAACATCGATAAATAATCGCGCGCTATAAAAGTGCAGAACAGAGATAAGGAAGGTTTTATTTATTAGCGTGATTAATGCAGGCTATAAAAATTGACAGCGCTGCCACACTAAAAGCCCGGAATGGGACATTACAGGTAAAGGCGGTAAATAAAGGCAAAAGCTATCATCCTGCGGGTTAAGTCATCTATAATGCCGACCGCAAACGGACTCCCCACAATTTGACAAAGCTAAATCTATCCTTATAGTTGTGCCCCGTTTATCAACCTGTCTTGGCCTCCTGCCATGTACGTAAGCCTTTATTAGTAACTACAGGAGTCAGTAATGACTGACAAGAAAGCACACTTAACGGTTGACGGCTTGGATGCGGCAATTGAGTTGCCCATCTATAACAGCTCTACCGGTCCTGACGTTATCGACGTTACCAGCATTACCAAGAACGGCTTTTTTACCTTCGATCCGGGATTTATGTCCACCGCTTCATGCGAATCCAAGATTACTTTCATTGACGGCGACAAAGGTATTCTGCTCCATCGTGGTTACCCTATTGATCAATTAGCCGATCACTCTGATTACCTCGAAACCTGTTATCTGCTATTAAATGGCGAACTTCCAAACGATACGCAAAAGCAAGAATTCACCAACGCCGTCAAAAACCACTCCGCTGTCGACCCCTCTGTAGCTGCTCTCATCAAAACCTTTAAACGCGATGCACACCCCATGGCAATTCTGTGCAGCGCAGTAGCAGCACTTGCCGCTGTTTATAATGAAGGGCTTGATATCACTAAAGAAGAAGATCGCAAAATCACCGCGCACCGTTTGATCGGCCAAATGCCGACTCTGGCCGCGATGGTTTACAAACACAGCCAGGGCGAAGAATTTATCGCACCGGACAGCACGCTGGGTTATGCAGAAAATTATTTGAATATGACCTTCGGCAAAGCAGGCCAGGCGCCCAAAGTGAGCCAGGTACTGGCCAAAGCCATGGATCGTATCTTTATCCTTCATGCCGACCACGAGCAGAATGCATCCACATCGACGGTGCGCCTCTCCGGCTCTTCCGGCACCAACCCTTTTGCGGCTATCGCAGCGGGCATTGCCACCTTGTGGGGGCCGGCTCACGGTGGTGCTAACGAAGCCGTGTTAAAAATGCTGGAAGAAATCGGCAGCGTGGACAACATCGACAAATTCGTTGCCAAAGCAAAAGATAAGAATGATCCGTTCCGTTTGATGGGCTTCGGTCATCGCGTTTACAAGAACTTTGACCCACGTGCCAAAGTGATGAAACAAACCTGCGATGAAGTTCTGGCTGAACTGGGCCTGGAGAATGATCCACTGCTGGCAATAGCCAAACGACTGGAAAAGATTGCACTGGAAGACGAATACTTCATTCAGAAAAAACTGTATCCGAATGTGGATTTCTATTCCGGCATTATCATGAAAGCTATTGGCATTCCCACAGAAATGTTCACCGTTATTTTTGCCACTGGCCGCGCAGTAGGCTGGTATGCCCACTGGGATGAGATGGTCAGTTCCGCGTATAAAATCGGTCGCCCGCGTCAGCTGTATACCGGCAGTGTACAACGGGACTATCCAAGCAAATAAAATGGGCCAAGCAAACTAAACTGGGCATTTGTCAACAAGACGCTTGTTAATAAAAAGGGCTGCGACTGCAGCCCTTTTTATTTTTCGGTAGAAACAGTGGCTCAAACGTTTACTTAAAAATTAATATCTGCCATTAACCAAAATTTGGTCGTATCAGAACCGAAATCATCTGCCGCGTAATCAGCAAACTTTGCGGTATACATAACCGGACCCCACTTTTTACTTGCGCTGAAATCCCACTCACTACCGTAATCAACACTGTTCACGTCCGACGCCAGTTCATGATAGGTAACAACCAACTGCACACCTGCAAGGTTGGTCGCCAATGTGGCATAAATATCTTCAATACCATTAGCGGGTGTATCAAGGAAGCGATCCGTCCAGCCCTGAAAAGCATGCAGCGTGGCCAAGGGTGTAGCGAAACCCACGACACCGTCATCAGAACCAAGCAATTCGTATCCCAGTGTAGCGGTGACCTTGCCTAGTGTCACCACACCTTCAGCCAGCATGTAATCAGCCGAGTAGGTCACCGGATTATCGCCACCTTCCGATTGCGTAGCATATTCAAGGTTGTAACCAAAAGTGTTATTGATCCGCCCCATCCAACGTGCACCGTAGGTATCACTGGCCAAAGCCGGCGCACTCAGATTATCGATAAGATATGCATAGAGTGATAATTTGCCTGCACCGAAACCAGCGTAATTTGCATTTAGCAAATGAGTTTCCTGATCATGATCGCCTATAAGGTTGTCCTCACCAAATACTCGATTGACGTTGGTGACATAAGCGTAAAATAACTGCGTATCCGGCAAACCCTTATTGGTTATCGAAAACGCATCATAGGTTTGCTCGTTCTGCCGCCAGCCCACCGCGCCGATAAACCGTTGGTTATCCAATGTGATACGTTGTCGACCGTATTTGAATTGCGTGCTGAAATTGTCGTAAGACACAAAGGCCTGATTAACCTCTGTTCCCTCGGGGTCGGCAATAATCGCTGTGCCGGGATTCAAAGGATCATTGGCTGCCGTGCGATAATCAACATCATCCAACTCACGCACATCATCAAACTCTGCCGCAAAAGCAAACCCCTGGTAAGCGCCGGATTGATAAGAAAGACGTGAGCGCAGAGTAAATGCATCTGAATCTTCCAAACCATCCCAGCTCACATCTTCATAACGCAAGCGAAAGTTTATTTTTGTCGTTCCTTTTTGAAAGGCTTCCGTCAGGCTGGCATTAGCAAGCGCATAAGGAGTCAAAGTTAACGAGCCAACAAATGTACCAAGGCAGTAAGCCACGTATTTTTTCATAGAGCCTTCTCCAGTTTAATTGTGTGTGGTCAACTCTCCCGCGAAATGCTGCATGATGTTGCAGATAAATCTGAACATCGCACCACTTTAAAACAACGGTGAAATTAAAAATCATTATAAAAACTCACCGCTGCACGCCAAGATGACTGAACACAATTCAGCAAGGCTTATGCCAAAAGAATATTGGGTTTTACTTTTTCATTTTTAGTTGAGAGAAATCAAAGAGATATTAGCTTGGTGTTTAATGAATTTATACTTTAGTCAAAATCATCCATGCCCAAGCATTGGGAGTCGCCAACAATTTATGCTGCATTAATTACCAGCAGTAGCTCACCAAAAGCACCAACAACGCACATATTCATGCACCACAGCCAGAGACGTAGCACTCTATTGAGTCAGCAGGATTTTCTACTATTTTCTGAATCAGATTATTTGCGGAGTACAGATGCATTAGCGTGGTGCAGGCTGTGTCAGGAAATCCCTAAAAGCCGTACAACGACGTTTAGGGATTAGGAGGCTATTCAAAACGAATCGATCTACCTGTAGCGGCATGTTTAACCAAACGAATGTTGGCAAAACTGATATCCATTTCCCCATCAGTCACCAAGGTAAAAGGCTCAAGCACGAGATGGAAAAACTCCTCGGGTGGTAACACCAAACCGAAATTTGAACCTACATCGGGGAAACAAGCAAGGTCGACCGTCAACCGACGCCAGCCGGTATGGGCAATGGCATTAATCTTGTCAGTAATAGGCAAATCCGAATTGCATGAAGAGCCACAACCGATTCGCAGAATGACATCAGCCGTCGGTGCTTTATCAACCTTGATATCAAACTCCAAAACACCCTGCTCGTTGAGGTAATCAATCAGCACCTGGCGGTTTTCCGTGGAGAGCGCAATCAATCCTGTACCGGAGCCATTCCATACAACGCGACGAGCATCCTCTTGTACATCACGATCAACAACGGTTGCAGTCAAGGTAGAAACTTGCGCAATATTGCCATTCATTACCGCGCGATCATTTTTTCCACCCTCTAACTCAATATGCCAGGGCGTCATCGGACGTCGATTGAATATCTCCAGAATATGTGTTGTTTCCTGGACTGCCATGCCATCTTCCGGCAAGTCATCACCCAGGTTGTCCGGTTCGCCATAACGCAAACCGTAGCCATAGGGAAACAGCGGATCGTAATGTTCATCCCCCAGATTTAATGGACCCTGATCGGGGCGCTTGGGCCAGGAAAATGTCAGACGACCTTTTACATCGTGCTGAATTTTCCCCTCCGCTGTTGTAAAGATCACGTCAGC
This sequence comes from Cellvibrio sp. ARAG 10.3, assembly GCF_051846955.1. Lineage (NCBI taxonomy): Bacteria > Pseudomonadati > Pseudomonadota > Gammaproteobacteria > Cellvibrionales > Cellvibrionaceae > Cellvibrio > Cellvibrio sp. ARAG 10.3. The sequence continues at coordinate 238,008 of NZ_JBPYCU010000004.1, forward strand.
CACACCGCCACCCTCGGTACCGGGTTGCCAGATCACCATAAATGCATCGGAGTGATTTAACTCCTGGTTCACCCACAATGGCCGCCCGGTAATAAACAGCGAAACGACGGGAATACCCGCTGCCTTCAATTTTTTCAGCAACTCACGATCATGATTATTCGCCGGCTTGTACAACAGGTTCTGCACATCACCCTGCATTTCAGCGTAGGGATCTTCCCCGAAGACAACAATCGCCACATCCGGTTTTTCGGTATAGGAACCGTCCGGGCTGTACAGGATCTTGCCGCCGCCACGCTCCACCGCCTCGTTCATCCCCATAAGCAACGTTGTGGCACCCGGGAAGTCAGCCATGGTGTTGCCCGTACCTTGCCATGTAACCGACCACCCACCCGTTTGCTTGGAGATATTATCAGCACCGTCGCCCGCTACCAGGATCTTCAGTGACGGCGAGAGCGGCAGCAGGTTGTTTTTATTTTTCAACAACACGAGCGATTCGCGTACCGCCTGACGAGCAACAGCGCGATGCTCTGGCGCGCCGAGCAGTTCGTCTTTGCCTGCCAGCGGTCGCGTTGAGGGAGCGCCTCGTTCAAACAAGCCAGCCCGTAATTTGACACGCAAGATCCGCCGCACAGCATCATCAGCACGACTGAGGGGAATCACGCCGGTTTTGATCTGATCCAGCGTGTTATTGAATAAGGTTTTCCATTCCGGGTCGGGCACCATAAACATATCCAGGCCCGCGTTAATTGCATGCGGACAATCAAGCACAGAAGCACCCTTGATAAAACCATGGCCGTTCCAGTCACCCACAACAAAGCCATCAAAACCCATTTGGTTTTTTAACACTTCCGTCAACAGATAGCGATGCCCATGCATCCGCTCGCCGTGCCAACTATTGAATGAGGCCATCACAGTTTGCACACCCGCCTCTATCGCACTCATATAGCCGGCGGCGTGAATATCGCGCAGTACCGCTTCATCATCTTTGTTGTCTCCGCGATCAATACCATTAACCGTACCGCCATCACCCAGGAAATGTTTTGCCGTGGCAATGACATGGTATTCATCGAGAAACGCGGTGGTGGATGCATCGCCCTGTAAGCCTTCCACCATCTTGCCGGCGTAGGTGCGTACAACGGCAGGGTCTTCTGAGTAGGATTCGTAGGTGCGTCCCCAGCGATCATCTCGCACAACCGCAACAGTCGGAGAAAAGTCCCAATCCAGACCGGTAACCGCAATTTCGCGCGCGGTGATTTCACCAATCTTCTTTATCAGTTCGGGATTGTTGGCAGCACCCAATGCGATGTTGTGGGGAAACAAGGTGGCGCCGACAAGGTTACCTACACCATGCACAGCATCTGTACCCCATATTACGGGCACTGCCACCTTGCCATCACTGTCATCCATAGAGGCATGATAAAAACTATCGGCCATGGCGATCCAATCTGCCGCCTTTGCGAAACGATTACCATTGGGAACTGAGCCACCGCCGTTTAACACGGAGCCGATATGGAAGTCCTTGATGTCTTGCGGGGTGACATAACGAATCTCCGGCTGAATCATTTGTCCCACTTTTTCTTCAAGGCTCATCTGCGCCAGGATATCCTCAACTCGCTGCTCAATCAGTGGATCTTGTTTAACAGCGGAGATTAAACGGGGCCAGGTGGTGGAAGTTTGTTGACTTCGCATGTTGATAAACTCTCCAATGCAATCATTTGTGTAATCGTTGTTAGCCGTCTCCTTACAACAAGCTCCTGATACTGCCAATGCGACGTTATTGTGAAAACACACGGATTTGCCTGATCTCGTGTAAAAACACCTCGCATAAAAAAAGCCACACAGAAATTCTGCATGGCTTTTTTGCCTCGCTAGCACGAGGCTAGAAATACTAGTTACATTTACCCGCCTCGCCTTCCGCAGCACCCTTCACAACGCGGATGTTCGCAAAGGTGATATCCAGCGAGCCTGAGGTAACCAGTGAGAAAGGCTGTAATACCTGTGTGAAAAATTCACTGGGTGGTTGAGCAACGCCAAAGTTGGCACCGGATTGAGGGAAACAGGCCAGACCGACAGTCACGGTTTGCCATCCCTCGCCTTCAAATGCTTTGAGACGTGCAGTGAAGTCAATATCGGAAGCGCAGTAAGAACCGCAACCCAAACGCAGATATGTAACATCGGTAGGCGCCGCATCGACCTTGATATCGAACACCAGCGCAGAATTGGATTTCAGGTAATTGATAAAATCCTGGCGATTTTCTGTGGATAGCGCGACCTGGCCGCTACCGCTGCCATTCCACACCACCCGACGCGCATCCTGTTGTTCATTGCGGTCAACCGCTTCGATCATCAATGAAGATGCCTTTATTGTGTTACTGGTCATAGTGATGCGATCGTTCTGATTGCCAATAATTTCAAGCGACCAGGGATCAAGCGGACGACGATTAAAGATTTCCAGAACGTCCAGTGCTTCAGCAAGTTGCACGCCCTCTTCCGGTAAATTATCGCCCAGCGTGTCTTTGTCTGCGTAACTCAAACCGAAGCCATAGGGAAACAATGGATCGTAATTTTCATCGCCACGATTGAGCGGCCCCTGATCCGGACGCTTGGGCCAGGAGAATGTCAGGCGCCCTTTCATGTCGTGATTAATATCGCCTGCGGCATTTTTGAAGATAACATCGGCAATACCGGCACCTTCAGTACCCGGTTGCCAGATAGCCACAAATGCATCGGATGCATTCAGCTCTTTGTTGACCCACAGCGGGCGCCCGGAGATGAACAGGGACACAACTGGAATACCTTGGCTGCGCAGTTTTTTCAACAGCTCCAGATCGCTGGCATCTCGCGGTTTATAGGCAAGGTTACCCACATCACCTTGCATTTCTGCGTAGGGATCTTCACCAAACACCACAATAGCCACATCAGGTTTTTCACCGAAAGAACCGTCAACACTTAATGAGGCTGTGCCGCCCGCTGAGGTTACCACTTCGCTGATGCCGGCAAAAATCGAGGTCGCGCCGGGGAAGTCGGAATTCACGTTACCCGTACCCTGCCACGAAATGGACCAACCACCAGCCTGCTTACCAATATTGTCCGCGCCATCACCGGCTACCAGAACTTTTTGTTTACGCGCCAAGGGTAAGAGGCCATTTTTATTTTTCAGCATCACCAGCGATTCACGCACTGCTTGTCGTGCTACTGCGCGGTGCTCCGGAGCACCGAGAACATTTTCCTTACCCGCCAGTTCGCGAGTAGACGGAGCACCACGGTCAAATAAACCGGCACGCATTTTTACCCGGAGAATTCGGCGGACGGCATCATCAACCCGCGCCATCGGGATCACGCCTGTTTTGGCTTGCTCCAACAAGTTGTTGTACAACTCTTTCCATTCCGGTTCCGGGACCATATAAATATCAAGACCGGCGTTAATCGATTCGGGGCAGTTCAATGCCGTACAACCGGGAATAAAGCCGTGGCCGCTCCAGTCGCCTACCACCAGGCCATCAAAGCCCATTTGTCCTTTTAAAACATCGGTCAATAAATATTTATGGCCGTGCATGCGGGTATCTTGCCAACTGGTGAAAGAGGCCATCACCACCTGTACACCTGCCTCCAATGCGCTGAAATAACCGGCACCGTGAATATCGCGCAGATGCTTCTCATCGCCTTGGGTTGCTCCGCGATCCACACCATTTAATGTGCCGCCATCGCCGATGAAATGCTTGGCCGTGGCAATGACATGACGCTCGGTTAAAAACTCATCAGAACCACCAATACCTTGCAAGCCTTCAACCATCTCGCCGGCATAGGCGCGAACAATCTCCGGATCTTCTGAGTAAGCTTCGTATGCGCGACCCCAACGATCATCACGCGCCACGGCAACAGTGGGGGAGAAATTCCAATCCAGACCGGTGGCCGCAATTTCGCGGGCGGTAACTTCACCAACCTGCTTGATCAACTCTGGATTATGGGTGGCCCCCAAACCAATGTTATGGGGAAACAAGGTGGCACCAATAACATTACCCAAACCATGTACAGCATCGGTGCCCCACATGATCGGGATACCTACACGACCGTCATTTTTATCAACTGAGGCGTGATATAAGCTGTCTGCCAAAGCAACCCAGTCATCAAGTTTTGCGTATTTGTTGTTCCCCGGCGTGGTCCCACCACCATTAAGGACAGAACCAACGTGATACTTTTTAATATCTTCCGGCGTGACCTGCTTGATCTCCGGTTGTACCAATTGGCCAATCTTCTCTTCCAGCGTCATACGCGCCATGAGTTCATCAATCTTTTTTTCCAGCGCCGGGTCTTTTTTGACCGCACTGGTAATAGCGGGCCATTCAACTTTCTCAGAAGCAGCCGATGCGGCCGTTGCCGAAGAAGCAGAAGGTGTTTCGTTTGTTGTGTTGTTGGTGTTGTTGTCGCAGCCAGAAAGGAAGCCGAGCAATACTGCCGAAATCGCTCCTGCAAACAGAAAGCGATGAAGCATTTTATTTTTCATAGTTATCAACCTGTTAAAAACGTACATCTATAGCCGGGGTTAGAGATTTATTTACTTAATAAAAACGAGGGACGTGACAAACCTCGTTAAAAGAAGGTACGCAGGGCAAGCTCATCAACGATCCCTGTATAAAAGGTAGCAGTTGCACATAACGAAGCGCACCAACTTTAACCTTTTATGACATCTTTTCATCTATGAATAATTAATGTTCGACGATTTTAGCGCGGAGAACAGGTAAATAAGCTGACTTATCGTCGTTTTTACTACTATTAACGCCCGGTCGCCCGGGAAGCTACTACTTATTGACAGCGCTGTCAATGATAACTACACTGCGCCGGCCTTGAATGCTGGTTCCGGTGTCGTTACTCTTGCGAATATCTTTCCGCATCGCTTTTGGCACAGAATCAGCATAGCTCACATAGCTACGTCATGCGCCTCGCTTCGGGTTGCAATGCGATATAACGACAGTATTGATATATAAAATTGAGGAGAAGCATGAGTCAGTTACTGGTAGCAGACATCGGCGGCACCAATGCGCGGTTCGGCTTGGTTGAATTAAGTACGAATGCAGGACAACAGAATTACGGGGCCCAGCAACAAAAGACCCTGAAATGTGCCGACTATCCTGACATTGCCACAATGATCAAAGCCTACTGCAGCCAAGTTGGGGCATCACTGCCGCCCTACGCCTGCCTGGCTATTGCGGGCCCCATTGAAAAAGGCTGGGCCCAGATGACCAATCTGAACTGGAAGTTTTCCATCGAAGACCTGCGCAAAGAGATGGGCATGAAAGCGCTCGACGTGATTAACGACTTCGCAGCCCTTGCTTATGCCACACCCTTCTTGCCGGCGCAGGATATCAAACCCCTCTATACCGCAAAATCCAGTCAGGATTCAGCTATTGTTGTGCTTGGCCCCGGAACCGGTTTCGGCATGGCTGCTCTGGTGCCTGACCATACCCAGACACAACGTGGCTGGAAGATTCTCCCAACCGAGGGCGGCCATTGTAGTTTTGCTCCCACCACCGATAAAGAAATGGCCATTCGTGCATTCCTGGCACAGACCGATGACCATGTATCTATTGAAGATATTCTGTCGGGCCGTGGCCTGGTTTCAATTTATCGCGCACTTTCTCATATCAACGGTACACCAGCCCAGGATTTTACGCCGGCTGAGGTCAGCACCAAGGGATTGGCCGACGAAGACCCGACATGCCGGGAGGCTCTGGTCACGTTTTGCAATATTCTGGGCAGTGTTGCTGGAGATAAAGCCTTATCTCTGGGGGCGAAAGGTGGTGTGTACCTGGGCGGCGGAATTATTCCAAAGATCGCCAGCTTTATTCCCCAGACCGATTTTGTCAGCCGCTTTAAACATAAAGGGCCAATGAGCGGTTATGTGAGTGACATCTCCGTCAATATGATTATCAACGATACTGCTGCATTGGTGGGATCGGCTGCCTGGCTCATCAATACTGCCTTAACGATGCGTGGTGAGTAAGACTCCTGGCGAAGAAATAGAAGCCAGCAATACGATGAAATAAATGCGCCTTCGGGCGCATTTTTATTGCCTGCTAATTAGACCCGATCACTGATTTCTTTTTTGGCGCCGGCCCAGTGGAGTCACGCATGATCAAGCTGGAGCTCAACATACTTGCCGGAAGCTGCACGTCTTTACCACGCAATTGCTTTAGCAATAAATCTGTCGCCTTCTTTGCCATCTGCTGAATCGGCTGACGAATCGTGGAGAGCGACGGCCACAACTGATGAGCGACCGGCGTATCATCAAACCCCGCCACGGATAATTCATCCGGAATTTTAATTCCGCCTTGATGGGCCACCATGATCACCCCTGCAGCCATATCGTCATTTGCCGCAAAGATCGCCGTGGGCCGGGGCTTTCTTTCCAACAAATTTCGCGCGCAGGCCTCGCCGGATTCAAATGAATTGAAGCCCTGCTCCACCAGATCTTCACTCAAGGGAATATTATTTTCGATCAACGCCGCTTTATAACCTTCATAACGGTGCGAGACTGCAAGGTGGTCAGGGTGACCGCAAATAAACCCGATTCGTTTATGACCCATCGCAATGAGTTGACAGGTCATATCGTAAGAGGCTTCTTCATCATTGGTCTCAACGTAGGGGCTGGCATCTTTATTGCGCGTCGGCGCAACACGCACAAAGGGGATGTTGATATTTTTTAATGCATTTACCACGCTCAGATTATCGGAAAGCGGTGGGGTAAGAATTAATCCATCAATACGTTTTTGATGGATCATGTCGATAATTTCTTTGGTGAGATTTTCGTCGCGGTGATTGCAGGGATGGATCAGCAAATCATATCCCTGAGGTCTGCAGATGGATAACACACCTTCCTGGATATCGATAACGTAATTAGCACTGGGATTGCCATACAATAACCCCAACACATAAGAGCGGTTGCCGGCGAGACTACGAGCAGACAGATTAGGACGGTAATCAAGCTCAGCGATTGCCGCTAGCACTTTGTCTCTGGTCTCGGGGCGCACGTTCGGCTCCTTATTTACCACGCGCGATACGGTCTTGATAGAGACACCGGCCAATTCCGCCACATCGTCAATCGTTGCTTTAGCCATTGCTTGCCAACCCCATCATTGTTATTGGTGAAATTTTTCTTCTCTGCGGTTGCAATATCCCCGATTCACTCACAGACTGCAACCCAGCAAAGGTATTTTTGACTATTTGAACACATCAAAAAAACACTCATCCCCTTCTAAATTTTTACTTTTAAAACAATAAGTTACAAAACATGTGACAGCGCTGTCAGCTTGCATTATAGTACCGCGCACCTGGATATCGGCAGCGCGCTCCACTCCAGTTCGGTAATAAAAATTTAAGAACCGGTTCAGGTTTTTAAACATAAATCAAACCAATTATAAGAGGTGAAATATGGCCAGCATTCCGCAGGGCTCGCACCAACATCACGACAGCATCGACAACGCAGACCATACTGTTCCACTTGTTATCATCACTATCCTGTTTTTTATGTGGGGTTTTCTTACCTGTCTTAACGACGTATTGATCCCTCACTTAAAAGCGGTTTATACCCTTAATTATGTGCAAGCCATGCTGGTGCAGTTCTGTTTCTTCGGAGCTTACTTTGTGGTTTCTTTGCCTGCGGGTTACCTCATAAAAAAAATCGGTTATCAACGGGGAGCTGTAACCGGATTAATCATTGCCGCCATCGGCTGTGCGATGTTTTATCCCGCCTCCGTCACCGGATATGCCGTGTTCTTGCTTGCTTTATTTGTCCTGGCCTCAGGCATTACCGTACTTCAGGTAGCCGCAAACCCCTACGTGACGGTCTTGGGCCCAGCCCAAACAGCATCCAGCCGACTGACGCTAACCCAGGCATTCAACTCTCTGGGAACCACGATCGCTCCTTACCTCGGGGGACTCCTAATCTTATCGACAGCAGTGCTCACAGCGTCCGAATTGCAATTGCTTTCTACCGCTGAACAAGAAGCTTATCGAGCCAAAGAAGCAGCGTCCGTACAAGTTCCTTATCTGATCCTGGCCTCTGCGCTACTGCTTCTGGCGGTATTTTTTGCGTTCGCCAAATTACCCAAGATTCATCATAAAGACGAAGACGATCTTAAAGGTGATATAGCATCCAATAAACCGTCTGCGTTATCACACACCCACCTGTTGTTGGGCGCTATCGGTATTTTTGTTTATGTCGGTGCAGAAGTCAGCATCGGCAGTTTTCTGATCAACTTTATCGGTGAAAAAAATATCGCGAACTTGCGTGAGGCCGAAGCGGCGCACTTCGTCAGTTATTACTGGGGCGGAGCGATGATCGGACGCTTTATCGGTTTTGCGGTAATGCGTTATATCAGCCCCGGTAAAACCCTGGCTTTTAATGCAATCTGCTCAATCCTGCTAGTGCTTACTGCGACCTTCGCAGAAGGTCGTCTCGCGATGTGGGCACTTATTGCGGTTGGATTATTTAACTCGATAATGTTCCCGACGATCTTCAGCATGGCATTGCATAAATTGGGTAAATTTACTGGTCAGGGATCAGGTATTTTGTGCATGGCCATCGTCGGCGGTGCATTAGTTCCGCTGATGCAAGGCGCACTGGCTGATATGTTCGGCCTGCAGTTATCCTTTTTGTTACCGGCTATTTGTTATGTGTTTATTCTGTTTTTTGGCGTGAAGTACGCCGGTTTATATAAAACCTCTCCCAAAACAGAACCGGGACATTTATAAATAGTGATAAACATAAAGGGCGCGTGATGCGCCCTTTATGTTTTCTGCTGCCAACGTTGTGCCGATGCAACGTCCTTCTCCTGTGCATCAACCCAATGATCCCCCGCCTCAGTCATTTCCTTTTTCCAAAACGGTGCTCGCGTTTTCAAATAATCCATCAGGAATTCCGCCGCGGTAAAAGCTTGTTCCCGGTGCGGGCTGGTGACACCAACCAGGACAATCTGGTCCCCTAACGTTAAAGGGCCGATGCGATGGATGATACGGCAACGAAGCAGTTGCCAGCGCGACCTGGCTTCCTCCAGTATGTCTTCCAATGCTTTTTCGGTCATACCCGGATAATGCTCCAGCAATAATCCGGTGACATGACGCGATAAATTTAGCTCCCGCACTCTTCCCACAAACAGAACCACCGCTCCAGCATCAACATCATTGTCGATCAAAGAGGCATATTCAGCAGCAACATCAAAATCGACGGATTGTACTGAAATCATGTCACCCTCCAGTAACGGGAGGGAAAAAGGCCACTTCGTCATTAACACCGACAGGCTGTTCAGCTTTCGCCATTGTCTGATTGACCGCAACAAGCAAATTCTTGTCGGCAAGTGACGCAGCCCAACGTGGATGTTGTTCAATCAGTTGACGACGCAACTCCGCTACCGTGCTTACTTCACGAGCATCTATCTCAATCCCTTCGCATCCCAACTGCTCGCGCAACTTCGCAAAGAAAAGGACTTTGATCATGATGATTTACCCATCGTCGATTCACGCTGATAGTGTCCGCGTCGCCCACCACTTTTTTCCAACAAGTAAATCTGTTCTATCACCATATCCATATCAACGGCCTTGCACATATCGTAGATCGTCAGTGCGGCTACGCTGGCGGCTGTGAGCGCCTCCATTTCAACACCGGTTTGGCCAGTTAACTTGCAATAGCTCAGGATATCCACACAGCTCAATGCCTCGTCAACTTCAAATTCAATACCAACCTTTGTTAAGGCAAGTGGATGGCAAAGCGGTATCAAGTCCGCACACTTTTTTGCCGCCTGAATACCGGCTATGCGAGCAACCGCCAGAACGTCACCTTTTTTCAGGGAGTTATTAACAATGTGCTTAAGAGTCTCCGTCTGCATGGAGATACGCGCAAAGGCCCGCGCCTCGCGACAAGTCATAGGCTTGTCGGAGACATCCACCATACTGGCTTTACCGTGTTCATCAATATGGGTTAAGGCCATGAGCTTCCCTCAGCGTTAAAAATTGTATACAAGATTTACATAGGTCATGGTGTCAGTTTTTTCCTTACCCGGTGCGACATCCGAGTCGTTCGCAACGTTAAAACCGACCTTCATTTGCATCGCATCATTGATACGCGTACTCAAGGAAGACTCCGCCACAGTGCGGGTATTGTCTTCCCCGGATTCAACGCTCAGGGTTTGCTTGAATTCCGCCGAGGGACTGATTTGCCAGGCGAAGCTGGCGGCACCACGCAAAATCATACCGGTTTCTGTCTGGATGCTCTCGTCTTCCAACACGCGCTCGCCGCGAAAATAACCTGGACCAATCTCCGCGTCCAACTGCATGGTTTCGCCATTATATAAACGAGTTCCATAACCGATGGCGACGGTGCTGTATTGCTCATAGGAACCAAATTTGTCTTCAGCGTGCGAACCGAATACGAAGAAATTGGAATGTTCGTTTTCTAACTGATAGGCGCTTTTGATGGACCCGAAATATTTCTCGGCCGTTTTTTCAGTTGTCTTGGTGCCATCATCCTGGGTCACCTGATCTTCTTTAAACAACGCACTGAAAATATAGTGATTATGCCAACGCGTGAGACGCTGCTTAGCATCAATTTTGCCTTGTACGCTGGTGGTCTCTGTATTACCTGATGTCGCAATCACGCCCAATTCTGTCGAAACCGTCCAAGGCTTATTTTCACTATCTTGGGCCATAACGAACGGAGCGAAGAGTGAAGCCATACCGGCCAGGATAACAGGTGTTCTGATCATAACTTTTCCTTACATTGCTGCAGCACGGCTGCGTTACCTACCTCACCTGAATACATCCCACCTCGCGAGGCCTGCATCAAGCGAACCACAAGCGCCGCATTGTACACCATCAAAATGATGTGATTTGCGATCTCGCCGGAGGAAATCACCAGCCCCCATGATAGAATCTGCCCTCTTTTTTATATCCACGCTACTACGTATGTCTGTGACTTCCACCCATTTACCTGACCGCCGCTTTTGTGCAGCTCCCATGATGGAATGGTCCGATACCCATTGCCGCTATTTTTGGCGCCTGCTGAGCAAAAAAGCGATGTTGTACACCGAGATGGTTACCACCGGTGCGCTTCTTAATGGAGACCGGGAACGCTTCCTGGCTTACCACTCACAAGAACATCCCCTGGCCTTGCAGCTCGGCGGCAGCGACTCGCGCGCGCTCGCAGAATGTGCGCGCATGGCTGAAGATTGGGGTTACGATGAAGTTAACCTGAACTGCGGATGCCCGAGTGACCGGGTGCAGAATAATATGATTGGTGCTTGCCTGATGGCGGAGCCGGAGCTGGTAGCCGATTGCGTGGCAGCGATGCAAAAAGCGGTAAAGATTCCAGTGACCGTTAAGCATCGTATCGGTATTGACGACATGGATGACTACGCAGACTTGCAGCGATTCGTCAGTAAGTTGGCCGATGCTGGCTGCAAGACATTTATTGTCCATGCACGCAAAGCCTGGCTGAAGGGTCTCAGCCCCAAGGAAAATCGGGAAATCCCCCCCCTGCAATATGACAAGGTTCTGAACCTGAAACATGAATTCCCTGCGCTGGAAATTATCATCAACGGCGGTATTACGACGCTGGAGCAGTGCGAAACCTTGTTGACCGGTGTTGATGGCGTGATGCTCGGACGAGAAATCTACAGCAATCCCTACCTGCTGGCGGACGTGGATCAACGTATCTACGGGGCTTCTTGGGCTACACCCTCTCGCGAAATGGTTATGGAAGGCTTTATTGCTTACTGCGAGGAACAAATGGCTAAAGGGATTCGTCTGAATTACATGACCAGACATATCCTGGGGCTTTTTCAAGGTATGCCGGGTGCCCGACGATTTCGCCGGACCATCAGCGAACAAGCCCATAAACCCAAGGCCGGCATCAATGTCTTATATCAAGCCTTAGCCGCTATAGATGGCAGTTGATTTCACGGGTGCGCACCCCAATGATGGGATTACCTGAGAATATACCAGCCGGCAACTTTCAGCCGCAGCCCATAAAGTATTACAATATCGGCTTATATTAAAACATACCAACAGCTTCGACCCTGACAGGACTACAACAGTGACTACCAAACTTGAACAACTGAAAAAGATGACCGATGTAGTTGCCGATACCGGCGATATAGAGGCCATTCGTTTATATAAGCCTGTAGATGCAACCACAAACCCTTCATTGCTTTATAAAGCGGCCCAAATGCCACAGTACCAGGACTTACTGCAAAGCTCCCTGGCTGCGGCGAAAGGTGTCAGTGGTAGCGCAGAGCAAATCAGTGCAGCCAGTGATCATCTAGCCGTAGCCATCGGTAGCGAAATCCTGAAACTGGTTCCCGGTCGTATATCCACCGAAGTCGATGCGCGCTTATCCTTCGATACCAAAGCCAGTATCGACAAAGCGCGTCATCTGATCGACTTGTATCAGCAAGGTGGGATTGATAAATCACGCGTATTGATCAAACTGGCATCAACCTGGGAAGGTATTCGCGCCGCCGAAATCCTTGAAAAAGAAGGCATCAACTGTAACCTCACATTGCTCTTTGGCTTCAATCAGGCTTCTGCTTGTGCCGATGCAGGTGTGTTTCTGATTTCACCGTTTGTCGGACGAATTCTTGATTGGTACAAAACCAACACTGATAAAAAAGAGTACACCCCGGAAGAAGACCCAGGTGTAATTTCGGTCCGCCGTATTTATAACTACTACAAGCAACATGGTTATAAAACGGTAGTCATGGGTGCAAGTTTCCGTAATACCGGTGAAATCGAAGCGCTTGCCGGCTGTGACCGCTTAACCATAAGCCCACAACTGCTGCAGGAACTGGACAAAGATACCGGCGAATTAAAACGCGTCCTGTCACCGGAGAATGTAGGCGAGCCTATCGCCAAGGTACACGACACTGAAGCGAGCTTCCGTTTTGGCATGAACGATGATCCGATGGCTACAGATAAGTTGGCCGACGGCATTCGTAATTTCGTTAAAGACCAGATCAACCTGGAAAACCTGCTGAAATCTCGTGCTCAGTAAACTCGCAAGCTTCTTCGAAAGCCACCTGCAAACTGCAGGTGGCTCTTCCCCTTCACTCTCCTTCGCGCAAAAACAATTGGCGGTGGCTGCACTGCTAATTGAAGTCGCCACTGCCGACCATGTGATGGACAGTGTCGAACTTGATGCATTGATCCGCTTGCTGGAACGCAAATTCTCCCTGCCCCACGAACAATTGGTTGAGTTGGCCGAGCTTGCCAAGGCTGAAGCAGCCGAAGCAACCTCGTTTTATCAATTTACGCAGCTCATCAACAACGAATGCTCCAACGCGGAGAAGTTTGAGTTAATCAAAGGCATGTGGGAAATTGCCTATGCGGACAATCAACTCGATAAATATGAAGAGTATGTAATTCGTAAAGTAGCCGATCTTATTCATATCAGCCATTCAGAATTTATTCGCGCGAAGAGTATCGTCCGAGCAGACATAGGTAAATAATCGCTGGCAGTCAGTTGCATTCCAACATTTTTACCAGATTGCGAAAGGTTGCGCTGTTTTCCTTGTTCAAACCCATCAAAATTTTATGGGCTTCCAATACTTTTTCCTTCACCTGAAGCTCATCATTTACATCAGCCGTCAATTCGCGTGCGGGACTGACCGGGGTCTTCAATTCGCTCACAATGGTAAAAATATCCTGGAAACCCATGGTTTGCAAAATACGGTTAATACTTGGATTTGTGGAAAGTATGACGGGAATAATATTATGCCGGTCCTGGCCTTGTAGAGAAATCTTGGCCATTAAACCGAGTGTGGTGCTATCAATGGCTTCAGCTTCTGACAGGTCAAATAACACGGCAGAAAAATTGTCGGCGCTGAACATGGAATCAATGAATTGATCAAACGAAATACACAAGGTTAAACGGACATCGCCTACCATCTTGATCACGTAGACGCCTTCATGATCGGCAACCAGAATCTGCCCGGGTCGCATGTTTATTTACCTCTGGTAATCGTCAATATAGCGATATCATCGGGAGTCTCCCCAATTTCTTTTATCGCTAATGCATCGCATACAGACTCAAGGCTTTGCCCCCGCTGCGCGATTAAAGTCAGTAGATGGGCTTCTTTATCCAGCAATTCTTTTTGCGGCAATATTTCCAACACCCCATCGGAGAAACAAATTAATGAGAACTCCTCTGGTAACTGTAGCGTATAAATTTGCCATGTCACGTTTTTGAAGATACCCACCGGCTTACCAAAGCCTTCCAGAAACTTCGCACCTTCAGCGGTCACCAGTATCGGCATTGGTAAATGCCCCGCCACCACATAACGCATCTCTCCTGTCAGGGTATCTATTACTCCGACAAAGAAAGTGAGGTGATGATTCAATCGCGTTTCATTCAATTCGCGATTGATGATTTGCAGCATGGCATCAGTGCCACGCTCAAAAGAATCCTCATCGCCAAAGAGCCCTTCTTCTCGCACCATGCGGCTGACAATATGCTTGAGCCATATCGTGACAAACGCCGACGAAGCCCCGTGGCCCGATACATCGGCAAGGTAGAACGCCAAATAGCGTTTTTTGATATGGGCATAATCTACGAAGTCGCCACTGAGATATAACGAGGGGGCAATATAGTGCCCGACGTCATAACCATCGTGCGTATGCAGCCGGGTAGGCATCAGCCGGCGCTGCACCTGACGCCCGGCCAATTGGTCACGCTCCAAAATACGCAAATGCTCCCGCAAACCGCGATTGGCCTGCTCAAGCTTGTCCCGGTAACGCTGGTTTTGCCGTATCAGGTCACTATGATCAAGCGCCTTACGCACGGAGTGCACCAGCATCTCCATGTCCATAATAGGCTTGATGAGATAATCGCGAGCCCCCAGACGCAACGCGGTCACCACGTCACTTATTACCCCGGCTCCGGAGATGACAATGACAGGTAAGTCGGGAAGCTGCTCATGAAGTTGCTGCAGGACTTGCAGACCGTCGAGGTCGGGCATACGCAGGTCAGTAATGACCAGGTCAGGAAGGCTTTCATCAATAGCGCGGATACCGGAGCTGCCATCGGCAACTTGTGTAACCTCAAAGCCGCTATCTTCAAGGTATGTTGCGATACTCTGACGAACAAGGGTATCGTCGTCGATGATGAGCAGTTTTCTACTTCTGTCTGTCATCCCTAGCCCTGTCAGACACCTGTGGAATCATGTTATAAACGCTGCAAGGCGCATAACACTACTCTCTTATCTGGCCTTAAGCAAGCTGTTCAAATCACCATTTTTGACGTACCTTAATCCTATCTTGAGCATTGGGAACCCAACTTGAGCACGGGGTCCCTGTGCTAGACTCTCATTACCCGCTGATACTTTTATTGTCTGTTCCTGCTGTCTATCACAGTCGCCCGCCCGCATGGCGACTTTTTATCATGAAGATAACGAGGAAATGCACCATGAGCTTGTCCGATAAAGCCTATAGCGAGAAAAGAGATTTCATCCGGATGAAAATCAGCGCTCCGCTGACGGCAACGCTTTCGGCAGATCAACGGGTGTTTGAGGGGAATTGCCTGGATCTCAGCGGCGGCGGCATGCGGGTCGAAACGGGTGAAAGTCTTCCTGTCGGTACAACACTGGATGTGGAAGTCTCATCAGATCATGGACACAACCCCACTCTTAAAGCCAAGGCCCGTATAGTACGTTCCATACCCAATGAGAGCGGAACCCATGAGTTAGGCCTGGAAATTATAGAAGTCCTCAAATGAGGGCTTCTGTGTTTTAGGAGGACTCGATTTGCTCGAAAGATGCTTTTTGGAGAGACTCGATCTAATAGCCAAAATCTTCCGCATCACCAAAATCATCTTCCAGCCCGAAATCGTCTTCTACTTCTCCGTCGTTAATCAGAAACTGGCGTCTTTGCAGGTAGGCATCCCGGATAAATGTGTAGCGATCCCCTGTGATATGCCGCTCCAGATCAAGCAAATTGGCACGGGTGTTTAGCAGGGACACACCCGATACGGTATTGCGGGTCGGCACATGATCGATATAAGTGCGGGGATCAGAGTAGACATTCACTGGCATGGCAATACCATCGCGCAATGTGCTCGGACCAAACAACGGCAATACAATATATGGCCCCTGCTTGACCCCCCAAACGGCGAGCGTCTGCCCAAAATCTTCACCTTCATTAGCTTCCATTCCCATATGCTGGGCCACGTCGAACAATCCGGCCAAACCCACGGTGCTGTTTACCAGGAAACGACCGGTATCGTTAGCTGCTTGCTTGCCTTTACCTTGTAACACGTCGTTCAGGACGTTAGGGACCTCCATAACGTTATCAATCACATTATCCACGCCTTTCCGAACAAAGCCCGGGGTAATAAATACATAACCCTTTGCCAATGGCCTGAAAAGATACCGATCAGTCACATCATTAAAGGCGAACATGGCACGATTAAAACCTTGCCAGGGATCAGCCTCATCCTGGGCGTAGCCGGGTAGGCTTAAACTTACCGACGCCAACAAACCGGTAACCACGATAGATTTGCGGAGAAGATCGTTAATTTTTCTCACAGTTGGGGTCTCATCTGAAATTGAGTACTAGGGCTGGAAATCAACATCGAGGACAGAGAGTGTGAGGCTTGTCGATGGTTCCTTTTCCTACGGCAACTCTTACGTCAATGTTTAAATCCATTCTCAAATCAATGCCATTGAACCATCAATGCCATCAAGATGGTGCCCTGAGGCAGGCTGCCACTTTACCGAAAGCTCTTGATGACGACAACAGCGCCATACATTATGGCCAAAGTAACAAGCGATGTTTAAAGGGTTATTAAAAAAAATAAACGGCAGTGCCCTGAAGCACTACAGATTGTGAGAAATCTTAAAGGCACTCGTAACGCAATCTGATGGTCAGCGCATTCTCGACGGGCAGAAACAGCTCATCAGTAACCCGAAATCCTTGCACACACTCCTGACCGATAACTGACAAGAGTTGATAGCGCGCCTTCGCGAGGGACTCTGCATCCTTAACTGGCGGCGACATCTTTGCCGAGCCGCGAGGCCGGTCCGTGGTCGCTTGCACACTGGATGTTGATGACGATGATGCCTCATCGCGCTTGAACCAACCGCGCACCACACCATTCAATCCGGATTCTGTATCTTCACACTCATTGGACGCATTGACATTCATTGAGTCCGCCACATCCACAGCCAGCTCGCATTCCTCAGCATTAGCGATGTGTGCACAGCCGATACACAACAATACCAAAAATAACTGTTTCATCAGAATTCCCGATTATTTTTTACCTAGTAAAAAGGGTGCCAAGGCACCCTTTTTACGTTATGACGATGACTGCAACATCAAGACTAGAATTTCAGATCCAATCCGATACCGAGGTAATCGTCGTCGCGCAGGTTAGCTATGAAAGAGTTACCGCCTCCATCAACAGCCGTTATGCCTTCATTTTCAATCGCGGTGTAGTAACCGTAGATAACCGCATTTTTGGATAACTTATAATCGATACCCACACTGACACTTTCGGCATCCAACGCAGTAGGTGCTAATTTAAAATCAGACTCGCCATACTGAGCCTTAAGTGCCCAAGCGTCATTCAAATTCCACAATGCTGATACCAGGAAACCATCGCTGTCGTCCACACCATCAATGTCGGTGCTCTCGAACATTGCACCCAACTGCACCGGACCAAGATTAACGCGGCCGATTGCGCGGACAATATCAATACCTTCGGCCTGCACGTCCTGATCCATAGCTACCCCGAGGTATACATTGGATGTGTTGTAACCCAGCGACGCAGAGATACCATCATCAACATCATCATTTTCTTTAGTGATATACGCCACAGTCGCGGTGAACGGACCGAAGGAACCGGGGGTAACGTACTGAACAATATTGCTGGCTCGCGTTTCACCATTGAAAATGTTTGCAAGATCGCCTTCAAGATCGTTAAACAGGTCTACTTTTTCCTGGGCGGCTTTTAAGGGTGTATCGAAGTGTCCGCCCATAATGGTACCGGCCTTGCCTTGCAAACCGATGAAGATATTGCGCTGACCGAACGTTTGGCCGTTGCCACCAATACCGTCATCCATTTCGGTCTGGTATTCAAATTGATAAATCACTTTAAGGCCGTCAGAAATTACTTCATCGCCTTTAATACCAATGCGTGAGGCATTGCTGACCAATTCGATCTTTGAATCACCACCCTCGTCTGCGTTTTGCAGCGATACATTCGCCTTGCCGTAGACAGTTACATCAGCCATAGCACTCAACGGAAGAAATACTGCAATAGCAGCAGGTAATAATGCTTTTTTCATGGAATGTCCCCTGACATTATTTTTGGAATGTTCTGATCCTTGGAGTTGGACCGAGAAGCGCAATCTGATTGCAACGTATAGCAAGCAATACCGATGGCGCCGTGAGCTTCTTAAGCACTCAACCACTAGGTTACAATTTGGTTAACTCCGCATTAAAAATTTATTGCGAAATAATGACATACAAAATGCCACCGCCTTTTTACACATCGTTGATTCTTTTTTCAATGCCTAAGAACCTACAATGAAATCTACTTACCAAAATTATCTGCGATCAGCATGACAACTTACCGGCAAGTTTCTGGTGGGAAATAGATAATAATGATTATTGCGCCAAAATTTCTTGTTGAGTCGCAAAAAGCGGCATAAGAAAACATCTGCTGCCATGCTCGATAGAAAAGCCCGTCGTATGCTGGTACATAAAAGTAGAAATACGTACAGGCCACATCCCGAAAATAACTATCGGCAGCCTATGTCTTGCCGTGGAAGGGCGTAAATAAGTCCATCATTTTCAAGAGTTTTTTCAGTTAAATGCTGGATTTTTAAATGCCGCCACCGTAAAGTGAAGCGGCTTTATAAGGATACATTCATCTCCGTTCACAGTGATTAGTTGCTTGATGTGCCGCCTGTGCGGTGAGGCAGAGGTCGCGCAGGCGTACCCAGAGATACCGGGACTCAGTTAGCAAATAAGAATTGAAGAGCAAGTTTGCAGAACAAGTGGATAGGATTAATGGGCAAGTCGCTTAATGTATTATTCATCGAAGACTCCGAAGCGGATGCGGAGTTAACCACCGCTGAACTCGCTCGTGGCGGGTTTATTCCTTATACCGAACGCGTTGAAACACGCCATTCCATGCTGGACGCCCTGACCAAAGCGGAGTGGGACGTCATTTTGTGCGACTACAGTATGCCTCGCTTCAGTGCCGAGGCCGCCTTGCAGACGCTCAAGGAAAGCGGCCAGGATATCCCCTTCATTATTACCTCCGGCGCTGTCGACGCAGAAGATACCGTCAGCCTGCTCAAACAAGGCGCCCATGACTTTATGAATAAAGAAGCTCTCGCCCGACTGGTGCCAGCCATCGAGCGGGAGATTCGGGAAGCGGAGGTACGTCGCCAGCGACGCCTCGCCGAAGAACGGGTGCGCATATTATCCAGCGCAGTTCAGCAAAGCCCGGTCTCTGTGTTAATTACCAATCCTGAAGGCAAGATCGAATACGTTAATCCCAAATATGAACAAATTACCGGCTACGCCTCCAATGAAGCGATTGGCCGTGATCTTGGTTTCACCTTATTGAACCAGACCAGCGCCGATGCCATGGCAGCCATGCGTCACAGCATCAGCAATGCCCAGGAGTGGCGTGGTGAGTTTTGCAGTATCCGGCGCGATGGCCAGGTGTTTTGGGAATTTGTCAGCCTATCGCCCCTGCGCAATGACACCGGCGATCTGACACACTTTGTCATCATTAAAGAAGACATTACGGTACGGCGCAGTTACGAAGAACGGCTGCTGCGTCAGGCCCACTATGACGACCTGACCGGCCTGGCCAATCGGGTATTGATGCTGGAGCACCTGAATGTGGCCCTGGAGAGTTCAGCGCGCAATCACCGCCAGACGGCGATGATGTGCATCGATCTCGACCGGTTCAAGAATGTTAACGACAGCCTCGGCCACAGCTGCGGCGATGACGTGCTGAAAGAGTCTGCTGGCCGCCTCAGCGGCTGTATCCGCAACGGTGACATCCTTGCCCGTATGGGGGGCGATGAGTTCATTATTATCCTACCCGACATCAGCACACCCAAAGAAGCCGAAAAGGTCGCGGAAAAAATTATCGCTGCATTTGCGCAGCCGTTTTTTATCGGGGGCAAGGAATATTTCGTCACCGCCAGTATTGGTGTTGCTCTCTCCCCCAAAGATGGGCGTAGCGCTAACCTGATCCAGCGTAACGCTGACCTGGCCATGTACAAGGCAAAGGAATTGGGGCGCAATCGGTACCATTTCTTTACTGAAGACATCAATACCCAGTTGATGCAACGGCTTGAACTTGAAGTGCGGCTGCGCCAGGCTATCGCGCTGGAAGAGCTGGAATTGCACTACCAGCCCATCTATGACATCAACACCAATATGATGGTTGGCTTTGAGGCCCTGGTGCGCTGGCGCCAGCCTGATGGCAGCTTGCTGATGCCGGTGAACTTTATCCCCATGGCGGAGGACATCGGTATTATCCAGGAGATTGATAAGTGGGTAATGGCCACTGCCTGTGTCGACGCGGCCAAACTGGCGCATGAGTCAAAGCGTCCGCTGCGTTTGTCTCTGAACGTGTCGCCCAAGCAGCTGCAAATCCCGGACTATGCCAATTTTGTTGCCCATCAGTTGTTCATCAATAACCTGTCGCCCACACAACTGGAGCTGGAAGTCACCGAACGGGTCATTATGCAAAATGATCCCCAAACCCAGATTAATATCACTGCGCTTTGTGACCTGGGCGTGAGGCTGTCGATCGATGACTTCGGCACAGGTTATTCATCACTGGCCTATCTACAGAAATTCCCTTTCAAAACACTGAAGATCGACCGGGGCTTCGTCAGCCAGATTTGTGAAGATCCCAATACCCACCGGCTGGTAGATACAATAATTACCATGGCACACGGCCTGGATATGGAGATTGTTGCGGAAGGTATTGAGAACGACCAACAACGGCAGTTGCTGCAAAAACAAGGGTGTGACCACGCACAGGGGTATTTTTTCAGTTATCCCGGGCCCTTTAAGGATTTGCGTGAAAAAATCAATAAGCCCTGGGAAGCGCCGAGCGAAACGCCTCTGCATTAAAAAACTCCTGCCGGAGCAGGAGTTTTAGCAATGGAGATGCAGCCCATTAGATAATTTATAGAATTCTGTTGACCGTTATACTGGCGATATGATTCGCCATCCAAGTTCCTGCGCCCGCTGTTCCAAACCTCTTCCGCCTCTCACGACAGTTGGTTTTCCGACGCTCTGTAACATAGGTAAATCTGAAATATCATCGCCGTAAGCATAGCAATGTTCCGCCACACCATTCACCGACGCCAGGAATATTCTTATTGCTTCCGCCTTGCCCGCGCCAATCGTCTGGGGAGTGAGAATACGCCCCGTGTAACATTCGTTTTCTACTTCCATTAAGGTAGAGAGAATGTGCCTGACCTTCGTCACCCGGGCTACCGGTTTAAGGATCGCCGGGAAGGAGCCTGACACAAATACCACCTCTCGACCTTCATCCTGATGACGTTTCAATTCCGCCAAGGGAACCTTATGGAACAAATCAGGATGCTTCTCTTCCATGTGTGCAAACCAGGCTTCACCGCATTGTTCAACGTCCGCCACCCGGCGACCGGCAAAATGCTGATAATACAGCCGGTTCAATACTTCCCAGGATGCACTCTCATGCATGTGTTGACGCAGATCCTTGTAGTAAAGCTCTCTTGCTTGATGCTCATTAAATCGCTCGTACCAAAAGTCCTGAAAACTCAACATGCTTTTAACCGAAATCAATGTATCGTCGACATCGAAAAAAGCATAACCGACACCATCAGGCTTGTTTTTCAGTGCAGCATTCATAGAGAAATCTCCGTTTGAGTGGAATGATAAGCGTCATCACAGGTTTTCAACATGTTTAACCGGCTCGTCAAACTCTTGCATGTTGGCAGCCACATAAGCGAGATAATTTGACTGCGTCTTTAACGCCTGCATGTTTTCGCCTTTGCTGATGCGTACCTTTTCCATTGCACCGATTGATAACATGAATTTGGATACCGCCTGCCCACATTGCTCCACCAGAATTTCCGCTTCGAAGCTTAAACGCTTTGGATTGTCGACGGACTTTTCTATCATGTTGCAGCGCAATACCGCACCGACTGGAAAGGTGTAATGGCTGTAGCTCACAGAAAGGTTATTTAACACAAAGGCATACTCGATTCCGTTTTTCGGCAGCAGGTAAGCCTCGGTTACCGCAACGATCGCTTGCCGCGCAGCCTCAATCAGGATCATTCCTTGTACGTGCTGGCCACTTTGATGATCGTTCATTAACTCACAATTCTCATCGATCATCATGTGCATCTCAAAAAGATCTGCCGATAACTGGCGCGGCTCAGAAATCAGGGTATTGGCTGAATGGTGTTTGTGACTGAGTGCACGCCCGGCACGCTTCGGCAGGTTATGCCATAAGCTGAAATCAAAGAAGGCAAGATTCGGCGATGCAGCAGCCTCTTTCAGTAACTCGGCAACACTGTCATCACCCAGCCCTTGCCCTGGAACCAAAAGTGTTACACCCTGATTCGGTAAAGGTATGGACAAACTCAGCAAGCCCCGCAATTGCGATAAGGTTACCGCGTCTTTGCCTTTTACATAATTTGCAAATTTGTCACCAACAACAAGTAAGATTCGATTGTGCATAAAACACCTCAATAGAGTTAATTAGAAAATTTACGATCACCTGATCGTTTGTATGATTACTGCGTTAATTTTCATCCTGAAAATTTGTCCTGAGTGCCTTTTGCGTGCATCAAGCTGATCAAGATTCGCACAAGGGCACTCATTAGATTTATACTGACTTGTATGGGTGAAGACTAGGAACATTTGGCAAAGCGGAAAAATAAACAGCAAAAAAACAAGAAGGGGTTTATGTGCCAGACGTAAATCAGGACGCTCCGATAATGTCCGTCCTCACATGGCAGGATGCTGTCAATCAAAACACTTGGAGAGAAGGCAAAGCACCGTTTCCGGGACTATGCTTGGTTAATCGAACTCATTGTGAAGGTACTGCAATGCCAAGGCTCATAAAAAAATTCCATCAACATCTCGTCGGACTCTTGCTAGCGCTCATGGCACTGACCAGTACAGCGGCGCCTGCGAACAAGCTGTCTTTTATTACCATAGATGTCGCACCCTGGGCCTCTGTTAACGAGGCGGGAGAGATGGAGGGTGCATTCATAGAATTGGTCAACGAAATTGCGCAACGCATCAACCGTAAGATCGATATCACGATTACACCTTTTGCCCGGGTGGATCGTGAACTTGAAACTGGCTCTCACGACTGCACCATTCTGGTTCCACGGCCCGATACGCTGGTGGTGAAGGGAGATGTTATATCCTATCATCCGATGGGTGTGATCCCACGCAAGGGGACGGAAATAACCGTTTATGAGGACATCCAGGCACTCAGACTATCGGTAATACGCGGCGCAACCATGACGCCGCGCTTCGATGAAGACACCAAAATCTATAAAGAATATGACACGGATTATTTGATCGGCTTGCGCAAGATCGCGCGGGGTCGACTGGATGGTATTGTGGGAGCCATCCCAACACTGCTCTACCTGGCCGAGCAGGAAGGTGTGGCCGATCAACTGGGCGAGCCTTTCCCGTTAACCGAGATACCGCTTTTGTTTCAATGTTCCAAAAACTCACCTAACCTGGACATCATGCCGCAAGTCAACGCAGCCATTGCCGCGATGAAGGCCGAGGGCGTGGTTAAACACATTCAATCCCGTTATTACTTCTAAATATTGCCAGGCCCTGATGAACGCCAACGAACCGATCAAACCAAATCCACCCGACGCTGCCGCGACAGCACCTTCTGCCGGACATTCATTGCGCGATATTTTCTATGCAGTAAAAAATTATGGCATTGCCCGGCATTTGCTCCTTTACATCATTATCTTCAGTTCTTGCGTTACCTTACTCGCCACCAGTTTGCAGCTCTATACCGATTACCAGCGCGATTTGGACATTATCAACAGCCGCCTGAATGAAATTGAGGGCGGCTATATCGGCAGTATCAGTGCAAGCTTGTGGAATCTGGATATCAAGCAGCTGGAACTTCAACTGGACGGGATAAAACATTTGCCCGATATCAAGGCGGTAGAAATCCGTGAACGCAACGAAGAGTTTTCCAAACCCCTGCACCTGATTCGCGGCGAGAAAAGTACACGCAATATTATCGTGCGCAATTACCCTATTCTTCACAATGTCTCGGGCGAGACACGTGAGATCGGCATGCTGACCATCCAGGTGTCCTTGAACGAGGTGTATCAACGCCTGTGGGACAAGGCGATTGTGATCCTGCTGAGTCAGGGCATCAAAACTTTTCTGGTGTCTTTATTTACCTTGTATATTTTTTACTACCTGGTGACTCATCACCTGACCACTATCGCTAATTTCCTGCGCAGTTTTGATGTGGAAAAAGAGCCTCAAAAGCTGGCACTGCACCGCAAACCCTCCTCCCGAGAGGACGAGCTGGATTTAGTGGTTAAAGCATTCAACCATCTGTCACAAGACTTGCATCAGGCTTATGAAAACTTACGCGACACAAATAAACGTTTGGCTGAAGATAATATTGCGCGGCGTAAAGCTGAAGAGGAAGTCAATCGTTTAAATGCTGTGCTGGAACAACGTGTGCGCCAACGCACAGCAGAACTCGAAGCGGCTAATAAGGAATTAGGTACATTCTGCTATTCAGTTTCCCATGATTTACGCGCCCCACTTCGCCGCATTGAAGGTTTCCGCCGAATTCTGTGTGAAGAATATGAAGATCGCCTTGAGGAAAAAGGCCGCCATTATTTATCGCGCATTGAGGTCGGCACTCGTGAAATGGCGGAGATGATCGACAGCTTTTTACGTTTATCACGCGCCACTCAGGGTGAAATGGTGGTGCAGCGTGTAAATATTACTGAGCAAGTAAACGAGATTTTTAATCGTATTCAGGAGCGCGAGCCGCAGCGACAAATTACGTTGATTTCGGAGCCAGATATTTATGCTGATGTCGATAAACGTTTTTTTGATGTATTGATCAATAATTTATTAGACAATGCGTGGAAATATTCCCGCCATCAGAAAAATGCAAAAATTGTATTCGGGATAACATTACTTAATGAAGAAACCGTCTATTATATTTCTGATAATGGTGTAGGCTTCGATATGGCTTACGCTGACCGCTTGTTCAGTCCCTTCAATCGCTTACACAAAGCTGAAGAATTTGATGGTGTGGGCATAGGTCTTGCGACGGTCCAACGGATTATTGCTCGCCACGGTGGCCGCATATGGGCACAATCAACACCGGGAGAAGGCGCAACGTTTTATTTCACCTTATGGTCAAGGAACAAAGAAAGTGGGCACGGAAACAATATTGTTAGTGGAGGACAATCCTGACGAAGCCGAGCTGGCTCTAATGGGGTTTGCCAAGAATGACCGCAGTTACGACATTCAAGTCGTACACTCGGGAGAAGATGCGTTGGAGTTTTTATTTGCGACCGGCAAACACGAAGGGCGTTGTCCCTCACGCAATCCGGATCTCATTTTGCTGGATATCAAATTACCTGGTATCAATGGACTCACCGTATTACAACGCCTGCGCGAGCACCCCTGCTATGAACACACACCGGTGGTGATCCTCACCACCTCCGATGAGACCTCAGATATCCTGGAAGGGTATAACCGGGGGGTAAACAGTTATCTGCAAAAACCCGTCGACTTTGCGGCGTTCTCTGACCTGCTCCAGCAAATCAGCCAATACTGGCTCAAAACCAATATCTCACCACCCAAAACCAGCAATTAAATTTGATGTGTTGCCTCGACCGGTGGCAACACCGCTGCGATGATCTCCTGAACCACCAGATTTTCAAGTAACTGCTTGCCGCCCCGCTCCAGCGCTGCTGGATCAGGGTGCTGCAATTCGGCAGCAATGCGTTGCAGTGCTGCCCTGCCCGTTAATCCGCTTTCTTCTTGCAATAGTTGCAACAAACGGATGGTAACGGCATTGGCTTCAAGAAATTTCACAGCATCCGCGCGATTGCGATATACCACCAGGAAACTGGGCTCAGCCGGCGGTTCGGCGGGTTGATAATTCGGGCCGATGCGATGCACAGGAAACTGGTAGGACAAACACCACACCAACGGTGAAATCTGGAGGTTGCCATCCAGCACCGACAGCCCATGGTCTTCAAATGTTGGCAGCGTCTCCGTTGCCACGTCCAGGGCCAGTTCAACCCATTCGTAATGGGCCAGCTCCAATATGAAGGGCAAATCATCGGCGCGCGTGCCGCGTTCATGCATCAGGTAATGCAAAAACTCCTGGCTGATTTCCAGGAAATAAGGTGTCTGGCATTGGTGAGTCGCCACAAATTCCCGCACCATGGTGTGCCAGGCATCATCCGCCATCAGGCTGCGGAGGATTGGAAAGGCACCGCTGATAAATCCTTCAATGTTGTTGTAGATCAGGTCGCGATAAATCCCCATGCGCCGATCTTCAATGGCTGTCGGCGCGGGGTGACGCTGCGGGTCGCGCAGGTGTCGAGTGAACTGGTATTGGGTGTACTGGAACGAATCCATGTGTCAACCACCGATTGCTTTGGGTCGGGCGGTATTAGCAGTATCACATTGCGCTTGCAGCCGTTGAATCTGCTTGACCTCATCCAACAACTCTGTCAGGGGAGGAATATTAAAATCCCGCTCCAGCAAGGTGGGTTTAACACCAAAGAGCTGATAGGCACGTTCCAGTAACGCCCAAACAGAAGGAATTACCGGTGCACCGTGTGTATCAACCCGCAGGTCTTCCGCCTCGTGAAAGTGTCCCGCGATATGCATGTAGGCCGTGCGCTCACCGGGCAAGGCTTTAAGAAATTCCAGAGGATCGTAACGATGGTTGATGCTGTTGACGTAGACGTTGTTAACGTCCAGCAGTAAATCGCAATCCGCTTCGTTGATTACCGCATTGATAAACTCGCTTTCGCTCATCTCCTGTTGCGGCGCGCAATAATAGGAGGCATTTTCAATAGCGATACGTTGTTCAAGGATATCCTGGGCCTGGCGAATCCGACCGGCAACATAATGCACCGCCTCTTCCGTAAACGGGATCGGCAATAAATCATAAAGTTGGCCATCGTCGCTACAGTAACTGAGATGCTCACTGTAGTAGCGGATGTCGTGCACACGCAGGAAGTCTTTGACTGCATGGAGCAGTTCTAGGTTGAGGGGCGCCGGGGAACCGATCGACAGGGACAAGCCGTGGCAAACAAATGGAAAGCGCTCGGTGTAAGCGCGGAATTGCTTACCGAAACGTCCACCCACATTAATCCAGTTTTCCGGAGCAACCTCCATAAATTGAATTTCGGCCGTGGTGGTTTCCCGTAAGCTGCTTAACAAGTTACGGCGCAAGCCCAAACCTGCGCCGTGTACCGGTGTAATGGTCATCACTGCACCAGATAAGGATTAGTGGCTACCGCACTTACCTTCGCCACATTTGCCTTCACCTTCGGATTTTTTATCCCCACATTTCCCTTCGCCGCACTTTCCTTCACCTTCAGCTTTCTCGCCACCGCACTTGCCTTCACCGCATTTACCTTCGCCACACTTTCCTTCACCACATTTGCCTTCAGCATCTTTTTCTGCCAGGTTGTAGCCAGCAGTCAAGGTTTCAGCAGCAAAGGGATTTTCTACCGCAGAAGCCATAGGCGCGAGCGTCGCAGAAGCCATGAAAGCCACACCCAGAGCAGCAGCCAGCGGGGACACAGTTTTCTTATTCATATCAAAGACTCCGTTTTAACGTTAAAGGATGAAATAGCCAGCCAAACCTAGCACAGCAAAACACGCGGCACCAGTTGCCTGACGGTAAAATCAAGATCATTCGTCACACAAATAACTATACGTTCTTGATGGGCTATAGATGCGCGACTCTGCGCTTCGTTACATTAAATTTTGTTAATGCTGTTCGAGGACCAGTTGCCACTGTTTATCCAGTCGTTTACTTGAGATGGGCACCTGGGTTTTGAGCGTCTGGGCGAAGAGTGACACCCGCAGTTCTTCAATCCACCATCGATAGGTTTGCAAAGAAGACTTTTGCGCCAACTGAAAGGCACCTTCTTTGATAAGAAAGTCATTCAACCGCTGCCAGGCTGTCTGGATCTCCGTGATAGCCAAGCGATCCTTCTGTGGATTCAAGAGCGCTTTTTCCAGACGCGCCAGAATAGCGCGCAGGTACCGGGGATATTGTTCCAGCCATTCCCGCGGGGTGTTGTACATAAGCCCGGGATAGAACAGCTGTTGCAATTGTTGCTGGATATCACTCAGGGTAAAGGCTAAAGCCAGAGCATTTTTGTGTTGTTTCAATTGCTTACGCACCTCGACCAGGAGCTTTAAACTGGCCAACAGGGTTGCGGCATTTTCCTGTGCATGGCTGACAAGTTGTTCGCGAACTGCGTTCAGGCGACCATCAAAGGCGTTGCGGTCGCGCGGCAAGTCGTGCTGATCCGGCACGCATAACTGACAAAAGCTGGCCATCAGGATGTCATCAACCACTTGCTCACGGTTACCAATGCCCGCCACCGACAAGGCTAATTCCTGCCCTTTCAGTAATTCTTTTTGTAGATATTTAACCGTCTGCACCGCTTCAAGCACATATAAACGCGATATACCGCGCTGGGTCAGATGCAAGGCTTGCTGTGGATTGTCCAGTACTTGCAGAGCTACAGACTGGTGTTTGTCGACCACCGCCGGATACGCGCGAATACTGATGCCGGCGCGCTGTAGTTGTACGCTCTGGGGCAAGGCATCAAAGTCCCAGGCCAGGATGTTGTCACGCTCAATATCGGTTGCGGCAGATTGAATATTTTGTTGCACCTGTTCGCGATAGCGCTCGCGTAAGCTTGTAAGCTGACGACCACTCGCAATGCACTTACCACGATCATCCATCACCTTGATATTAAAGCGATAAAAATTATCCAACTGCTCCGGTTGCCAGGCATCCGCCGGAACATCTACCGCCGTTTGACGTTTCAATTGCAGCGCAAGCGCCTCACTTAATGGCTTATTGTCCGGGGCCAGCGCTGCCAGCGCTTTATCCACCACATCCGGTACCGGCACAAAATGTTTGCGTAAGGCTTTGGGTAGACCCTTCACCAGATTGATGCATTTATCGCGCAACATACCCGGCACCAACCATTCCAGCCGATGTTCCGGAACCTGATGCAGCAGGCTCACCGGAACATGCACACTGACACCGTCGTCCGGATGGCCCGGTTCAAAATGGTAGGTCACCGGAAAAACCATACCGCGCCATTCCAGTTCATTGGGAAACTGCGCTTCGGTCACATCGCCCGCGCTGTGCCGCATCAAGCGTTCACGGTCGATATACAACAAACGCGGGTTGTCCTGCTCTGCTTTTTTTCGCCAGGATTCGAAGCCGGCAACATTAATAACGTGTCGGGGCAGGCGTTGGTCGTAAAAATCAAATAACACTTGCTCATCGGCTAGAATATCCCGACGCCGCGCTTTGGATTCCAGCTCATCCAATTCTTTCAGCAAAGCTTGTTGATGCGTAAAGAAATCATCCAGCGGTTTATGGCGTTGCTGTTGCCGGCGCTTGGGATGATCGTTGTATTGCCCTTCCACCAAGGCCGCACGAATAAATACCTCGCGACACTGCGCCGCATCAATGCGGCTGTAACTCACGCTGCGCTTCTCGATCAACACCAAACCATACAGACTGACTTTTTCATAAGCCATGACCTGGCCACTGCGGCTGTCGTAATGGGGTTCGAAATAATGCCGTTTGACCAAATGTTCGGCTGCATCCAACGCCCATTCCGGTTCGACTTTGGCGACTGTGTGGGCATACAAGCGCGATGTTTCCAGCAATTCAGCGGCCATTATCCATTTGGGCGTTTTGCGCACGAGCGACGAGCCGGGGAAGATCGCAAATTTTCGATTACGCGCTCCGGCGTATTCGCGTTCCTCGGCGTTATAGCCAAGATTTCCCAACAACCCCGTCAGCAAGGCGCGGTGCACCGCTTCGTAATTGGCTGGTTCGGTATTCTCTTTCAGATTGAGCGGTTTTAGGGTCAAACGCAATTGGTGGTGAATATCTCGCCACTCGCGCAACCGCAGATAAGACAAAAATTCCTTTTTACTTTGTTTGCGCCATTGATTCTGCGACAGGGTTTGTCGCAAGTTTTCGAAATAATTCCACAAATTAACGTAAGCAAGGAAGTCAGAATTTTCTACCCAAAAACGACGATGGGATTGATCAGCAGCCTGTTGTTTTTCTGCCGGGCGTTCGCGCGGGTCCTGCACCGAGAGCGCACTGATAATAATCAGCACTTCCCGCACACAGCCGAAGGCCTGGGCCGCTATCAGCATCCGCCCGAAACGCGGATCGACAGGAAGCTGTGTTAGCTGCTGACCTATGGTTGTTAACTGGTTTTTGCTGTCGACCGCCTGCAGTTCTTCCAGCAATTTAAAACCATCACTGATCAAGCGGTGGTCCGGGCTGTCGATAAACGGGAACTTGTGAATATCCCCCATGCGCAGTTGCAGCATCTGCAAGATAACCGCAGCGAGGTTGGTGCGCAGGATCTCGGCGTCAGTAAACTCAGGCCGCGATAAAAAATCCTCTTCGCTGTATAAACGAATACAAATACCTTCGCTGACGCGCCCGCAACGCCCTTTACGCTGATTTGCGCTGGCCCGGGAGATAGGTTCAATCGGCAAACGCTGCACCTTGGTGCGATAACTGTAACGACTGATTCGCGCAAAACCCGGATCAATCACGTAGCGAATGCCGGGTACCGTGATAGAGGTTTCCGCAACATTGGTGGCCAGCACAATGCGCCGCCCGGTGTGCGGTGCAAATACTTTTTGTTGCTCGGCAAGACTCAGGCGTGCGTAAAACGGAATAACTTCCAGATGGTTAAATTGGGCTTTGCGAATCGCATTGGCTGCTTCGCGGATATCGCGCTCGCCACTCATAAATATCAGGATGTCGCCACCGCGTTTGCCATGGTGTTTTTCATGTTGTTCAATTTCGCGAATGCTGTCGATGATCTGCTGGTATTGATCATCATCCCGCTCGCTACCTTCACCCTCTTCACTTGCTGAATCGAAGGGCGGGCGATACCAGACATCCACCGGGTAGGTACGCCCCGAAACTTCAATCACTGGCGCATCGTTAAAATGTTTGGCAAAACGCTGCACATCAATAGTAGCCGAGGTAATAATGACTTTTAAATCCGGACGACGCGGCAACAACTGTTTGAGGTAACCGAGCAGGAAATCGATGTTGAGGCTGCGCTCGTGCGCCTCATCAATAATCAGGGTGTCATAGCGGGAAAGAAAACGATCATGCTGGATCTCGGCCAGCAGGATCCCGTCTGTCATGACCTTGATCAACGTCTGGTCGTTGGACTGATCGCTGAACCTGACTTGATAACCGACCTTTTCACCCAGCCGGGATTGCAGCTCTTCTGCAATACGCGAGGCAACCGTATGGGCCGCGATACGGCGCGGCTGGGTGTGGCCGATCATGCCTTTGATACCGCGCCCCAGAGCCAGACAAATTTTGGGAATTTGTGTGGTTTTACCGGAGCCCGTTTCACCGGCTAACACCACAACCTGATGAGCAGCGATCAGCGCAGCAATATCGTCGCGTTTTTCACACACCGGCAGATCAGGAAAGTGTATTGGTGCAGCGGCAGATTCCTCGCGCTGCTTCACCAGTGCATGCGATGCCAATACCTGCTGTTCCCATTTTTGTAATTGGGGCAAGTAGTCTTTTTCACTGCGCGCGAGTTTTTCAATATCCTGTAAACGGCGTCCCAAACGATGGTTATCGCGCGTCATCACGCCATCCAGGTATTGCTTTAATGCTGACCACTCAACTGCCATAACAAACCGACCTCATTCGAATGGCCGCTATGATACCAAATAAAGAAGCCCGGCCAATTGGCCGGGCTTCTTAGGGATTATGTGCGGAGCGTGCTGTTATTCAAGCAGGCTGCGCAACATCCAGGCAGTCTTTTCATGTAACTGTATACGCTGGGTAAGCAGGTCTGCCGTTGCCTCATCATTGGCTTTTTCTACGACGGGAAACAGCGAGCGAGCCGTCCGCACTACCGCTTCCTGACCTTCCACCAGCAGGCGGATCATGTCTTCTGCCTTGGGAATACCCTCATCTTCTTTGATAGAGCTGAGTTCAACGTATTGCTTGTAAGTACCGGGTGCTGGGAAACCGATAGAGCGAATTCGTTCTGCGATAGCATCAACGGCTAGCGCTAATTCAGTGTATTGGGTTTCGAACATCAGATGCAGGGTTTGGAACATGGGGCCAGTCACATTCCAGTGGAAATTGTGGGTTTTCAAATAGAGGGTGTAGGTATCAGCCAATAATCTGGACAGACCCTCTGCAATATCTTCCCGGTCACTTTTCTTGATACCAATATCAATCTTCATGGCAGACTCCTTTGTGAATCGTGTTGAATATAACTTTGGTTGCTTAATTAAGAAATGGCGCTGTTTTTATCTATGGGGCTCGTCAGGAAAAATTCAACCGCCCGACCAACCCCATCAGGACCAAATGCGGTTGATGTTGACTATAGCGTTGATAGCTTTCGGCAATAGCTGCCGGTATTTGTTCCGGTAGCATCACTTGAAAACCCACCGACTCATAAAATGTTTGCAGATATCCCAACGAGAAACAATAACACCCTACTGCGGTTTCAGGTTGCCATGTCAGCTGCAGGATTTGCCCCAAAAGTAAACGCGCTAAGCCCTGTCCCCGACGGTGCGTTACAACACACAGATTACGCAACAGCCAATAATTCTCTTGCGGTAAAAATCTCACAGCAGCATGCAGTTCCAATGAATGCACGTCGCGCAAACTGTACACCTGTTCCAGACGCCCACAATTTACCCGATACCCGCATTGTTTATAAAAACGATTAATAATCGGATACTGCACGGGTAAGGGTTTTTCCAATCGATACCATGCCGATACAGGTGAGGAGTAGCCGATCTGATTCATGAGACAAACACAATCGCAGACTTATTTATCTTTATCCGTATCACCGGGGTTATCTTCCAGATCACCAAGATCCAGAAATAAATCCGCATCCCCTTTCCCATTAGCATCTATAGCGATATGTGCAGCCGGGTCATCGGCGGAAACGTCTATTGCCTGCGTTTGCCCCACTTCTTGCATCGCTAACTTTTCAGCAGAGGCGGAGGGATTATCCGATACTTTCGCATCTTCTGTTTCCTCCAGCTCTTCGCTTGCTTTGCCGCTGACGATCATGCGATAGGCAAAATATGCCAAACCAAACACTAGCAAATTCGCCAGGGCGATACCTGAATAAAGCATCCATTTACTGATACCAACTGAAGGTACTGGATCCGCAACCGGCTCTGGTTGCGGTTCAGCTTTGGGCTCCTCCGACACTTCTGCTACCGGCTCGGGCGCTGCTGGCTGCTCTTCATCAACATTCACCGGATTAACCGGATCACCGGCCTGCGGATAGGAAAAATATTGCGCCGGTAATACTTCGGTAAAAGGTGCGCCGCTGTTGCGCTTACCGGATACTGTCAATTCAATACTGTAATTGGCTTCCGTCGTTGGCGTTACACGTACTTGCCAGTGTTGTTGATCGGTTATAGATAAGGGTTGGATTTCATGAAGCCCGGCGGAATTTTTTATTGCCGCATCAATGCGCGTGTTGGCAACATCAACAAACTGCTTATCGGGCGATACATCGACACGATAATAAAGCTGCTGATCTTCAATGACCTTATCAAGGGTTACCGTAAAAGGTGAAATCACCGATACATGGTGTTTGAATTCGCGTTGAAATGTTTTTCCATCGATGAGCACACGCACAACATAATCACCGGCCTCATCAAAGGTTGTCAGGGCATGCTGGTAAACACCATCGATAGGAGGCTGCCGTTTGCCCAGGGGAATTTGCCATTGTTGTTCATCGTGATGTCGTTTGATCTGGGCCTGCATCGTCAACAACCCCAGGAACTCCGCACTGGTTACACGCTGCTTTTCTTCCTGAAAGAAAAATTGTAATTCGAGTGGTTGGCCTACCAACAAATTGTTCATCAGGGGGGCTACCTGCAATTGCAGATCGCTAACTACCGTGACTCTATTATCGGGATCAATGTCAGCTTTCAGCAGCCATTCGCCAGCGGCCGGTTGTTGTACGGTCACCAGATCATAATTGGCTGTACTGAACCAGTTGACCTGGTCTTTGGTATTGCTTGCGGTGTAGGCAACACCTGCCGGTGAGGTCAGGACTGTCGATGCTGCGCCGGCTTTGCGGAATACCAGTGCGGTGAACTCCTTTACACTGTCATCCACCAAAAACCTGTTGCCTTCCAGGGGTAGACGTTCCGCCGGTACCGCCTGATCAAAAATCCGCAGAAAAGTGCTCATCAATTCTTCTGCGGTATCCGCCACAGCAAATACCCCATCGGTACTCAATGAGAGCGCTTGCATTAATTCCTGGTCGGCGGCATCGGATAAGGCGATGGTATGAATGGCATAACCCGCTGCTTTCAACGCTGGCAAAAGTTCATTGAGGATGCGCGACCGTTCGCGCTGGTTGATATCACTGTCGGGACTGATGTCCACCACACCGTCGGTCAGCAGGATGATGTTGTGGCGATAATTCCCGGACAGCTTTTCGCGGTCGTAGGTGCTTTGTTCTAGCGCCTCACCAATGTTGGTATACAGCGCTACAGAGGTAATACCGGCCGTCTTGCTGGCAGCGGTAGTCATCCAGTTGTCGTCAACCGGGCGATGGGGCACCAGCAGGTTTACGGCCTGACCAAAAGTCCAGATACCTGCCTGGCTGCCGTCCGGCATAAGTTGTACCAACAGTTCCATCGCCGGTTTACGCAGGTTATGCGGGTCGGTTTTTTTCATGCTGCCGGATATATCAATTAGCACGCGCACATCGGCGGGCAGGGGCTGGTTTACATCGGCAGAGTGAGCCACTAAATGGAGGCCGGCGATCAACAAGAGAAGGACTACACGAGGGAAAAAGCGCATGTTGGGCCTGTTTTTATCGTAACTGGCTTCAGTCATTTACCTGAAGCATGTGGCCCCAAGTCGGCTGATGCCCTGAATACCTGATGAATCGGGGATATCAGCTTAGTTATAGCAGCCATCACATGATTCGCAATCTTTGCTGGCAAAAGGAGGATAAATTCAAGGCATTCAGTGGGATAAGCCAGTGATGCATTGCGCACTCACTGGCCCCGTCAGGTCAGCGCTCGGCGCGCAGGGGAATAGTATGATCCGGCAGGTCATCCTCATCGGTATGGTCTTCTTCCTGCCGCGCTTCCCGGTAGACGGTTTCCCGTTTACTGGTTTCCCGCTGGCGGGATGCAGATGCAGTATGCCCGGCCGAACCCCTTGAGAAACGTCGAGTTACCAGTTGCACCAACAGGGATATCACCAAGCCTGCCAGCCACACACCGGACACCACCATGATGATCGGCATCACGGCTTCAAGCCCTTCCGTCAGACCTTCAAATACGATGAAGAAAATCGCCGGCGCCATCAGCATCTGTTCGGCATCCACTGCATAAGGCGTCAGCAACAAGGCCAGCACCGACACAAAGAAGAAAATCGCCCATTCACGCCCGAACCGGCGGAACAACAAAAAGGCAGCCATGGCACAACCCACTGCCCCCAGACCGTATATCGTCCACGCTAAACCATAACCATCCACAATCGACTCCTCTGCGGGTTAAACCCAGCGAATAACATAATCCTCAAGATCCTCTTCGGCGACGGCAGATTCCGCCACCACCTTGCCTGCCACCGACATCCCCGCGGTGTGCACGCTCTGCGGATCGCCGGAAACCAGCGGGTGCCAATCGAATAGCGGCAGGCCCTCTGCAATCAACCGGTAGGCGCAGGTGTCCGGCAGCCAGTAGGTCTCTTTCACCGAGTCCGGTGTGAGCACCACACACCCCGGCACAAGCATCTGGCGATGGGCGTAGTTCTTGCACTGGCACCGATCATGGTCCAGATACTCGCATGCCACTCGCGTGTAAAACACATCGCCGGTGTCTTCGTCTTCCAGCTTGTGCAGACAGCATTTGCCGCAACCATCGCATAACGACTCCCATTCATCCGGGGTCATTTCCTGCAAGGTTTTTGCCCGCCAGAAGACCTGTGCTGCCATAACCTTAACCTGACAACTTGCTGTTGTAGGACCGTACCAGGCGCATCTCATCGGTTACTTCCGAGAGCGGCGGTAATTGCAAATAATACCCCTGGGTTTGCAGGCTTTCGATGACTTTTTCGACGGAAGCACGGGCCAGCTTTTTCTCTGGTGTCAGCACCAGCACCATCGCCTGCTGGGGTTTGCCAAAACGCTGCAACAAGGCCTCCGGTACACGACTCAACCCTTCGTTTTTGTTGACGTACAGGTACATCCCCTCTTCTTTGGGGCTGCGATAAATTTCACTGATCACTTTCATGGCTTGGCTCTTCGAGGCTTGGCTCGCTGGTGGGTACAACCGGCTCTTGGGCGAGCCTTAACAGACTTTCGCCGATGACACCGTGGCGCCAGCCGAGTAAACGGGTCGGCAAGGTGTAGGTGCCGCCCTTCATGCCGGAGCGCACGATGGCTTCGTACTCTTTTTTACGCACTAATACTTCGGGCGGTAAATTCAATTGTTCGGCCTGTTCGCGCACGTGGTTTTTCAGGCGCTTCAACAACGGCCCTTCTCTCTGCGCCAACGGCGGATCGAGCCGCGCCGGCCAGGCTTCAGACGGCAGATGTAATGTCTGGCGAATCAGTTGCAACAGGGTTTCACCGTCATGCTGCAAGGTGCGATGGGGAATGTCGGGAATACGCTGAAGCGCTGCCATGTCCTGGGGTTGCTTGCGCGCCATCTCCCACAGCGCCGGCTCCTTGATCAGGCGGTTACGCGGGATATCCCGTACACGGGCCTCGGTTTCACGCCAGATACTCAAGGCTTTCAGCACAGCAAGTTCTTGTGGGCGCAACTTCCAGGCAAAACCTACCTTCTGGTAAGCCTCATTGAAATCTTCTGCGGCCCGCGCTGCAATCACCAATTCCGCACAGTCATCTTTGACCCATTGCAACCGTTGGCTGCTCTTTAGTTCCTGCAGAAGTTTGCCGTAGACAATCAGCATATGCGCCACATCCAGGGCGGCGTATTTAAGCTGGGCGGTACTCAGGGGTCGCTGCACCCAATCGGACCGGGTTTCTTCCTTGGGGACCTCGGTATCGAGCACCGCTTTTACCAGGCCCGCATAACCAATGGAAAATCCGTAACCTGCAAAGGCGGCAGCAATCTGGGTATCAAACAGGGGCGAAGGAACTATACCGAGCAGGCGGCGAAATACTTCCAGATCTTCGGAACAGGAATGCAGTACCTTGGTGACAGCCTCGTCGAGCAACAGCTCGCACAAGGGCGCAAAATCACTAATGGCCAGAGGGTCAATCAGATAGCAGCCTTTGCCATCACCGACCTGAATCAAGCCGGCAATGGGGTAAAAGGTACTGCTGCGCATAAATTCGGTATCAATCGCAATCGCGGCCTGTTGGCGCCAGCGTGCGCACAAATCGGCTAATTCAGTATCCTGATCGATCCAGATGGGTTCGGTGGGAATCAACATTAAACGTGTCTTCGACTTGAAAATGCATGGGCGAGCGTGCCGCCATCAATGAACTCCAGCTCACCGCCCAAGGGAACACCGTGAGCGATGCGCGATACCACCACCCCCAGTTTCTTGGCGCGTTCGCTGATATAAAACGCTGTGGCCTCACCCTCTACGGTGGGGTTGGTGGCGAGGATAACTTCCTTGATGGGCTCACTTTGCAGCAACTGAATCAACTGGTCCACACCAATATCTTCCGGACCGATACCATCAATAGGCGACAGGTGGCCCAACAGTACAAAATACTTGCCCTGGTAACTGCCGGCCTGTTCGATGGCCAGCACATCTGCCGGTGTTTCCACTACACATAACAGGCTGTCTTCGCGACGGCTGTTACTGCAAATGCCACACAGGGTTTGTTCAGTCAGGATACGACACCGCTGGCAGCGCCCTACACCTTCCACCGCCTTGTGCAGGCTGTGGGCCAGACGCTCCGCACCTTCGCGATCCCGCTCCAGCAAGTGCAGCGCCATCCGTTGTGCGGATTTGGGGCCAACCCCAGGCAAGCAGCGTAGCGAGGACATCAATTCATCAATTAAGGGGCTGAACATGGAGCAGTCTCAGGAGTTAAAAACGGGCGCAACGCATCAGAATGGCATCTTGAAATCCGGCGGAATACCCATGCCGGCAGTCATCTTTTGCATATGCTCACGGCTGTGGGCCTCCACCTTGCGTACGGCATCATTCACGGCAGCGGCCAGCAGGTCTTCCAGCATTTCCTTGTCTTCGCTGAGCAGGCTGTCGTCAATGGAAACCCGCTTCACGTCGTGGCGACCGGTCATCACCACGGTCACCAGGCCTGCGCCGGCCTCGCCTTTCACTTCGGCATTGGCCAGCTCTTCCTGCATCCGCTGCATCTTGCCTTGCATCTCTTGGGCTTGCTTCATCAAGTCACCCAAACCTTTCATACACCACCTCTGTTTTCAATTAAAAATAGTGCGTTACCGATCAGCCCTGGCCCACCGGCGTAATGGAGTCTTCGCGCAGGGTTGCGCCAAAATGTTCGATCAACTGTTGAACAATGGGGTCGCTCTTGATAGATGCAACCGCGTCTGCCTGACGCTCCTGGCGATGGCGGATGGCAATTGCCGCCGGTGTTTCGGCGGTCACCTGGCCGGGCCGGATTACCACCTTTACCCGCTCGATAAAGTAGTCACTCAACAGGTCCGCCAGACGTTGCTGGTGCCCTTCATCGTAGAGCGTGCTGTTGGTGTCATCCAGCACAAAATGAAACTGGTTACCCTGGCGGTCCACCAACTGGCAGTTGGCAGCCGTACTTTGCAAGATGCCCGTTACGCCTAAACCCAGGTAAATCTGTGGCCAGGTTTCCGGACCTGCCTGCTCCAGAGACACTTTCGCTATTTGTTTCGGCACTTGCTTTGGTACGGAGCCAGCTACCGGCACGGACACCTGATTCGGTAGCCTGTCCGGTGCTTTCGGCGGGGCCGCAACCACTGGTTCAGGTACTGCCACACTGGCACTGGTCGGGGCGATGGTCGCCGCTGCTTCAACCGCCGGGCTCGGCGCACTGACGGGCGGCGTTACTGCCGCTTCAGGCTTTTTTGCCGGTGAATCTCGGTCATCGTATTCAGCGGGCGTTTGCAGGTACTCCGCGTAATCTGCCCCGTTGTCATAGGGACCATCAAAAGGCGGCGGCTCGTTCTGACTAGGTGCAGACGGGACTGGTGCTGGTTCAGGCGGCCGTTGGGCCGGCGCTGCCTGCGGGATCGGTTTATCTTCCGTCAGCGGCGTTTTTTCAGCTGGCGGTTGGCCAACAGCTGCAGGCTGACTCGGTTGCGTGGGTGGATTAACTGATGCAACCGAAGCTGCGCTAGACGGTGCGGGCTGCGTGGATGCGGTCGGCGCACGGCTGGCAGATGGCAAGGTTTGGGTCGGGACTTCGAGAACGCCCTGGGGTTTAAATGCCAGCATGCGCAACAGGACCATCTCAAACCCGGCGCGCGGGTCCGGCGCCAGGGGCAAGTCCCGCCGACCCAATAATGCCGTTTGATAAAACAACTGGATGTCTTCCGATGGCAGCTTTTGCGCAAGCCCCATAATGCGCTCGCGATCGCCATAACTGTTGTCCACCGCTTCCGGCAAGGCCTGGGCTATGGCTACGCGATGCAGCACCGACAGCATCTCGGCCAGCGCACTGGCATAATCCGGCGCGTGTTCAGACATTCGCGCCACTGCGGCTAACACCGCCGGACCATCCAGCGCGGCCAGCGCATCCACAATTTCATACACGGCACCCTGGTCAATGGTGCCGAGCATCGCCCGCACTTCCGCCTCGGTGATCTTGCCGGAACCATAAGCGATTGCCTGGTCTGTCAGACTCATGGCATCACGCATACTGCCGTCGGCAGAGCGGCCTAATTGCCACAACGCCGACTCCTCAAAAGGTACCAGCTCTTTATCCAGCACAAACTTCAAGTGCTGGACGATCCGTTCCGGATTCATATTCTTGAGGTTGAACTGCAAACAGCGCGACAGGATCGTCATCGGCAATTTTTGCGGATCGGTGGTGGCCAGCAGGAATTTGACGTGGGGTGGCGGTTCTTCGAGGGTCTTCAGCAGCGCGTTAAAGCTGCTGTTGGAGAGCATATGGACTTCGTCGATCAGATACACCTTGTAGCGCCCGCGCGTTGGCGCGTACTGAACGTTTTCCAGCAGTTCGCGGGTGTCTTCGACCTTGGTGCGGGAGGCCGCGTCCACCTCGATCAGGTCTACAAAGCGACCTTCTGCGATTTCGCGGCAGGCCGAACATTGACCGCAAGGTTCAGAACTCACGCCCGTTTCACAATTCAGGCACTTTGCGAGGATTCGCGCGATGGTGGTCTTACCTACCCCGCGGGTACCGGTAAACAAATACGCATGATGTAGACGATTATGGTCCAGCGCATTGATCAATGCCTGCAACACATGCTCCTGCCCCACCATCTCACGGAAGATGCGAGGACGCCATTTACGGGCCAGGACTTGATAACTCATGCGGTGGCTACTCTCCGGGGAAAAACGTGCCGGGGATTATAGCGGTCAACGCGGGGAAAAGGGAAAAGGGAAAAGGGAAAAGGGAAAAGGGAAAAGGGAAAAGGGAAAAGGGAAAAGGGAAAAGGGAAAAGGGAAACAGTTTGTGGGTAAGGTTGTAAAAGGCAAGGGATAAATGGGTGGTGACCTGACCAGCCACACCCCGGCACATAACTTACTGCTACCGTTGCTCCCTTCCGGGCCTGGCGGGGTTTACAGATCATTATTGCGAGGGGACCGGAAAGGCCACCATTGCAGCTTGCGTTTGGCTGTGAGCCAGACTGCAAGAGGCGCGCATTATCCGCAGTTTGTCCGGTCATTGCAAGGCGCTTTCGGAATAAGCGTTATGCGAGCGGCGATCCGGTAAAAAAACAACAAGAGCGCGGAAACCGGCAAATATCCGCCATATTTGCGCGAATCAAGCGGTTGCTTAACTTGTTATTTCCTTTTTTGGCCGCATTCATCTAGGCTTGCGCTGAAAATCCCAGCCATCAAATTTTTCCCTACAACAGGAGTTAGACCCTATGGCAACAGTGACCCTCAAAGGAAATCCCTTTAACACCAATGGCAATTTGCCCGCCAGTGGTAGCCAGGCCCCCGCGTTCAAATTGGTGAAGACTGATTTGTCTGAGGTTGCTCTGGAGGATTTGAAAGGCAAACGTGTTGTATTGAATATTTTCCCCAGCGTCGATACTCCCACCTGCGCAACTTCTGTGCGTACCTTCAATGCTGAAGCGAGCAAATTGGACAACACCGTTGTGGTGTGCGCCTCGCAAGATTTACCGTTTGCACTGGCTCGCTTCTGCGGTGCGGAAGGTCTGGATAAGGTTATCCCCGCGTCGGCATTTCGTTCCAACTTTGCCAGCGATTATGGCGTAAAACTGGTTGATGGCCCCCTGGCCGGTTTAACCGCGCGGGCTGTGGTGGTTGTGGATACCGATGGAAAAGTGTTGCATACCGAGTTAGTCAGCGAAGTCGCCCATGAGCCAAACTACGAGGCGGCACTGAAAGCATTAGCGTAATTTTTGCCTTACTTTTTGCACGGAGCGTTGTTTC
This sequence comes from Cellvibrio sp. ARAG 10.3, assembly GCF_051846955.1. NCBI lineage: Bacteria > Pseudomonadati > Pseudomonadota > Gammaproteobacteria > Cellvibrionales > Cellvibrionaceae > Cellvibrio > Cellvibrio sp. ARAG 10.3. The sequence goes on from NZ_JBPYCU010000004.1 coordinate 279,922, forward strand.
AGCTGATTCTTGCGTTGCAACCTCGTCAATTGGCGGCAGGCACTCAAAAAAATGCCTGCCGTCACATCCCCACCTCAATATTAATCACGCCATTTGCAGCTTCTGCTCAGCCGTTTTCGCGGGGTTGCGCAGTCTTTGAGCGGCACGGATGAGGTTACGGCTGTTCGTGCCGGACGCCGGATATTCACTGAACCCCCAGCCCCATTGATAGCTAATCTGCTTGCCGTTGATCATCTGGCTTTGCTCCAGCGCCCTCGTCAACTGGCGTACAACCTCTGCACGCGCGCCAGCCGTCAGGGGCTGGACGATAAACATAAAACTGTTATTGCTGTAGCGGACCAGTAACTCCGTGTGCGGCAACGCCTGCTGCAAGATCGCCGCAATCTGTCGCATCGAAGCCTGCACAGTGTCATCCGTGTGACGCTGGATCAGTTCCCGATAATTCGTCAGTTCAAGGTACCAAAGGCTGAAGGGCGACGGCGTGTTGCCGGTATCCCGCACCGTTAATTTCTCCAGTACCCGCGCTTCCAGGAGGTTGCGGTTGGCGAGACCGGTAACGCGATCATAAAACGCGGCCTGATGGACGGCCTGTTGGCGCTCTCGCATCGCCGCGCGAACGCGCTCCGCTTCGCGCAGATCGCGGTAAGCCATGTAAAGCGCCAGAAGCAAAAAGATACTGGCAGCGACAGCGGTCGGAATCCCCATCCAGTCGCCGCGCAGCGTATTGGTGTCTGCTGTGACCGCACCACTGGGGTAGTTGGCCGCCGCCATGCCGGTGTAATGCATTCCGCAAATGGCGGCGCCCATCACCAGGGCAGCAGCCAGTTTCACCGCCAGCGCATAATTCGGCGGAACATCGCGCACCTTGCGGCAGATCACCAGTGCGGCACCCGAGGCTACCACCGCGATGACACCGGACAGGATCACCAAGGCTGTATCGTATTGAATAGCGGGATGCATCTGCATCGCGTACATACCGCCGTAATGCATGGCGAAGATACCCGTCCCCATGATGAATGCACTGGCAGCGATGCTGCGCCAGGCCACCGTCGGCAGGGTAATGACATACAAAGCCAGGGCGGACGCCAGCACCGCCGGAATCCAGGATGCCAGGGTCAACCAGGCGCTGAATGACATATGCGCGTGACCCGGCATGGTGTAAGCGCTCATGCCGACAAAATGCATGGACCAGATGCCAGTGCCGAGACACAAGGCCCCGGCGGCCAGCCAGAACTTGCGCGCGTTACCCGAAAGATCAAATAAGCGGGTACCAAAATAAATAGCCGTGTAGGCCGCGATAACCGCTACGCAGTAGGATGCAAAAACCAGGAGCCAATTGTAGGAACCAGCCATGAGATGCCTCTAGTTGACGGGTAATGGTGGGTGAACGATGGAGCGCGGAAAAGACACATTGATTTACGCGCCACGCTTGTCGATAGATCACCGTCTAATTAAAGATTTATCCGCCAAATGCGTTTCTGCCCGATCCTCCTCAGCGAAAACCAAACAAGCTGTGGTCACAGCCTTATGCGTACCGCTTGCCCTTCAGACATCCAGCCAGATCAAGGAGAAACCATGCCTCACAACAAACGTTCACAACACATTACCCAAGGCGTAGCCCGGGCGCCCAATCGCGCCATGTATTACGCCATGGGCTACGCAAAGGCGGATTTTGAAAAGCCGATGGTTGGGGTCGCCAATGGCCACTCAACAATTACGCCGTGCAATTCCGGTTTGCAGAAGCTGGCTGACGCTGCCATTACCGCTATCGCTGAAGCGGGCGGCAATCCACAGGTGTTCGGCACGCCCACTATCTCGGATGGCATGTCCATGGGCACGGAAGGCATGAAGTATTCACTCATCTCCCGCGAGGTCATTGCAGATTGCATTGAAACCTGTGTGCAGGGTCAGTGGATGGATGGCGTGTTGGTGATCGGTGGCTGTGACAAAAATATGCCCGGCGGCATGATCGCCATGGCCCGCACCAATGTGCCGAGCATCTATGTGTATGGCGGCACCATCAAACCGGGTCATTGGCAGGGGCAGGATCTGAATATTGTGTCAGTGTTTGAAGCGGTGGGTGCTTACACCGCCCAACGCATCGACGCCGTGGAATTTGAAGCGATTGAACGCCACGCCTGCCCGTCCAGCGGTTCCTGTGGCGGCATGTACACAGCCAATACCATGAGCGCAGCCTTTGAAGCGCTGGGTTTGTCATTGCTCGGGTCATCCACCATGGCCAACACCGACCAAGAGAAAGTGACCAGCGCCGCAGAATCCGGGCGGGTGTTGCTGGAGGCTATCAAGCGGGATATCAAACCGCGCGACATCATCACCCGGAACGCCATTGAAAACGCGGTGGCCCTGATTATGGCGGTGGGCGGTTCCACCAATGCCGTGCTGCATTTCCTCGCCATCGCCCGGGCCGCCGAGGTGGAGTGGACCCTGGATGATTTTGAACGGGTGCGCCAGAAAATCCCGGTGTTGTGCGACCTGAAACCCTCCGGCCAGTACCTGGCGGTGGACCTGCATCAGGTGGGTGGCGTGCCGCGGGTGCTGAAAGCGCTGCTGGAGGCGGACTTGCTGTTTGGTGATTGCCTGACGATTACCGGTCGCACCCTGGCGGAGGAGTTGCAGTTATGGCCCGATAATCGGACCGAGACGCCGCGCGTGATTTATCCGGTTACGGCGCCCATCTACCCCCACGGACATCTGGCGATCCTCAAGGGCAACCTGGCCGTAGATGGCGCGGTGGCCAAGATTACCGGCCTGAAAAGCCCAAAGATCACCGGCCCGGCGCGGGTATTTGACGATGAAGACAGCGCGATGGCCGCCATCCTCGGCGACCAGATTCAAGCGGGTGACGTGCTGGTGTTGCGTTACCTGGGCCCCCAAGGCGGGCCGGGGATGCCGGAGATGCTCGCACCGACCTCGGCACTGATCGGGAAAGGTTTGGGCGACAGCGTCGGCCTGTTAACAGATGGCCGTTTCTCCGGTGGTACCTGGGGCATGGTAGTGGGACATGTTGCACCAGAAGCCTTTGTCGGTGGGACTATCGCGCTGGTTCACGATGGTGATTTGATTACCATTGATGCGGACACCCTGAGCTTGCATCTGCATGTGAGCGATGAGGAACTGGCAGCGCGGCGCGCTGAATGGAAACACCCGGAACCGCGTTACACCCGTGGTGTATTAGCGAAATTTGCCCGCCTGGCGCGCCCGGCAAATGAAGGGGCAACAACGGGGGATGGCTAGGTCCTGGACAATTGTCACGGAAAATTAACTCCGGCTGTTGCACAAAGCTAACCAGTTAAACCCGATACTCCATCCAATCAATCGGATGTTATTGCGCAACAAAGCGACACTTATACCACCTGCTTCACACCGGAAAGATTTTTCAGGCAATGCGCTTTGGCCAGCTTTAAGAAGTCCTGCACAAACGGCGCGGCCAATTGTTCCTCGCGAACCGCCGCATACAAGGTCGGCCAAACACCGTGCTCACCCGCAGAACGTACACTGATCAATGCCTTATCGACATATTCAGCCAATACCCAATTGGGTAAGGCACAAACGCCCCGACCACTGGCAACCAGCTGCACCATCATCAAGGTTAATTCCGAAGTGCGCACACCGGCGGGCGCGACGCCGGCGGGATCGAGAAAATATTTAAAAATATCCAGGCGACTGCGTTCGACCGGATAGGTAATCACGGTTTGATCGGCAAGGTCTTCCGGCTGCAAAAAACGTTTTGCCTGCAACGGATGGTGGTTGGCAATGGCGATCTGCATTTCGTAACTGAACAGCGCCACATATTCCACGCCTTTGATGGGTTGCGGGTCCGAGGTTATTACCAGGTCTACCTCGCCTTGCGCCAGGGCCGGCAGCGGCTCAAACATAAACCCGCCGGAAAAATCCAGTTCAATGGCAGGCCATTGATTGCGATAAACATCCACTGTCGGCATCAACCAGTTAAAACAACTGTGACACTCGATAGCCATGTACAGGCGCCCTGCTTCGCCGTGCAATAATTTTTGAAGGTCCCGCTCGGCCTCACTGACTTTAGCGAGTACGTCATCGGCTAATTGCAACAAACGTTTGCCTGCCTCGGTAAAACGCAGGGGGCGGCTTTTGCGGACAAACAGTTCGCAATCCAGGCGGCTTTCCAATTCCTTGAGCTGATGGGACAACGCCGATTGGGTTAAAAACAAACGCTCCGCCGCCTCTACCAGGCTACCGGTTTCCCGCAGAGCGAGCAGGGTTTTTAAATGGCGGATTTCGATCATCTCAACCTCATCAAGGAACCGTAGGTTGGATTAGCCGCGTAGCGGCGTAATCCAACAAACAATACGAGGAGATTACTATAAATTCTATTCATGTTAAAACTGAAAATTATCAGTTTGATTCAAGTTAATAACTTCCGGACAATGCCTGTCATCGTGAATTGGATAAAAAAGAGGCAGCAATCATGTCAGGAACCTCCGTTATCGCCCATAACCTGGGCTTTCCGCGTATCGGCGCGGATCGTGAATTAAAGAAAGCACTGGAAGCCTATTGGCGCGGTGATCTGTCCCGGGAAGGGCTGGAAGCGGCGGGCCGTGAACTGCGGCTGGCCCACTGGAAACTACAAGCCGACTCAGGTCTGGATCTGATCCCGACCGGCGACTTTGCGTGGTATGACCAGGTACTGACCCTGTCCGCCACACTGGGCAATATCCCCCTGCGCCATCGCAAAGATGCACCGGCTAGTGCCGTTGCGCATACCCATGACGACGCGGCGTGCTGCGCTCACACTCAAGGCAGCGCGAGCCACGCGGCACCGGGGCAGCCGTGCACCGACGTCGATCTCGACACATTGTTCCGCGTGGCGCGCGGTCGTGCACCGACCGGGCAAGCGACCACCGCCTCTGACATGACCAAATGGTTTGATACCAACTATCACTATCTGGTGCCGGAATTTCACCTGGGTCAGACGTTCAGTTTGAGCTGGCGGCAAATCATCGATGAAACCGCAGACGCTATCGCGGCAGGCTATGCCGTCAAGCCGGTGATCCTCGGACCGCTCAGTTATTTATGGTTGGGTAAAGAAAAAGGTCAGGCATTTGATCGTTTCGATTTACTGCAAAACCTGCTGCCGGCTTATGAGCAATTACTGCAAGCCTTGGCCGATGTCGGCGCAAGCTGGGTGCAAATCGATGAACCGATTCTGGTCCTGGACCTGCCGGCTAAATGGCAGCAGGCGTTTGAAAATGTCTACCATCGCCTGCAGCACAAACAATTGAAAATCCTAGTGGCGACTTATTTCGGTGCCCTGGGTGAGAACTTATCTACAGCGGTGAATTTACCCGTGGCCGGTTTGCATATCGATGCGGTGCGCGCACCGGAGCAGGTGCTCACGCTGGTTGATCGCCTCTCGGCCCATAAAATTTTATCGATCGGTGTGGTTGACGGTCGCAATATCTGGCGCAACGATCTGGGCAAATCCCTTGCGGTGTTAACCGCAGCGCAGGAACGCCTCGGTGAGCGTTTGTGGGTGGCACCGTCCTGTTCGTTATTGCACTCACCGGTGGATCTGGAGCGCGAAGAAAAATTAGCTGCTGACATAAAAAGCTGGTTGGCATTTGCCAAACAAAAAGTGGGCGAAGTCGTCGCATTGAAAACCCTGCTGACCCGCCCGTTTGATGCACTTGCGCAGGAAGCGCTCTCCAGCAGTAATGCCGCCGCCCAGGCGCGTCGGACTTCATCACTGATTCATAACCCGGCGGTGCAAGCGCGCTTGCACGCTGTAAAACCGCAGGACAGCGAACGGCAAAGTGGCTTTGCGACGCGGAACAAGCAACAGCAGGCGTTATTGAATCTGCCGCTGTTTCCGACCACCACCATCGGCTCATTTCCGCAGACGGATCATATACGCCAGACCCGCCGCGACTTTAAACAGGGCGCAATCAACGAAGCCGAATACCAGAATCGCATTCGCCAGGAAATTGCCGATGCCATTGCGCGTCAGGAAAAACTGGGTATTGATGTGCTTGTGCACGGCGAAGCCGAGCGCAACGACATGGTGGAGTATTTTGGTGAGAACCTCGACGGTTATGCGTTTACCCAATATGGTTGGGTGCAGAGTTACGGCTCGCGCTGTGTGAAACCACCGATTATTTATGGCGACGTATCGCGTCCGCAGCCGATTACCGTGAGCTGGGCGCGCTACGCCCAATCCCTCAGCCAAAAGCCGGTAAAAGGCATGTTGACCGGACCCATCACCATGCTCTTCTGGTCCTTTGTGCGCGACGACCAGCCGCGTGCGACCACCGCCCTGCAAATTGCGCTGGCCCTGCGCGATGAAGTGGTTGACCTGGAATCTGCCGGTATCAAGGTGATTCAAATTGATGAACCGGCTATTCGCGAAGGCTTGCCATTGCGTAAGAAAGATTGGCAGGCATATCTGGATTGGGCAGTGAAGGCGTTTCGCATCAGCGCCAGCGGTGTGCAGGACGAAACCCAGATTCACACCCATATGTGTTACTCGGAGTTCAACGACATCATTGGTGCGATTGCGGATCTGGATGCGGATGTCATCACCATTGAAACCTCGCGCTCCGATGGTGAATTGCTGCAAGCCTTTGAGGCTTTTAAATACCCCAACGATATCGGCCCGGGTGTGTACGACATCCACTCGCCCAACGTGCCGGAGGTCGACACCATGGTGAATTTGTTGCGTCGTGCCGCACGCGAATTACCGGTGGAGCGTTTGTGGGTCAATCCGGATTGTGGCTTGAAAACCCGCCGGTGGCCGGAGACTGAAGCCGCGCTGGCGCGGATGGTGGAAGCAGCGGTTATCTTGCGCAAGGAATACGCCGGGAAATCATCGGCCAAGGCAAGGCATGAGGCAGCCGAACTCGTTTAACCGTCACCGTTAGTTTTTAATGTTTTTTGAAAAAAGCTAAGGCTCGGGGAAATCCCCCGAGCCCCAAGCCAGCGCTTGATAAATGACAGTAGGGGCTGTCAAGGCTTCATGAACACTTACCGGATGCGAATCTCACCCGGCACAGGGGTAAGCAACAACAAGTTTCCCGATTCAGCACATTCACTGCTCCGCGCATGTACGGATTAGGCAATGAGCAACCACCAGACCCGGCTTATTGTCACAAAAACCACAACAATATCTTAGCCCCTCTCCCCAGCACCTGCAACCAACTTGTATACTAGAACCCAAACAAACTAAGCCGGTTCTTCCATATAGCGATTAGTTTATTCACCACCGCCTCCCGCTGCCCTGAACGCGCGGCAGGTGATATCATGGCCGCCGATTTATCCATTACCCCCCTACCCTCGGCCTTTTTTATGCTGTTGTTTGTCGATAACCTCACCAATGTTGATTTCAGCTTCCTTGATCCCCAACGCGGTTTATTGGGCGAAACCTGGTTGGCCAATGTCCAGTTGCATGGAGAGTTGGATGAACAGGGGATGGTGTGCGACTTCGGTACCGTCAAGAAATTATTGCGCCACTGGCTTGATACGGAGTTGGATCACCGTTTGGCCGTGCCCGCCCGCTCACCCAACATCACCATCACCGAAGTCGATGACCAGCTGGATATCCAGTGGGAATTTGGTGACGACGGTGAATTTCTTCATACCCGTTCGCCCAAGGATGCTATCGCCTTGGTAGAAGCTGAGGTGCTGACGCCGGCCTCTGTCGCCGACTGGTGTATCCGCCGCCTGAAAAGTTTATTTCCGGACAGCGTGGCGCGATTGGAGCTGAGCTTCAGTAACGAGATGATCGATGGGGCCTTCTACCATTACAGTCATGGTTTGAAAAAGCACGGCGGCAACTGCCAGCGCATTGCCCATGGTCACCGTTCGCGTATCGATATCTGGGCCAACGATCAAAAAAGTCCCGCCCTCGAACATCAGTGGGCCGAACGCTGGCGTGACATTTATATTGGTACCCGTGAAGACATCATCGCCAAACCGCAATTCGGTGGCCTTGCGTATTACCACTTTGCGTATACTTCGGCACAGGGGCCTTTTGAACTGACCTTACCGCAACGATGTTGCTATCTGATTGATACTGACAGCACCGTCGAGTTTCTTGCATACCACATTGCCCAGACAACGCGCGCCGACAATCCGGATAAGACGATTCGCGTTAAAGCGTTTGAAGGCATCAACAAAGGTGCGCTTGCAGAAGCCTGATTTCTCAGGCTTGTGCACTAGCAGACCACACGCATTTGGCCTTTCGCTTTTCTTAAAAGAAAAAATTTTGCCAATTTTTTTGTGATGCAGTTTTTATTTATCGGCATAAAAAACCACGCAATCTTTTTTCCCAATTCCCACGCTTACTGGCATCCCCGCATCAGGAATTCCGCTTAGTTATTCCCCACCAAAGTGGGACGATTAATCGCTGGCTTTGTGCAATTCTGCCTGCGCAAGTTAATGCCTGATACGAAAAATATAACCATAGCGGGAAGCTGCAATTCCCACCCGGGGACGCAGCATTCAATCAAACCAACCTCACTTCATCACCCGCAGACGATTGCTGTACCGGTACGGTGATGATCGCGGTTATCTGGAGATAAACAATGCGCAGAATAAATATAAGATGTATTTACTGCTTGCTCGGTGTCATTCTGCTGTTAAGCCACGCAAGCCACGCCCAAACCAATCTGGCGCTCAATAAAACAACTACCGCCAGCACCGCTATGACGCCCGCCACTAACGCAACGGACGGTAATAGCGGCACACGCTGGGAATCCAACCACGGCGTAAGCCCTTCGTGGTTGCGGATTGATTTAGGCAGTGCAGCAGCGCTGACCAGTGTGGTGATCGACTGGGAAGCGGCCAATGCAGCCAATTATGAAATCCAGGGTTCCAACGACGACAACAACTGGACCACCCTCGCCTCGCAAACCGGCGGCACCTTTGGTGCGCGCACGGATACGGTGGCTGTGTCCGGCTCCTATCGTTATGTGCGTATTTATTGCACGCAGCGCAGCACCGGCAATCAATGGGGTTACTCAATATGGGAAGTCCGCGTATTTAGCGGTGGCGCCGTGACGCCGCCACCGGAAACCAACATCGCCCTGAATAAAATTGCCACCAGCAGTCCGGCCCTGACCGCAGCTAACCTGGCGGTGGACGGCAATGGCGGCACCCGCTGGGAATCGACCCACGGCGCCGGTACGGCCTGGTTGCAGGTAGATCTGGGCAACAGCTATAGCCTGGGCAGTGTGGCCATTGATTGGGAAGCCGCCAACGCCGCCAATTACCAGGTTCAGGGTTCAACCAACGGCAGCAGCTGGTCTACCCTGGCCACCCATACCGGCGGGGCTTTCGGGGAACGGACCGACACCCATGCCATCACCGGCAATTACCGCTATCTGCGCATCAACGCCACCCAACGCAGTGCCGGCAATAACTGGGGTTACTCGATCTGGGAAGTGCGTGTCTTTGGCGGTGCCACCGGCAGTTCTTCTTCCAGCAGCTCAAGCTCGGTCGCTTCGGTCAGCTCCAGCTCTTCGAGCAGCTCCTCCAGCAGTTCAATCGTGCCATCCAGCTCGTCCAGCGCCATGAGTTCCAGCAGCGTACCGCTGGGCAATGTGGTGCCGTTATATAACTCCTCCACCCAACTGGAGCCGGTGATTCAATATGACCGGGGCGATGCGTTAGTCACCCGCATTGCAGATCGCGCCCGCGACCGTCACGCCAAAGAGGACATGTTCCAGGCCTACGACCACTTCCTGAGTTTTTACTGGGAACATCGCACCGCGTCTATTGAGATCATCGATTATGTTGCGAAAGGCGGCACCACCATCAGGATGAACGTACGGACGCAATGGCCCCTGGCGAGCACGGATAACCGCTGGTTCTATATTGGCGTCAACACCGTGGCGGAGTTCTGTGATAACGGCGGTATGTTGATGACGGACCCCTACAACTATTACAAGGAAAGCAGCTACAACTGCCGCGAAGGTCGCCAGATCCAGATCGGCGATAAGCTCGAATTTGAGCCCAGCCAGTTCCTGGCCCACGATGTACCCAATGGCCGTTCGGCTTATTATGGCACGACCTTCCTGTATATCGTGGGTCAAGGCCTGGTGCCCTGGGAAATCGGCGGCGCGACACCGCAAGGCGGTATCAAAGACTCGGTGCCCATCCCTGAAAGCGCCTGGTTAGGTGGCGAGACGACCCTGCATCAACTCAGCGCCGGTGAACCGCACCACCACTTTATGCAGATGGCGACCAACCTGGGTTACGACAATGGCCAGCCATTTGTGCTGGGCCGACGCCTGCACCATACCTCTTTCGTCAACGGCACCCACGACGAGCGGCCCGTGGAGAATGAAGTCTTCAGCGAAATGATTGGCAAGGCCGGTCCCCGCTGGGTCAACGACAGCTGCGCCGGCTGCCACGTACGCAATGGGCGCGCCGCCCCCGCACCAGTCGGCGAACCATTGGATAAATGGGTATTCCGCGTCGGTGATGCCAATGGCAATCCTCACCCGCAACTGGGGCGCGCCTTGCAAACCCGCGCTAATGGTGGAGCCAACAGTGAGGGCGAAGTCTCCATCGCGTTCTGGCAGGAGTCGAATGGCTTGCGTTCGCCCCAGTATCAATTTACCGGGGTAACACCGGAGCGTTTCTCTGCCCGTATTGCACCGCAGTTAGTCGGCATGGGCCTGCTTGAAGCCGTGGCGGAATCCACGATTCTGGCTATGGAAGACGCCAATGATGCCAATGGCGACGGTATATCCGGGCGCGCCAACCGGGTGGTCGATCCCGCCAGCGGTCAAACCCGCCTGGGGCGGTTTGGCTACAAGGCGGCCACCAGCAGCGTCAAACACCAGGTCGCCAGCGCCTTTAATAGCGACATGGGAGTAATGACATCCTTGCTGCCCAACCCGGATTGCGGATCCGGCCAATCCGGCTGCGGTGGCAGCGGCTCGGAGCTGGCAGATGCCCATTTGGACAACCTGGTGAAATACATCTCCCTGCTCGGCGTACGGCCCCAACGCGATATCAACAATCCGGCGGTACAGCGTGGCCAAACGCTGTTCTCCGATATCGGCTGTGCCGGTTGCCACAAACCGACCCTGCAAACCAGTCAGTATCACCCCTTGGCTGAGCTTCGTGGTCAGACGATCCACCCCTACACCGACCTGTTGCTGCACGATATGGGACCGGGACTGGCGGACAATCTGGGTGAAGGCCAGGCATCCGGCTCCGAGTGGCGCACTGCGCCTTTATGGGGATTGGGATTATCAGCGTGTGTCACCGGCGGCGTGATCAACCCCATCGGCGGCCAAGGCAACGAAGTCTGCACGCCCGTGCACAGCTACCTGCACGACGGCCGCGCCAGGACGATTGAAGAAGCCATCCTGTGGCACGGCGGCGAAGGAGAAGCGGCTAAAAATGCTTATCAGGCGTTGTCTGGCGGACAAAAAGAAGATGTGCTCAGTTTCCTGAAATCCTTGTAAGCTTCGTCGAGTTTTTCGGCCATTAAAAAAGCCCCGGCTGCACAAGCAGTCGGGGCTTTTTTAATGGCGTTATTTATCGCACGACTTCACATCAAAACATCATCTTCGCCAGGGTAATGGTTACCCAGTAGCCCAGCGTGTAGGCAATAAACAGAAACGGGAAATAGCGAATATGGGTACCGAAGGTTAATCCTTTCACCTTGCTCATGGCGATAATCCCCGCCGCTGAACCAATAGCCAGTAAAGAACCACCCACACCCACCGCGTAGGTCAGGCCGAGCCATTCGGAAGTAGCCAACGTCGGCGAGGCTTTCAGCAGGGCAGCAGTCAAGGGCACGTTATCGATCAACGCCGAGAAGATACCGGCACTGTAATTGGCGACTGTCGGACTGAACTGTGCATACGCACTCGTCAGCAGATCGAGCACACCAATTTCCTTCAGCATGCCCACCAACAGCAAAATTCCCAGGAAGAACAGCAGGGTTTCGTACTCTACCTGACGGATATATTCCAGGATGCGGGTTTCTTCTTTATCGGTACGCAGCCAGTGGCCGAACAAAAACATCACCGACAAGCCTGTGAGGAAGGTTAATACGGGCGGAATCTGGAAGAAGAAATTGAACAGCATGGTACAGAAGATAGTGGTGAAAAAAATCACCATGATGGCAATGTCCATCGCTTTGAAATGACGCTGGATTTTATCGGTGGACACGGTACCGGTAACACCAGGGAACAACATCAAGCTGAGCGCGAGCACGCCAATAATCGCTGGCATGACCAACACAAACAATTGCAACATGGTGACATGGCCGGCGAGGAAGATCATCAGGGTGGTTACGTCACCGGTGATCAAAGCCACACCGCCGGAGTTCACTGCAAATACTACCAACACAGCGAGTTTGATCCGGGTGCGGTTATCAAGATTGAAGGCGTGTACCAAGCCAAGAGTCACCAGAGTTGCGGTCACGTTGTCACAAATCATCGACAGGATCATGGCAAACACCGCCACCATCACCATCAGGCTCCGCTTGCTCATCTGCTGCGGGCAAACCCGTTGCACCAGCGTCTGGATCAAGCCCTTGGCGTTGAGATAGGCAACGAATGTCATCGTCGCCATAAGGAACAACCAGAGGGTCGCAATCTCCAGCAGGTTGTGGTCGAGCTTGCCAAGCATGACATCCTGCTGCTCGGGCGAACCGGCAAACATAAACATTAATAACCAGGAAATGCTGCCAAAGAACAACGTGGTTTTCGCTTTGTTGATGTGAATGACTTCCTCAAAGATCACACCCAGGAGCGCCAATATGGCAAAGCCGATCAGAATAACTTCAAGAAACGCAGGCATAGTTCACCACCATTACAATTAATAAACCGGTTGCCAACCTGGCCAGGGAGAATCTCTATTGCATGGGTCTTGCCACATCACTTGGGGGTGTGGTCATAAAAGATCCGGGGCATGCATTGGTTGCGTCGCAACACCTGGGCAAGGGAAAAAATTCTGTGGTTGAGTAGAGCGCAAACAGCTCGGAGAGGAATGTTCAAACGCTAGAGCCTGTTCACATGCATCAAAACGGCGCGCATTCTAACGCAGCTGACCGACAAACAATATGGCCAGGACATAAAATCGTCATAAATATCATCAGAACCGGAAACTTATTTTCACAATAGTGCTGCGACCATTACTGGCGCCGGCGATACAGCGGTGGCTCCCCTTCCGGACGCGTCTTGAAACGGGGCTGAGCCCAGAAATACTGACCCGGACATTTCAGGATTTCGCGCTCCATAAACTGGTTAACGCGCAAGGTATCCTGATACTCGTCCCCTGACGGAAAATCCGCAAACGGTGGATGAATCACCAATTCGTAGCCCTTGCCGTTATCGAGACGACGCTGGGTAAAGGGAATCACCCGTGCCCGGCCCATCTGGGCGAACTTGCTGGTCGCCGACACGGTCGCCGTCTGCACCCCAAAAAACGGCACGAACAGGCTGATCTTGGGGCCCAGGTCACGATCCGGCGCATACCACACCATGCGGCCCTGCCGGAGGCGGCTGATCATTAGGCGCACGTTGTCACGCGGAATGGTGATGCCGGGGCAATAGGCTTCGCGCCGTGTTTTTTGCAGGTAGTCGTAGACAGGATTTTTGTGGGGGCGATACATGCCGTCATAATCGGTATGCTGACCCAACATTGCACTTCCCAGATCCAGATGAGTGAAGTGCATACTCAACAACAAAGCGCCCTGACCGTCGCGTTGCGCGGCTTCCAGATGCTCCACACCGCTGATGCGAAACAAACGACGCAAACGTTTTTTGGACCAGAACCAGGCAATCCCCGTCTCAAAAATGGCCATCGTCGTCGAGAAGATGGTTTCTTCCAGCACCCGCTGCCGCTCTGCTTCGGTCCATTCCGGAAAACACAAATCAATATTCACCCGCGCCATATGCAAGCGTTTTTTATTGAGCTTCAATAAAGGGCTGATCAAGCGTGCCAACCCCACCTGCATGCGATACGGCAATTGCGATAACACATACCAAAAACCCGCACCAATCCAGGAAGGCCAATGGCGGGGAGCAAGCAGAGCGCGGGAGAAATGTGACATAAGCGAGGGTTGTCTCTGGATTAACGCGTGAAAGGTGGGATTATAGCCAAAGCAGCCGCTTAATGAGAAAAAGCTGGCTTTTTAACTGGAAAAAAATCCGGTAAGGTCCGGCACTCATCAACCGGGAAGGAAAACCATGAAAATAATACAACGCATGATCGCCACATTTTTTATCGCCGGGCTAAGTCAGACTGGCGCAGCCGAGGCGTTTCAACCCCTGCCATCAACACTCGTGGATAATGTGCAATCCTGTTACCGCGACCACTTTAAAGACGCGGATAGCTTTATCGCTCAGTTGGAAAAACGGCGGCCCATGAGCGAGGAAAAACGCAAGCAGGCCAAGCAGAATTATCAAACCTGGTTGAGCAACTTCACCTGTCTGGATTTTGATTACACTGTCGATGGCCTTACCGTGCGCGGCTTTTACCTTGCACCCAAGCATATCGCACCGACACAGAAACTACCCGTCGTCATCTACAACCGGGGCGGCAACGCCGATTCCGGTGCAATCCCCGCGCATTACCGCCTGCACAGCTTTTCTCTATTGCTGGACAAAGGTTTTATCGTCGTGGGGTCGCAATACCGTGGCGCGCGCCTGGGTAAAGATGCGCACCCGGACCGGCTTAGCGATGAATTCGGTGGAAAAGAGGTGGCGGATGTCCTGGCGTTACTGCCGATCATCGACCAATTGCCCCAAGCGAATCCGCAAAAAGTGGGTGTTTGGGGAACGAGTCGTGGAGCGATGATGGCATTTCTGGCAGCAAAACGGACTGACCGTTTCGCTGCCTTGATCGCGCAGTCCGGCCCTTACGATATAATGGCGGAATTAGCCGTTCGCCCGGAGATGGAAGCTGTGTTTAAAACCTGGATTCCTGACTATGAGGGCCATAAAACCGCCGAACTACGCAAACGCTCAGCCGTCTATTGGGTGGAAGAATTGCCAAAAGACCTGCCGATCTTGTTGTTACATGGCGCGCAGGATCAACGGGTAAGCACGGCCAGCTCACTGCGATTGGCAGAAAAATTACAAATGCTGAAGCGCCCCTACCGCCTGGTTATCTATGAAAAAGGCGGACACAGTTTGCGGGAACACGAAAAAGAAGTGCGCAAGGAGATCGTTAACTGGTTCAGAAAATATCTCGCGTCTTCGTGAACCCTTCCATCAAAAATACAAAAGGCATGTTCATTACTGAACATGCCTTTGACTTTCGCGGGCTGCGTTTAATCGCGCAATAACACATTCAATTCGTCAACCACCTCTGCCCAATCAGAATCATTCAGCACCGCTTCGCGCAGGAAGGTGGCCTGGGATTCCGTCCAGAAACTGGCTTTGGAAAGTGGCTCAGCCTGGGGCAAGGGCCGGTGTTGTTCAATAAAGGCTTCGATGTCCTTTTTAGAGTTGGGCAAACCCAGTTGCGCAAACAAGCCACTCAGGGAGTGGATAGAGGTGTCTAGCATGGTGAACCTCCCGCTAATCTGCTGACTGACATTCAAAGTGTGACTAGCATAGAACAAAAGTGCGTTATTGGCTTGCACTTTTCTGCGCCATTCTCTCCAACTGCGCATCCTTCTCATGCCAGAGTTTATTAACCCACGCCTGGAAGTGCCGGCGAAATTCCGGGTCGTTGGCATAGTCGCCCAACAAGTCGTCCGGGATCGGCAACTGGCGCACATGAATCTCAACACGTCTCACTTTGCCTGACGCATACTCCCAGTAGGTGGGGTTCCCTTGCGGATAATAAATAGTGACATCCAGCAAACTGTGGAGTTGCCCGTCCATCGCCGCGAGGGTAAAAGCGAGCCCGCCAGCTCTGGGAATCAGTAAATGCTGGTAAGGCGATTGTTGTTGCGCATGCTTGTCCGGCGTAAAGCGTGTGCCTTCCAGGTAATTGATGATCGTCACCGGATTGTGGCGATATTTTTCGCAGGCACGTCGGGTTTCTTCAACATCCTTACCTTTCAATGCCGGATTACGCTCGATCTCTGCCTTGGAGTAACGCCGCATAAACGGAAATTCCAGCGCCCACCAGGCAATACCCAAGAGCGGCACCCAAATCAGGGATTTCTTCAGAAAAAACTTAACGTAGGGAATCCGGCCATTAAACACCCGTAACAACACCAGGATGTCGACCCAGGACTGATGGTTGGAAACCATCATGTACCACTCACGGCGGCTCAGATTGAGGTCGCCTTCCAGATGAATATCCGTGCGTGTCAGCAGCGCTTGATGCGCGCTATTGAGATCAATCCAACGACTGGCGATCCAGTCCAACGCGCGATTGCAGTGTTTTTGCCATCGACGTGAGGGGATCAAGCGCTTGGCCAACGCGAGCGGAAGCAGAGGAACAAATGCCAGAAAGGTGACCAGCAGAAACAGCAGTGTGGTCGTCAGACCGAACAGAAAGTGAATCATCATTGTGATCCGCAAACAAAACGCCGGGCTATACGCCCGGCATCAGTCCAGTGCGTGGAATTAAAAATTTGTGCTGACCAGCGGGCTGGTTTCTGCATCGTAATCCACGCCGTCGGCGCCGAAGCCAAACAGCTTGAGGAATTCCTGGTTGTAACCTTTGTAGTCGGTCAGTTCAAACAGGTTTTCTTCGGTGACCTGAGGCCAGATTTCCTCAACACGGGCCTGGATTTTCGGGTCCAGCTCCAACTCATCAACGCGCAAGCGCCCCGCTTCATCCACCCGTGGCGTGCCGGAATACAAACATTCTTTAAACAGGCGTTGAATTTGTTCAATACAGCCTTCGTGAGTGCCTGCGTCCTTCATAACCTTGAAGAGTATCGACAGATATAACGGCATGACCGGGATGGCCGAGCTGGCTTGGGTTACAACGGCTTTGAGTACCGCGACGCGCGCCTGACCATTCAGGTCAGAGAGCTTGCTGTCGAGGGCTTTGGCGGCACGGTCGAGGTCTTCTTTGGCTTTTCCGATGGTAGCGCGGCCGTAGATCGGCCAGGTCAGCTTGTCACCCAGATAGGTATAAGCCACTGTCTGGCAGCCTTCTGCAAGCAGGTCGGCAGACTTGAGCGCGTCGATCCACATTTCCCAATCTTCACCACCCATGACCTTCACGGTTTGGGCGATCTCTTCTTGGGTTGCAGGCTCAATGGCCATCTCCACGATTTTCAGGGTATCGGTATTCAAACCTTTGGAGACATAGGTCTGGCCAATGGGCTTGAGCGCAGAATTGTAGACTTCGCCGGTTTTCGGGTCGGTACGACGAGGAGCAGCGAGGCTGTAGATCACCAGGTCTACCTTGCCGATACCGTGCTTCAGTTCCTCGATGACTTGGGCTTTGCACGCATCAGAAAAGGCATCGCCATTGATGGTTTTTGCATAGAGGCCGGCAGCCTCAGCCGCTTCATGAAACGCGGCGGTATTGTAGTAGCCGGCAGTAGCCGTTTTGGTTTCTGTTGGCGGTTTCTCAAAGCAAACACCCAAAGTGTCTGCACCGCTACCAAACGCGGCGGTAATACGGGAGGACAGACCAAACCCGGTGGAGCAGCCGAGCACCAGTACTTTTTTGGGACCACCTTCCACCGCACCTTTTTGCTGGGTGAAAGCGATCTGCTCCCGAACATTCGCCGCACAACCCTGGGGGTGAGCGTTGATACAAATAAAACCACGTACTTTTGGTTTGATAATCATGAAGTTGTCCTGTTGATGAGTATCGGGTCTGCGAAACAAAGGCGGCCATTATAGTGCGCAGCGATTCAGAAAACAGTGTTTTGTCCTATTCGCCTGCCGCATCGGCCGCCCCCCTCCGCTAAAAACACTTACCGTCACATTTTTCGCAGTTCTATAAGCACCCGCTATAAGCGCACCAAAATAATCTCTCTCGCCCCAATACGGACCCATTGAGACAACGTTATCTCATTAAAAAAACTCATTTTTACCGGTAGAAAAAAGAAATTTGCTGCTAAAGTTATTAATAACGAATTATGCGCCAGCATTTATTGACAACGTTGTCCCATGCGCTTACTGTCCAGCAAAATAAATCCAGGTTGCTGGTCCAGCCAAGCCGTAGGGTCAAGCCAACCACTCCAGGAGAGTTCGCCATGTCTTTACGCGTGAAAATGTGGATCTTGACCAGCCTGATTCTTATCGGCCTGCTCGGCATTATGTCCATTGGCCTGTTTACCTTGCGTTACGCCACCAACCAGGATAATCAGGCACGGGTGGAGCAATTGCTCAATAGCACCTATGCCACGGTGATCGAGATGGAAAAGATGGCTGATTCCGGTCTCCTCTCCGATGAAGAAGCCAAGGCCATCGCGACTAACATTTTGCGCAACAACATCTATCACAAATCGGAGTACGTCTATGTGGCCGATGAAAAGATGAACTTTGTCGCCGCACCCTTGGACCCGCAGATTCACGGCACCAGTTTCCACGAATTTAAAGATGGCAGTGGCAAGAGCGTGGGCGACATCCTGTTGCGCGCTGTCGAAGCCGCGCGCGGCGATATGGCGCGCTATACCTGGACCCAGAAACAGGCCGACGGCTCCATTGAAGACAAACTGTCTATTGCCAAGCTGTCCCCGCGCTGGCGCTGGGTGGTGGGCACTGGCATCGGTTTTAATGAAGCGAATGCCCGTTTCTGGGATAGCGCTGCCAAACAATTAGGCTTTTGCCTGATCGTCGTGCTGCTGATCGTGGTACCGGTGCATCTCGCGGTGTACAGCATCCAGCGTGGCCTGGGTGGTGAACTGAAAGAAGTGTTGGCCCTGGTGCGCACCGTGGCCAATGGCGACCTGACCGAAGATCATAAGGTTCACAATGCATCGGAAGAGAGTATCTACGGTTCAGTTTTGCGGATGCGCCACGCCCTGCGTTCCATGATGAGTGGCATTGCCGACTCGGTGGCCAGCCTGCACCGCGTCAGTGATGATATCGTTCACAAAGCCCAGACCAGCACGTCGATGGCGGAAGAACAAAGTGTGGCCACCGCCAAGATCGCAGCCTCCGCCGAGGAATTTAACCAGCAGACCAAGCACGCCATGCTGCAGGCCAAGGAGGCGCGCGATCAGACTGATGCCGCCTCGCAAACTGCCGCTCGCGGCCAGCAATTGATCTCCCAGGCGGTCCAGCGCTTTGTCGAGCTGGAGCATAGCGTCAGCACGACGCAATCCAGCATCGACGCGCTGGCCGAGCGCATCGGCAGTATCTCGGCGGTGATTTCGGTGATCAGTGAAGTGGCTAACCAGACTAACCTGCTGGCGTTGAATGCGGCCATTGAAGCAGCCCGTGCCGGCGAACAGGGACGCGGGTTTGCGGTGGTGGCTGATGAAGTGCGGCAACTGGCCTCGCGCACCAGCCAGGCAACCCAGGAAATCAGCGACACCATTGCGACCGTACAGGCCGGCAGCCGCACCGCAAAACACAATATGGATCAGATGGTGGTGCAGTTAAAAGACGGCATCGAGCAGACCAAGGAGGGCGGCAAAACCGTGGAAACCATCAGCACCGAAACCCGCTCCGTCGAGGACATCGTGTCCCATATCGGCCACGCGATGGAAGAACATGTCGAAGCCAGCGGTTTGATCCTGCAGTACGTGAGCCAGGTCGAGGAGTCATCGGTAGGTACCAAGAATGCCGCCCACGGCACACTCACCGCATCGCAGCACATCCGCCAGGCCTCGGATAACTTGAGTCAACTGTTGGAACGCTTCACGTTATAAACGGAGCTCAGTAGCGGGGCAGAACTGGAGTATAGTGAGCAGCCATCACACCCTGTGATCCTTACTGACTTGCTGACAAGGAGCTGCCCATGTTTTACCCCATGTTTGCCATGGTTATCCTGACTTTTCTGGTGGCGTTTTATTTGTTGGGTTTGCGCGTGATTGCCGTTCGGCAGCGCAAGGTGTCCATCGGTTATTTCCGCCTGAATACCGGCGCCAATGAACCGCCGCCACACATTCTTGCAGCGGCGCGACATTACAGTAATTTGTTTGAGTTGCCCTTGCTGTTTTACGTCACTTGCCTGCTGGCGATGGTGATGGGGTATCAAAGCGCGCTGCTGGTAACCTGCGCCTGGGTTTTTGTAGCATCCCGAGTGGTGCATGCCTTGATTCATTTGAGTTACAACAACGTACTGCACCGGTTGATGGCATTTTTGACCGGTGCAGTATGCATCCTGATTATGTGGATCAACCTGGCGGCGCATTACGCTGCGCGCTGAAGTGCGCCGCCGAGATATCAGGCACCGAGCAGGGATCTGGCGCGCTGGTATAAACGGCGCCGGTCTTCCAACCCGTTGAGCCCACCGTTGATACGGCGCGTAATAGCGGTCAGCTCATCTCTATCCGCCAGTTCATTCAACCCTCTTTTGGCCCAGAACCAGCCGGCCACATCCACGCATAACGCTGGATCACTCGCCACCAGTTCCGGCTTGGCCAGCAACTCCGCCTCCCGATTGATCGCGCGCCCGTATTCCGTGTAGTTGGCGCGACCTGTCAGTTGAATCAAGCCCCTGCCCTTGAACCGACGCCCATCACCTGGCTGGGTATTGCCCAGATCCGCCCGCCCTTCATAGGCTTCACCACTGGCGATCTCTTCGCGGAAGCGCAACTCACCGGATTCATGGCCGATCTGGGCCAGAAAGTGCGCTTGTCGCAAGGGTGAATCGATAGCGCGGTTGGCCATGGTGCGGGCGATTTTTTCAGCCAGTTCATTGACGTCTTTATCGCCGGCACGCAGATACAGCAATGCCAGTAATGTCGGCGTTAACGCCGTTGGTAAAGACTCACACAAACTCGCCAGTTCCCGGCTTACCGGTTCAACCCGCCCCTGGGGCGCCTGATCACCCAGCGCACTGCGCTGGAAGGCGCGGATGGCATTGAGGGTTTTATTGCCGAAAGCCCCATCCGGGTTGAGCTTGCCCTCGTCTATCTGGATGCGGCCAGCTTCAGCACACAAATTAAGCAGTCGCTGCACCGTCTCGACATCATCGCGCCGGTTAGCGCCTTGATTACCGACAGAACCCGAGAGAATGCCCGCACCTCGTCGGCTGCCCGCACTGGTGGGAACGCCTGCGGCAACCGGTACCGGTTGCGGGGCATCGGCAAGGTTTTCCCGCCGTTCAAAATGCGGCGTATCTTTGAAGGAGTTCCAGTTACCTCCCCAGCGATTAGCGCTGTCCAGGTTCTCCCAAAACTCCCCCAGGGGCCGCAAATCTTCCACATCGTAGGTGAGCTGTAGTTCGCCGGTCGGGGTTTCCTTAAAAAAATTCAGGTCAACAGCCAGGCGTTTGAGGTGCTGGCTGTTCATGGTGGTGCTGCGGCCGTTTTTAATGTGCAGGGCCTGTTGCTCGGTGGTGCGATAGAGTTCACCGCCGGAGATGTGGAAGCCTAACTCTGACGCTTTGCGAATCAGTTCGGCCACATGCAGCATGAAGGCAGATTGATGACGAAGCAGGCTCATAATGGACGCCCTCCCCGCGATCTTTCTGTGTCGATGGAAAGCGCTTTATCGTGCTCGCCCTGGATGGACTCCGTCAGCTGCCGTATTTTTTCTTCCTTGCTTTTGCTCCCGGCGCTGGAGCCGAAGAAGTATTGGATAATCGCAGACAGCGAAACGCCCAGCAGGAAACCCAATACGGTATCAATCACGCGGGCGGCGTCGGGATTTTTGGTGTAGTCGTGAACAAACGCCGCGTAGAAGATAAACATAAACGTCAGCAGCGTCAGACCCGCCGCATAAAAATAAACAAAGCGCTTGGCCAGCTTGTCGTCACTCGCCAGCGCCGTCTTTTGCATATCCCGCGCGCTGGCGCGGTCTGCCTGGTGAACCTTTTCCAGTTCCAGCGCATTAGCGTCTATCTGCTGACGATATTCCAACAATTTGGCCTGATACTGGAATTCAAACTCACGCAGTTTGGCCCACTGTTCTTCGGTGAGCTTTTCATCCGCCACGTCGTTGATATCAATGCCGGTTTTTTCTTCGATAAAGCCGGCGATTTCCTGGGTGCCTTTATCAAGTGCACCGCGAAATACACCGCTGAGCAGGTCGAGCCCGCGCCTGGCAAGCGCCGGGCCGATGGCAGACAAAGCTGCCGCAACAAGAGGAGCTGGCATAGGGGAATCCCTCCGCTAACTGGTTAATAGGTTTTTGCCAACGTTTTTCCTTCGCCACACAAAACACACTATCGGTACCGCTACACCAACTCACTGACACTAAACCTGAGCACAGCGGCACACAAGCGCGCGGCGACGAACAGCAAGGCAGTGGCGCATTTTGGCGTTTTGTTCCTCAGCCAGCTCACCCTCGCCTGCCATGGTCATGGGCCGGGCGAGATAGTAGAATGCGCTCCTATTTTCAGCAGTAGACTCCCCGTGGTTAACCAAGCCCTATGATTCCAAGCATTCGCCAGACTTCCCCCGTTCAGGCTCTCTACCTGGCCTTCATTAACGCCCTGCGTGACAACGGCTTTCGCGGCGACTTAAGCCCGGATTACGCCAATCGCACCGTGCTGGCCACGGACAACTCCATTTATCAGGTGCTGCCCCAAGGCGTGATTTACCCGCGCGACACGGCCGACCTGGTGAAGGTTGTTAAACTCAGCCAGGTGCCGCGCTTTCGCGACATCGTGCTGAGCCCGCGCGGCGGCGGCACCGGCACCAATGGGCAATCCCTGACGGATGGCCTGGTGGTGGATACCTCGAAATACATGAACCAGATTCTGGAGATTAATGTCGAGGAGCGCTGGGTGCGCGTGCAGTGCGGCGTGGTGAAAGACCAGCTCAACGCGGCCATCAAACCCTACGGTTTATTCTTTGCGCCGGAACTGTCCACCAGTAACCGCGCCACCATCGGGGGGATGATCAATACCGATGCCTCCGGTCAGGGTTCTTGCCGTTACGGCAAGACGCGCGACCATGTGCTGGAACTGCGCACCGTATTGCTCGACGGAACGGAGTGGACGTCCGCTCCCTTGGCGGATAGTGAGCTGGACGTTCTCGCCCAGCGGCAGGACCGCGTTGGTCAGGTTCACCGTTTACTCGATAGTATCCAGCGGGACCACGCGGACCTGATCGCTGCAAAATTTCCCAAACTCAATCGCTGCTTGACGGGCTATGATCTCGCGCATATTCGCGATGAAGCGGGTCGATTTAATCTCAACAATATTTTGTGCGGCAGCGAAGGTACCCTGGGTTTTATCACCGAAGCCAAATTGAATTTGTTGGTCACCCCGAAATATTCCGCGCTGGTGAACGTCAACTACCGCGACTTCAACGCTGCCCTGCGCGATGCGGCAGAATTGATGAAAGCGAACCCAACCTCTATCGAAACCGTCGATTCCAAAGTATTGAACCTGGCGATGAATGACATCGTCTGGCACAGCGTAGCGGAATTTTTTCCGCCGTCTGCCAGTGGCGAGAAAATCCAGGGAATTAACCTGGTTGAATACACCGCTAACGATGAAGACGAGCTGCGAGCAGATATTAAAAAGCTGACGGATCAACTTGATCAATCCGGCCTCGACAATACGCTGGGCCGCATGGGTTACAGCCTGGCCTGGGGCAATGAAGCCGTTAATAAAATCTGGGGCATGAGGAAAAAAGCGGTAGGGCTGCTGGGCAATGTGGACGGTGAAATCCGGCCCGTGCCGTTTGTGGAAGACACCGCTGTACCACCGGAAAACCTGGCCGATTTTATCGTTGAGTTCCGCAAACTACTCGACGATCATCAATTAACTTACGGCATGTTCGGTCATGTGGATGCAGGTGTACTCCACGTTCGCCCGGCGCTGGACATGAAAGATCCCGACCAGGAAAAACTGGTGCGCAAGATCACTGACGAAGTGGTTGCGTTAACGCAAAAATACAACGGTTTATTATGGGGCGAACACGGCAAGGGCGTGCGTTCAGAATACGCGCCAAAATTTTTTGGTGAGCTGTATCCACAACTGCAACGCATCAAGGCGGAATTTGATCCATACAATCAATTGAATCCGGGCAAGATTGCCACGCCTGCGGAAACTATCGAATTACTCAAGATCGACGGCGTGACCACGCGCGGGCAGGAAGATCGCAAGATCCCGGTACAAGTCTGGAATGCCTACAGCGAAGGCATGCACTGTAATGGCAACGGCTTGTGTTACAACTGGAATCCCAATGACGCTATGTGCCCTTCCTGGAAAGGCACCCGTGAGCGTATTCACTCACCCAAAGGCCGCGCTTCATTGATGCGCGAATGGCTCAAACAAATGAGCGAGCGCGGCGTAAATCCTGTTGCAGAAAGTGCGGCAGTAAAACGCAGCAATTTTTTGCTGACGCTACCGGCGCGCATCAAAAATACCTGGCAGAAAAAGCAAGGCGAATATGATTTTTCCCATGAGGTACATGCATCCATGGTGGGCTGCCTGGCGTGCAAATCCTGTGCAGGTCAATGTCCGATCAAAGTGGATGTACCGGAATTTCGCAGTAAATTCCTGGAGTTGTATTACGGCCGTTACCTGCGCCCGTTGAAAGACTATTTCATCGGCGGGCTGGAATTTATGGTCCCCACCCTGGCGCGCGTGCCATGGTTGTATAACGCGCTCATGAAACCCCGTTTTATGCAGAGCCTGCTGGCCAAGGTGGTAGGTATGGTGGATAGCCCGTTGCTGACGGGCATTCTATTGGACGACGCCATTCAAAAACTCGGCATCCGTTACGCCAGTCTGGAAAATATTGCGCAGCTGAGCGCAGCCGAGAAAGCCAAAGCGGTTATCGTGGTGCAGGATGCCTTTACCAGTTATTTCGAGACGCCCTTTGTCATTGATGCCTTAACCCTGTTGCAAAAATTAGGGTATGTGCCACTGCTTGCGCCGTTTAAACCGAACGGCAAGCCCTTGCAAGTCCACGGCTTTTTAAAGGCCTTTGCCAGGGCGGCGGACACCAACGCGACGATGCTGAATGGCCTGGCTTCATCGGGTATTCCGTTGATTGGTCTGGAGCCGGCGATGACGCTCGCCTATCGCGGCGAGTATAAAAAAATTCTTGGCGCTACGGCACCGAAGGTGCAGTTGGTTCAGGAATGGCTGGCGGGACAACAGGAAACTTTGCGCGAACGGGCCGAGCAATTTAATACCGGGGATTATGCCTTGTTAGCCCACTGTACTGAAAAAACCAACGCCGTCAGTTCCATTAAAGATTGGCAGCAGGTTTTCACTACATTGGGACAAACATTGAAAGTGATTGAAACCGGCTGCTGTGGCATGGCGGGTACCTATGGCCATGAAACCGTTAACGTCGAGACCTCAAAGAAAATCTATCAGTTGTCCTGGGCTGATGTTGTCACCAACCCGGCCAATAAAGATCGGTTGACGGCCACCGGCTACTCCTGCCGCAGCCAGACCAAACGGATTGATAACGTAAAATTGCCACATCCCTTACAAGTGTTGCTGGCCCAAATAAAATCATAAAAAAACCGGATGAGCATGTCTCATCCGGCTAAAAATTTGAACGTCCCGGCGATTCAAATGCTCACCGCACCTTGTTCCATCGGCTGTGCAACAGCCTTTCTTTTATCTGGAATGCGGAAGTTATAACAATGAAGCTATCAACATCAGTTGTTCTCGCCATCGTCGCTGTCGCGATGATGTCAGTTAGTGCCCAGGCCAAAAACGCTGAGTGGACTCATCTGCTCGATAAAGACCTGAGCCAGTGGAATACTTATCTCGGTTTTCCCAACCCCGAAACGGATATCAAAGGTTTACCGAAAGATGCGGAAGGCAATTACACGCAACCCATTGGTCACGGCAAAGACGAGAAAGGTGTGTTTACGGTTTCAATAAACGATGGGGAGCCAGTGCTGCGTGTTTCCGGTGAAATCTACGGCAGTGTTTACACCCGCAAAGAATTTGAAAATTACCACCTGGTCTTGCAATACAAATGGGGCTCGAAGAAGTGGAAGCCGCGCCTGGATCTGGAGCTGGACACCGGCATCCTGTATCACGCCAGGGGTGAGCACGGTGTGGATTACTGGAAGGCCTGGGCCCTCTCTCAGGAATTACAGATCATGGAGCAAAGCACCGGTGACTGGTGGCAAATCGCGGACTCGCAAATTGACATCCGTTGCGAGAAACCTGAAGGTGCAGAGGTACATATCTACAATCCCAAGGCTGAATTATTAAGTTTTGGTCCCGGCGGCGTCGGTATTACCTGCCGTCGCAGCCATGACAGGGAAAAACCAAAAGGCGAGTGGAATACCGTGGAATTGATTACCTACGGCGACAAGAGCCTGCATATCGTCAATGGTGAAGTGGTGATGGCGTTGAGCAATTCCCGCTACACCAGAGACGGTAAAGTTCTGCCGCTTACCAAAGGTAAAATCTTGCTGCAAAGTGAAGCGGGAGAAGCCTTTTTTAAAGGTATAAAATTAAAATCCATTGATGCAATCCCGACCAAATACGAACATTATTTTAAGTAAGTTTTACCTGAGTTTCGTGCGGTAAACCCTACCCGTCGGGTTTACCGTTTTAACCCACCCGCACGCCTGTGCTGCCCGGAAAGGTTTTTATGATGCTGACAATAACCATACGCAGTTTCGCTTTTCTGTTGTTCCTTTTACTGTTGACATCTGCATTCCTGCAATTAAATGATCCTGACCCAATCCTGTGGACAACCTACTATGTGATCTGCGCTATCGTGCCCTTACTGCTGGTTATGAAGCGTTTCAATGCCGTGGTGTTTTGGGTGGGTGTTGTAGCGAGCCTGGTGATCATGGGTATTTATGCACCGGGCACGCTTGAATATTTACGTCACGCCGCACAGGAGCCGCTGATGCAGTCGATGAATCCCAACAAGCCTTATATCGAAGAAGCGCGTGAGTGTATTGGCGGGTTTATTACCTTATGTATTTTGTTACTGTGTCGGTTTTTGTGGCTTAGGCTAAATAAAAGCGCTGTGGCCCAATAAAAAAAGCCACCCCGAAGGGTGGCCAACAAACCAGCACGCTTAATGTCCAAGCGGCATCATTGTTTCTTTAGCAATAGATCTTCGGCGGCATTCACCAGGAAGATATAACTTGCTCCCAGATTCACGACATATTCATTCTGGCCCCAGAAGAATGGCCAATCTTCGTGATTCTCAGGAAAGTCCGGTTTCAACACCAGAATACCTGGCACAATGCCACCGGCAATAAACGAAAAGTCAGCGCGGTTCATACCGTAAGCCACCTCTTTGGAGTGTGTTCCCACAGCAGAAACCAGTGACAGGTTGTGTGCAGGGTGCGTACCGTAAAGGAAATTCAAACCACGCAACACCGATTCGCGATCCACCAGCTCCGGGAACGCCTTGTGTAAATAATAATTATTGATCGCGTGCCGAATCACCCAGCCGCTACCCGCCCAACCACCGGTAGTAATAGGTACACCAAAAGGATTTTCCCGCTCCAGTTTTGGCATCTCAGCGGCATAAGACGCTGCCAATGTTTTTACCTTTTCGCTGTAGGCCGGGGACATGTGCGGCATGGCGCGCACAAACCAGGATACATGAAACGCGAATTCCTGCTCCAGCTTCGCCAGCAATTGTTCAACAGCCTGTGCGTAACGCGTATCGCCGGTGGTGATCAACAATTCAGTGGCCGCTTTTAGCTGCTCCGATTCCAGTTTTCCACCAGTGGTATTGCCGTGGATAAATAAATCCGGCTTGGGCTTGGCCTGTTCATCCGCCCATACTTTTTTCGCAGTCGCCAGGCATTCGTTGGCAAGCTCATCGTTATAGCCTTTCAACGCACGACTTGCTGCCGCCAGCGCTGCCGCCGAGCCATAATTTAACGGTGTGGATTTACTGGTAAAAGCCCAACGATCATCAAACTTGCCGCTCTTGAAGCCTGTGGATTCGTGCTCCTTCAAGCTCGCGTCATAGATCAGGTTATCTGTCTTGGTCAGGCCGTCACCAAGATGCGTGTATTGCTCAATATGTGCTTCAACAATGCCTGGAATGGCGCGACCCAATGCACGATGTTGCGCAATCAAAGCCAAGGTGCCGTGCTCAATTTGTTGCAGGATGTCGGGCTTACCGTCGGCTACGTGAAGGTCGACATATTTGCTTTCATAATCAACGCGGGTGTTATCTCGCTTAAGTGCAAAATTTTCCCATACTGTGACCAGGGTGTTGACAACGTCGTATTGGGTTTGCGTGCGAATATCATAATCGCCCGCATCGTACCAGCCGCCAATATTCAAACCCGGAATATGTTCACCGGGCTTGTAGGGTGTATCCGTCGTCGGGCCCTGCGCGTAGAGATCGAAATGTTCGTGATTGACCGGTGCCTGCAAAGCATCATCCAGATGCGACGCACCATGCCATACGCGGTAGGCTTCGTTAACCATCACATGGTCCATTTGCACCGGCAGGAATATATCCAGCGTGGGGTGCCAGGCTTCGCGATAGACCTGCGCGTCAATACGGAAAGGGCCGGATTGTTGATCGCCATAGCGAATCATGTAAAGCCCCGGTGTCGTCACGCGGCTGAAATCGAATTGACGATACTGGTAGCGCAGATAGGTGCCCCAGGAATCCAGACGCTCGCTGACTACCGATTTTTGACTACCGTCTGGCATCACGCGCAGCAATTCTGCTTTGGGGTTTTTCTTATCCCGGGCATCCAGCTCGATAACCGCTACTTTTTTCTGCTCCGGATGGTAGCCGACTTGCGAATGCGCGATCATCGGTGACCGCACCCAGTTTTTGATCGTGCTGGCATTTAATTGCCATTCCACTACCGCACCGGCTTTATTGGCAGGAATTTTACTGCGTACAACAAACCAACCATTTTGCGCTTTTGTGCGCCCATCGTAGAGTTCCAACGGAGCACCGAAGGTTTCAATACTCACACGCCGCTCAATATCATCCGGTGCTAATACCAGACGCTTTCCGCTCGCCAGCGCACGCGGTTCAGCAACACCGTTAATTTCTTTCGGGCCATTGGGGTAACGCGGGAAAATGCCGGTGCGCTCTTCCATCATGAAAGATTTATGAAAGTACGCTGAGGGCAAAAACTCCAGATTGAAACCCGCCTTACCTTCGAGGGCGGCGGGCAAAGGTTTTGGCAGGTTAACCGTAATGCGCACGCCTTCTGTATTTTTTTTCACTTTGATCGAAAAATTGAAATCGTGATCGGGATAGTGAAGGAAGGCTTCGATAGATTGATCATCGCGATTAATCTTGCGTTCCTTAAATTGCGGGATGGCATCCCATTGTTCCGGGGTAGCATTCAAGCGAACATCACCATTGGTCGCAGTGCGTAAACCGTGATGAATTAACTCCACACCGCTGATCTTGGCATCGCTGAACAAGCCATCGTACCAATTGCTGAACACCAGCACATTTAAACCCGGCTGCTCAAAATATTCCTTGTCATTCAGCGCCAGGTTAGCGGAACTGGAAAAAGCGGAAACAGAACCTAGCAGAAAACTCACGTGCAGAAAAAAAGTCACGACGCGGCGCAACGAGCGGCAATAATGCATAACAACCTCCTCATCTTATTATCATTGCATTTCTTATAGTCTATGTGAACATAAGAAATGCGCAATGGTCTTTACACTAAATGACGAAGGCTAACGCTTGCTTTCGCGTCGAAGATCCCCACCCTGTTTAGATTGTTCAGACTTAAGCGGTAGAAAACTCCATGTTGCACACTATTCCCTTTTCATTGCTGGAACTCGCCTCGGTGCGTGAAGGTAATTCCATTCATAACACCTTACAAAATTCCCTGGCCTATGCCCAGGCTGCGGAGCAGCTGGGCTTCAAGCGGTTTTGGCTGGCGGAACATCACAATATGGAAGGAATCGCCAGTTCAGCGACTGCGGTGCTCATCGGATATATCGCCGGTGGCACGCAGACGCTACGAGTAGGTTCCGGCGGCATCATGCTGCCCAACCACCCGCCACTGGTCATTGCGGAGCAGTTCGGCACGCTGGCAAGTTTGTACCCTGGTCGCATCGACCTGGGTTTGGGACGCGCACCCGGCACCGACCCCATCACTGCTCGCGCCCTGCGGCGCGATGATATGCGTGCAGATAATTTCCCGACTGAAGTCAGCCTGCTGCAACAATTGCTGGCACCTTTACAGGAAGGGCAACGCTTGAAGGCTATCCCCGGCGCCGGCACGGAAGTGCCTATCTGGTTGCTGGGATCAAGTTTATATAGCGCTCAATTAGCCGCACAATGGGGCCTGCCCTATGCCTTTGCCGGCCATTTCGCACCGCGCCTGATGCGCGATGCTATTCACATTTACCAAACACAATTTCAGCCCTCGGCCGTGCTTGATAAACCTTATGCAATGTTAGGCATGCCAGTCATAGTTGCAGACACGGAAGAAGAGGCAATTTTTTTATCCACCACTAGTCAACAGCGTATCCTGGCCTTGCTGCGCGGTCAGCCGCTTTGGCTAAAACCGCCGGTTGATTCGATGGAAGGTTTGTGGAATATCGAGGAAGAATTGTATGTGAAAGATTTTCTGTCGCTGGCTGCTATTGGCAATCCGGCTCAAGTCAAAGCAAAACTTGAACACTGGGCGAGTGAATTGGGCATCAATGAGTTCATGTTTACGATTGATCTTTATGACCCTCAACATCGAATTCGTGCACTGAATTTACTAGCGGCAATGAAGCAATAAATTCATACATCTTCTTTCACCTAATAGTCATAAAAACTTTTAGGTGAAATTTTTCATTCGGCTACAATACTAGTGAACATGACTAGAACAACTGCTTGTCGAATGACCAGATTTTCGTTAACTCCCCTTGCAGATAGTGGTAATATCGGCCAATCAGCGCACCCAAAAAACACAATCAACGCGGCTGTTCCGAAACCTCATACTAATTAAATGACCATTTTTGCGGCGGGAGATCCAGAGTGGCTAAACAACCGGTAGTGCTAGCACGAAAACCAGGTGCAGATTCAAAAACGCTTTCATTCGACCGCCCTGTCGCTAACCAGATATATGGTTTCATTCGCGACGCCATCGTCAGTATGGAGTTACTGCCCGGCCAAATGATCTCCGAAACAGCATTAGCGGAGCAGTTTGGCGTCAGCCGCACGCCGGTACGTGAAGCCTTGATTCAGTTGTCCAACATCGGGTTTGTGGATGTACTCCCCCAACGCGGCACCTATGTAT
Organism: Cellvibrio sp. ARAG 10.3; assembly: GCF_051846955.1. NCBI lineage: Bacteria > Pseudomonadati > Pseudomonadota > Gammaproteobacteria > Cellvibrionales > Cellvibrionaceae > Cellvibrio > Cellvibrio sp. ARAG 10.3. The sequence continues at coordinate 311,112 of NZ_JBPYCU010000004.1, forward strand.
CCAAGTTCAGCATGGATAAAATTCTGGAAGCTCGTTTTATCCGCGAAGCGCTGGAAGTTTCTGTAGTAACCTTCCTGGCCGATCATGTGACTAATGATATTGTCCAGGCGGGAGAAAAAATCATTGCGGAACAAAAAGTCGCCGCGAGAGATGACGACCCTTTGGCATTTCAAAAGCTGGATGACAAGTTCCACCAGACTCTCGCCGGATTTACCAGTTACGCTCGTGTGGCCTCCCTTATTGAAGCGGAAAAAGCACACATGGATCGCGTGCGCAATTTGAGTTTACACATCAGCGGTCAGTACAAACGCATCATCGCCCAACATAACGCCATCATCAAAGCCATCAAAGCGGGCTCCAGTGCCGAGGCCGCAAAAGCGATGAGTGTGCATATGAAAGATGTATACAACATTCTGGAAGTGATTCCGCAGGAACATCCGGAGTATTTTCAATAGTATCCGAAGCACGTTGTAATCCGTTTGTCATTAGGGGCTGGGTTTCAAAAACGCGTGAATACATCCCTGTAGCTCCCTCAATTCATCCCTGAATTGAGGGTTTTGAAACCCAGCCCCTAATGCCAAACCCGCATTGTACTAACGTCAACACTATTAATGTTTCTTATGTCTTATTGCCGCAAACGCCACACCCATGGCTATGCCGATAGCGAGCGAAACCGCCATATTTCCTGTCACCGCACCTAGCGCAGCGCCCAGTGCAGCGCCAATAGCCACACCGACACCCATTCGATTTTTTTGAGAAGAACATAATTTCCGCATACTTGCCTCCTGTTAGTTTTCACTATTCGTCCAGACCTTCATCATCAATCAACTCCACATCGGTCACAACTTTTTGCACTAACTTAACCCGACCACTTTTTACCAGAGCATCACGCAATACATATTCAATCTGGGCATTCAAGCTGCGCAGATCGTCATCGGCCCAGCGCTGCATAGCCGCAAGAACCTGCTCATTAATACGTAGTGGAAATGCTTTTTTCGACACGATAAAGCTCGCCTCAGTGTGGTTGTAAACTCAATACAAAGTACCTGCGTTGATCACAGGTTTGACCTGATCACCACACAAAACCACTAATAAATTACTGACCATTGCCGCTTTGCGCTCGGCATCCATTTCAATAACGCCCTGCGTCGAAAGCTGTTCCAATGCATCCGACACCATACCCACCGCCCCTTGCACAATAATGCGCCGCGCGGCCAACACCGCGCTGGCTTGCTGACGTTGTAGCATGGCTTGGGCAATCTCCGGCGCGTAAGCCAAGTGGCTTAAGCGGGCTTCCAATACATCCACACCTGCTTTTTGCAGGCGGTCCTGGACTTCGTTACGCAGCTTTTGGGAGATGGTATTAGAATCACTGCGTAACGACAGCCGTTCATCATCGGCATCGTGTTCATAGGGGTAGCTGGTGGCGAGATTGCGTAACGCGGCTTCACTCTGGATGGTGACGTAATTTTCATAGTCGTCCACCTCAAATACCGCTTCGGCGGTGTCCACCACTCGCCATACAATTACCGCTGCAATTTCGATGGGATTGCCATTGGCATCATTCACTTTTAATCGACCACTCTCAAAATTTCGCACGCGCAGACTGACTGATTTTTTTGAATAAAGAGGATTCGCCCAGCGCAAGCCATTTTCGCGGTCAGTACCCGTGTACCGGCCAAATAATTGCAACACCTTGCCCTGGTTGGGATGCACCATGTAAAAGCCGAACCAACAAATAAACACCAGGATGGCGATTAAACCGAGGAGGATTTTTAAAAGCGGTGGTAATAAAACGACGCCTGCGATACTGCCGATCTGTGCAAGTAATAACACCAGCAGCAACACATACCCCGAACCACTGCTGGCTTTAAATTCATGAGTCATAACACTCTCCTTTATGAATGACGAGCTAATGTCGCATATGTCTTCTAACGGATCATCAAGTGATTCTTTTAGATATCACTTTGATATCAATCATGCGCTTTTAAATTTTGCTTGTAAAGAGGGAAGAAGGGGAAAAGTTAGGAGGTGCGATGAGAGTCGGGTTCCCGATCCGGGGGCGGATCGGGAACGTCGGTTAGCGTGGGAGCGCGTGGCTTAACAGCCAATTATAGAGATCGTCACCAGCGTAGATGCGGCGCCAGGCATCGTGGGGCATGTCTTCATGAACGGTGAAGCGGACTTCTGCATCACTAAGCTGTTCAAGTGTGTTAATACCGGCATAGAAATACGGTTTGCGAACGGCTGTGTCGCGACCAGCAGCGAATAGCCACACCGGCAATTTTGCGGCGGCTATGGAAGGCATCAAATCCGGGTGGCCCCAGCCTACGACCGGTGCAATGGCAGCGAATTTTTCGGGATGCTTGCTGGCCATATACCAGGTGCCAAACCCGCCATAGCTCAAACCGGATAAATAAATTCGCCGTTGATCGGTACGATAATCAGCGTTAACCCGATCCAGCATGCCCAACAAATCCTGCTCAACACGGTCCCAGCCGTCCGGCAACAATGCCGGGACCTCACTCATATCAGTAATTTCAGTACCTGCCGCCATAGGACCGCTGATGGGAATAAAGTTGCCTCGTGGCGGCACGCCCTCTGCAAGGCGTTGCGGAATTTGGGCCCGCGTGCGGTTGGCAATGTAGTCCACTTTACCCATGCCGAACATATGCAGCTGTGGAGCAATAATGATAAAGGGCAACTCTTTTTTCTGAATCCAGGCTTCATACAGTGGGCCGTGAATCAGAACATAATCCAATTCATCCAGACCATTTCCACGTTCGCCATTACCGTGCAGAAAAAATAAAACCGGCCATTGTTTTTGAGGCTGATCAGCATAACCGCGCGGTAGATAAACAAAATATTCCCGCGGCTTATTATCGGCCTGGCTGGCATAGGATAAACGTAGCAATTTTTCCGACGATTGAACAACATCACGGTTGCCATTAGTAGTACAAGCAGCCATACAAAAAGCCACAAAGAAGAAAGCAAATAATGGAATTATTGTTTTCATAAATTGCACCCACTATTTGCCTTTTATTTTTGTATCTAAATAACCCATTAAAAAAGCGGATAGTACAAACGTCATGTGAATAATCACATACCACATTAAATGCTCAACATTCACCGACTCGACTTCCATAAACTTCTTCAACAGATGAATAGAGGATATCGCAACAATACTCGCCGCAATTTTTGCTTTCAGTGACGAAGAATCCATCGTGCCAAGCCAATTGAGTTTTTCCTCACCATCTTCAACATCCAGACGCGAAACGAAATTCTCATAGCCGCTCATCATGACCATAATGAGCAATCCACCCACCATCGCCAAGTCAACTAAAGACAGGATCTTCAGTATCATTTCGGCTTCCGAAAGGGAAAAAATTTCAAATAACAAATGAAAAATTTCTTCGAAAAACTTAATACCCAGAGCGATGACCGCTAGACTTAAGCCGAGATAGATTGGTGCCAACACCCAACGCGAGCGATAAATAGATTTTTCAATGAAACGTTCCATTCAATGTCCCCATGGTAACAGTGCGAATTAATCATGAACGGATATTTAACTCAGCTACCCAACCGAGCATACCGACCGGGGCGCGATTTTAGCACCCGGCTGTGACTTTGTAGCGATAAGAAAAGAAAAAAGCTGAAGTGGGCGAGAAAATCGCTTTATGGCGGCAACAAAAAAGACGGCGGACAGCCGTTTAGGCCTTGGCGGCAGCTTTTTCACACACGGTGGGCCAGGTTGAGGCAGTCTTGAACCAATATTCGCGTTTCAATCCGAGGATACGGTACAGGCCTTCTGGCACGTCGCGTTTGATGGTTTCCATACACCGGTTAACCCTGGCAAAGCTCACTGCGCCCTGGATGTACTGATTCATCAGGCGCGCCACCCGCTCTGCGTCCACGTCGCCCTCAAGATAGCCCGCTGCGTATAGGGACCGCACCAGGGCAAGATTATACTTCACGCCATTTTTGGACATGCTCAACAAACTCTCATTCACCGCCTCTTCTCCACAGCCGGTTTGCGCGCCAGCGCTGAAGAAAGGACAGCCGGGAATATTGTCTGCATCGTGCCCAAATTTGGTGATGAAGATAAAGTTAATCAGATTTTCCAGTTGCTCAAGGGGCGTATTAACCGGTGAAAGCAGCGTATCCAGGTCGCGCTTCACGGCATTCCAGTAATATTCACTCGCCTCGCAGAAGAGGCTCGCCTTGGATTCAAAGTGGTGATAGAAGCCGCCCTTGGTTACCCCCGCCTGTTTACAAATCTCGTTAACACCAACCGAGTTGTAATTACTCTGCCAAATCAGTTCCAGTGCGGTTTCCAGCAAGCGGGTGCGGGTATCTTGAGTGGACATGTCAGCTTCTCTCTTCAGGGCACAGGTGTGCAAACTTTACGCAGTGTAAATACCGACCGGTATGAATGCAAATTTGTTATGATGCCGACCGGCTATTTAATGGGCTCAAAGCTACCGTCTTATCAGTAACTTGGCAATAACTTGTCAGTATAGACAGCCCCATGCCTCAAAAAGATCCCTTTCGCGGCGCAGCGACCCAAAAAGCAGCTTCTCAAAAAACTTTATCTTCCCCGTTGACGAACATACCGACCGGTATGTATTATCCGCCCAACATCGCATTGGAAGCCAGATTCCGATGCTTGGCCATACTTATCGCATCCTATCTTTTATCTTGAACAGGAGCTTCACCATGCGCTCAGCTCTCACCACCGTTGTTCCGCAACATGCTTACAAACTCATACTGGCCGCGTTACTCGCTACGGCCGGAGCCTACTTTATCGGTAGCGCCAACGCTGAAGACGAAACTGCACCAGCAGCGCCAGCAGCGCCCGCCGTCGAGGTAACCACCCTAGAGCCTCAGGAAATCAGGGTCTGGACCCACTTCTCCGGACGCCTCTCCGCTGTAGACAGCGCCGCTATCAAACCGCTGGTCAGTGGCACGATTCACCAGGTTCTGTTTGAAGAGGGCCAAGTGGTCAAGCGCGGGGACCCCTTGTTTGTGATTGATCCCCGTCCCCATCAAGCCACGCTAAAGCGCGCCGAAGCTCAGCTGGCCACTGCTCGTTCCAGGGCCAAGCTGGCGGAAGATGAGCTGAAACGCGCGCAACAATTGGTTGCGTCCAAGCTGGTTTCCCAAAGCGTGTTTGATGCTGCCCTCAGCGATAGCCAGGTCGCACAAGCGGCAGTACTGGAAGCAGAAAGTGCACTCAGCCAGGCAAAACTGAACCTTGAGTATGCACATATCACTGCGCCTATCAGCGGTCGTGTCGGACGTGCGGAATTGACCGTCGGGAACGTGGTTGAAGCAGGCGCGAATGCGCCAGTGCTCACTGCGATTGTGGCGGATGATCGGCTCTACGCGGAGTTCAACGTAAATGAACAGACTTATATCCAAACCATGCGCACCAGCCAAGATCCACAGGCTATGCCCGTTGAATTAACCCTGGCGGTAGACGACAGCGTGACCTATCAGGGGCATATTCACGCGTTTGATAACCGCCTGGATACCTCCAGCGGCACCATTCGCGCCCGCGCTATTTTCGAAAACACTGACGGCGCATTAACCCCGGGGATGTATGCCAATGTGCGTTTGGGTTCCGCCCAGACCAGTGATGCGCTGCTCGTTCCTGATCGCGCCATCGGCACCAACCAGGACAAAAAATTTGTTTACGTTATTGATCAAAACAACACTGTGAATTATCGCGAAGTTGTTTTAGGTGATCATTACCAAGCCCACCGCGTGGTCGTCAGAGGTGTCAATGCGGGCGAGCGTATTGCCGTAAACAGTTTGTCACATCTGCGCCCCAGTGCAGTGGTGAACCCGGTTCATGTATCGACGCTGAATCAGGTCGCCGTTCATTAATCCTTATTGACTTTTTCATCGCTGCACGCCAGCAACACAACGAGCAGGAATGCTATGAATATTTCCCGATTTTTTGTTGATCGACCCATCTTTGCTGGCGTCATCTCGCTGCTGATTTTTATTGCAGGGTTGCTCGCCATGTTTCAACTGCCTATATCCGAATACCCCGAGGTTTCACCGCCATCGGTGGTGGTTAATGCGTCCTATCCCGGCGCAAACCCGAAGGTGATTGCGGAAACCGTTGCGCGCCCGCTGGAAGAGCAACTGAGCGGCGTGGAGAACATGATCTATATGTTCTCGCAGGCAACTACCGATGGCCGCATGACCCTGACTGTCACTTTCAAGATCGGTACGGACCCGGACCTTGCGCAGCAAATGGTACAAAACCGCGTGTCGCAAGCCTTACCGCGTTTGCCGGATGTCACGCGGCAAACCGGTGTGACTGTGGTTAAAAGCTCACCCGACCTGACCATGGTTGTGCACTTGATTTCACCGGACAAAAGCTACGATGAATTGTATTTACGTAACTATGCAGTGATGAATATCAAGGACGAGTTGGCCAAAGTAACTGGCGTGGGCATGGTGCGGCTATTCGGTTCAGGGGACTACGCAATGCGCATCTGGTTGAATCCGGAAAAAATTGCTGAGCGCAATCTTACGGCTAATGACGTCACCAACGCTATTCGCGAACAAAACGTGCAAGTAGCCGCCGGTATTATCGGCGGTGCTCCTATCAGCAGCGCCATTGAAGTGCAGCTGCCGGTGAATGCCAAAGGACGGCTGGAAACGCCGGAAGAGTTCGGCGATATTGTCATCCGCGCCGGCGCTAACGGCGAAATCACTCGCCTGAAAGATGTAGCGCGGGTTGAACTCGGCCCGGCTGAATTCGCCTTGAATTCCATGCTGGATAATCAACCGGCAGTGGCTATTCCCATCTTCCAATCGCCCGGTGCGAATGCGATCCAGATTTCCGATGCGGTACGCGCCACCATGGCGGAACTGAAACAACGTTTCCCTGCCGGGGTAGATTACGAAGTCGTGTACGACCCGACCATCTTCGTAAAAGACTCCATCAAGTCAGTTATCAAAACATTGCTTGAAGCATTGGCGTTGGTTGTTATTGTCGTCGTCGTGTTCCTGCAAACCTGGCGCGCGTCCATTATTCCACTGCTTGCCGTTCCGGTATCAATTGTCGGAACCTTTGCATTGATGTGGGCGTTTGGCTTTTCCATTAATACCTTGTCGTTATTCGGCCTGGTGTTAGCCATCGGTATCGTAGTGGATGATGCGATTGTGGTGGTGGAAAACGTTGAGCGGAACATTGAAGAAGGACTATCACCACTGGCCGCCACCTACAAAGCCATGCAGGAAGTGAGTGGGCCGATTATTGCAATTTCGTTAACCCTGGTCGCCGTGTTTGTGCCCATTGCGTTTGTCAGCGGTTTGACGGGGCAATTCTATAAACAATTCGCGCTGACCATTGCGATCTCCACCGTTATCTCGGCGATCAACTCGTTAACGCTCAGCCCGGCGTTGGCGGCACTGTTGCTGAAAAGTCACGATGCCCCCAAGGATCGCTTGACGCGCATCATGGATAAAATATTCGGCCGCTTCTTTGGCTGGTTTAATCGCAGCTTTACCCGGAGCTCCGGCAGCTACTCCACCAGCATCGGTAAATTGTTGGGTCGCAAGGGTTTGACCGTCGGCGTGTACGTGCTCCTGCTGGGTATTATTGGTGTGGGTTTTAATACGATTCCAAAAGGCTTTGTGCCGCCGCAGGACAAACAATACCTGATCGGTTTTGCCCAGCTACCGGACGGTGCCACACTGGATCGCACCCAGGCGGTTATTCGTGAAATGGGCGAGATCGGTTTGGCGGAAGCTGGTGTGGAGGCAGCAGTGCAATTCCCCGGTTTGAGCATCAATGGTTTTACCAACAGTTCCAGCGCCGGCATCGTGTTTTTAACCCTCGATCCGTTTGATCAACGTGAAGGCGACGAGCTGTCTGCCAGTGCTATTGCGCAAAAACTGCAGATGAAATATGCCGGTATTGAAGAAGCGTTCATTGCGATCTTTCCACCACCACCAGTGCGCGGCTTGGGCACCACCGGCGGCTTTAAATTACAAATCGAAGATCGTGCCGGTTTGGGTTACGAAAAGCTCGCCGAGGTCGTCGCACAGGTACAACAAAAAGCCTGGCAAAGACCGGAACTGACCGGTGTGTACTCCAACTACAAGATCAACGTGCCCCAACTTTATGCGGATGTGGATCGTACGAAAGCCAAACAGTTGGGCCTGAACGTGAAAGACGTGTTTGACACCATGCAGGTTTATCTCGGTTCGCTATACGTCAATGACTTCAATCAGTTCGGTCGCACTTATCAGGTAATTGCGCAAGCGGACGCAGAGTTTCGCAATACCGCGAGTGATGCGCTGAATTTAAAAGTGCGCAACGTCAACGGCGATATGGTGCCGCTGGGTTCTGTATTGCGCATGGAAGAAAGTTACGGCCCGGAAAGTGCCACGCATTACAACGGGTATCTCGCTGCTGACTTAAATGGTAACGCAGCACCGGGTTACTCCAGCGGTCAGGCGCAGGATGCAATCAGCGAAATTCTTGCAGAAACCTTACCGCCGGGCATGGTGTTTGAGTGGACGGACCTGACCTACCAACAAGTGCTGGCGGGCAACACGGCTGTGATTATTTTCCCGCTGTGTTTGTTACTGGTGTTCCTGGTACTGGCTGCCCAGTATGAAAGCCTGGCCTTACCCCTGGTGGTGATTTCGATCGTGCCTTTATCCATCCTCGCGGCGTTATTCGGCGTGTGGGTAACCAATGGGGACAACAATATCTTTACGCAGATCAGCTTGTTTGTATTGGCGGGCCTAGCCAGTAAAAACGCTATCCTGATTGTGGAATTTGCGCGGGAACTGGAACAACGCGGTATGGAAACCTATCAGGCCGCCATCACCGCCAGCCGGATGCGTTTGCGCCCGATCCTGATGACATCGTTTGCTTTCATCATGGGAGTATTGCCCATGGTGTTCTCCAGCGGCGCCGGCGCCGAGATGCGTAATGTGATGGGTATTGCCGTGTTCTCGGGCATGCTGGGTGTGACCTTCTTTGGCCTGTTCTTTACGCCCATCTTTTATGTCTTGCTGCGCCGCCTGGAGGGCAATCGCAGTTACCTGATTGAAGGCAAGGAGCTCACTGATGCGCACTTACCTGCCGCACCCAAAACGGAGATTCACGCATGATTTTTTCAAAAAAACTACTCAGCGCAGGGCTTCTCGCCCTGCCACTGTTGATCAGCGCTTGCAGCAGTTATAAAAGTGTTGAAGAGGCGTCAACAGCTGCACGCCTGCCGGAAACGGCCGATGCATTTTCTCTGGAAGGCCGGTTTAACAGCGAGAAGCCAGTAGTCGATTGGTGGGCTCAATTGCAGGATGCTGAACTCAATCAATTAATTCAAAACGCGCTGCTGCACAACCACAATATCCAGATTGCGCAAGCATCGCTGGATGAGTCGCGCGCGCTGTTGCGCAACAGTCGTTATGACTGGTTTCCCACTGTGGAGGCTGAGGTTAACAGCACGCGACAAAAATTGAGCACTGAACGTGTGCCCATTGAGGGCCAACGCATCAATGAAACCTATCAAGCCGGTTTCGATGCAAGTTGGGAATTGGATTTGTTTGGGCGCATCAATAACCAGGTCAAATTGAGCCGCGCACAACTACGTGCACGGCAGGCTGATCTGCATGCCGCACAAGTCAGTGTGGCGGCCGAGGTTGCCAGTGCTTATATCACCCTGCGCGGTAATCAATATCTGTTAGGGGTGGCTGAAGGTAATGCGCGCAACCAAGCGGAGACGTTTCAATTAACGCAAAGCTTTGCTGATGTCGGTCGTGCGGATCAACTGGATATTTCCCGGGCACAAGCACAATTGGAATTGACGCGTTCAAGCATTCCCGGTTTTCAGGCACAGATCAATGTTGCGCTTAACCGTCTCGGCGTATTAACCAATCAGCCTACTGCGGCCTTGAAGGCACAACTCGCGCAGCCGCAATCCCTGCCCTCCTTACCGGTTGCGATAGCCGTAGGCAATCCAGTGGAGCTGCTAAAACGGCGCCCGGATATTCAACGCGCTGAACAGGCGTTGAGCGGTGCGGTCGCGGAATATAATGTGCGTGTAGCCGACTTGTATCCGCGTATCACGCTCAACGGCAACATTGGTTACCTCTCGAGCGATTGGTCGCGCCTCGGCGAAGAACCGACGGAAACCTTCACCTTTGCGCCGTCGATTCGTTGGGCCGCTTTTAATCTGGGGCGCGTCCAGTCACAGATCGATGCAGCCGATGCACGCACCCAGGCACGCCTGGCCGAATTTGAACAAAGTGTCTTGCGCGCGCTGGAAGAAACGGACAATGCCTTACAAAACTTCAGTCGTGAGGAAGATCGGCGTTTACGCTTACAGGAAGCCGCACAGGCCAGCACCCGCGCGGCGCGTTTTGCCCGGCAGCGCTTTGAAATCGGCAGCAGCGATTTTCTCAGCGTGTTGGATGCCGAGCGTTCCCAACTGGATATCAACGCGCGGCTGGCCCAAAGCGAAACCCAGCTGTTACTCAATCTGATTGCAGTATACAAAGCCCTGGGCGGCGGTTGGCAAGTGGCAGAACCCACCGTACGGATCTCTTCGGTGTATTAGCTCTCCCACCGAACGCTGCACGCTTTTGATTTATTCCTGACTTCACGCCCTCTTGTGGTCGCTACAGTTATAGCAGCCCCAGACTGTAGCGGCTCTTTTTACATTACCGCTGCTCATCGCCCCGCCTTTTCTGCCACGCATTTAAAAATGACAATTGTCATCCAACTTTAATGACGACTGACATTGCCCCTTATCTGTTGCTCGGCCACAATAGCCTTCATTAGGTTAGCAATACCAGATACAAACCTCTATTCACAATAAAGGCCAGGGCGATGGATACCCGTAATCCCTCAACATTTGATAAAAAACTGTGTGATAGCGCTGAATTCCATCGCTACGGATGGGTTTGGTGGGTCTTTAGTCTTTACTATTTTATTCCTGTTTTTTATACGCCGTTCGATTGGTTCAAACACTCAATCATGATTGGCGCTTATGTTCTTTTTATTGTGTTGTGCGTTACTATCACCAACACGCGGCCACAACGGGTCTGGCTGCCTATTGGGTCATTGTTATTACTTGCCGTGCTGGTTACTCGGGTAACTCCCGGCTCGAGTACGTTTTTGACTTATGCCTGCTTCTTCATCGGTTTGTATTTTCCGACCCGGCAATTGATCCTGTGGTTTGCCGCAACAGGTCTTATTATTCTGGGCTTACAACTCTATTATCAATATCCTGTTCCCTACTTCGTTTTTCCGGCATTGACCGGGGCGATTGCAGTAGGCTGCGTCGGTGTTATTGAACAATTTCGCCAACGCACCAGACTTAAAGAACAACAAAGCCATCTGGAAATTCGCCAGCTGGCGATGATCGCTGAACGGGAACGCATCGCGCGGGATTTACACGATTTATTAGGGCACACGCTGTCCAGTATCGCACTCAAAGCCGAGCTGGCCGAAAAACTCCTCAAGCAGGAAAAATACACGGAGGGTGAACAGCACCTGACAGAACTGAATAAAATTGCCCGGGATACATTAAGCCTGGTACGACAAACCGTATCCGGTTATAAACACCGCGGCCTTGCTGGCGAGGTTGTACAATTGTGCGAACAGCTACGGGAAAATCATTTTATGGTGGAATTGGAAGGTGAGCTGCCGCAATTGAGCGCCCGTGCCGAAACGGCCTTGATTTTGGCATTAAAAGAACTCACCACAAATGTGCTGCGCCACAGTCAGGGCAGCCAATGCACATTACATTTTGCTCACACGGAAGACCGTCTTGTGGTGACGCTTTGCGACAACGGGAAAGTGGATTCATTGGCGGAAGGCAACGGGCTGCGTGGTATTCGTGAACGATTGCATGCCTTGGCCGGCAGCTTGACCATTGATTTACAGGAGCGCAGTTGCTTCACCATTACCTTGCCCTCAGAAAATCTTTCGTTTGCAGGTCAAACCGCATGAATATTTTACTTGCCGAAGACCAGGCTATGGTGCGCGGCGCGCTCGCCGCTCTTCTGGGGATGGAACCGGGTTTTCATATCACTGAAGCCGAAAATGGCGATCAGGCTTTGCAACACTTGCGTCAGCAAACGTTTGATGTGTTACTCAGCGATATCGAAATGCCGGGGCGCTCCGGGCTTGAGCTGGCGCAGTGGTTACAGCAGCAACATACCAAAACCAAAATTATTATCATCACCACCTTCGGTCGGGCGGGTTACATTCGTCGCGCCATTGATATGGGTGTGTCAGGTTTCCTGTTAAAAGACGCACCCTCCGCTGAGCTCATCCAGGCGATATATCGCGTGATGGAAGGCAAGCGTGTTATCGATGGTGAACTGGCAATGATGGCCCTGGGGGAAGTCGACCCGCTCAATGATAAAGAACGGCGTGCATTGCGTCTGGCGGCAGAAGGAAAAAGCACGGCGGAGATTGCCACTACACTGTGTTTGTCCGAAGGTACGGTGAGAAATTATTTATCGGAAGCTATTGCAAAACTTAATGCTGCCAATCGGGTAGATGCCGCGCGGATTGCGCGGCAGAAAGGTTGGTTGTAAAAGAAACTTACCTGTGTTGGCGTTGTGTGTCGGATTACGCTGCGCTAATCCGACCTACAGAGACTTCTTTGTTGGTTCTCGTTCATCAATGCTATTAAAGGTTTCAAGCGTTCGATTGCTGCGTCCAGCTCGTCAGGAGAAATGTCTGTCTTACCTTTATTGATAGCGTCGAGCAGGTTATCGACAGAAACAATAACCGATGCGTCTTCGTCGTTACCGGCTTCCAATTTCAAAATCTGGACTTCGCCTGTACCTACCGCCCTGGCATTCAGTAAAGCTTGCTCCGCCGAATGCAGGAGCCCCTTCGCGGTAATTGTCGCCCCCTTGCGGGCCGTTGCAATACCGGCCGACATGGAGATGGGGAATGGCTCCCCCGCTACCGTCATCTTGAATGCACTGATACGCTCGCACAGGCGTTTAGCCAACACAATAACCCCTTCTGCTTTGGCCATCGGTAGCACGATCAAAAACTTTTCCACACCGTAACGGCCGACGCTATCTTCTTTACGAATAGCACTTTGCAAAATAGTAGAGGCTTGCTTGATGATACGATTGGCCGCTTGTTCGCCAATTTTTTTATAGATTGTCTTGAAATCATCCAACTCGAATAAAATCACCGCCATATTCTCTGCGTGGCGATTGACAAAGGATACGTCTTTCTCCAGTTGTTTGTTCAAACCATGGCGGTTTAATGTACCGGTCAGCAGATCAATATCTGCACTCTTTTGTAAACTTTCCTTATCGCGCTGGTAACTGGCATGGGCTTCTGCGCGGGCCAGAATTTCGGTGGACTTGAAGGGCTTGGTAATAAAATCCGTTGCCCCTAACTCGAAGACCTTTCGGCGCACCCCCTCCTCTTCCGCCGCCCCGGTAATGACAATCACCGGTTGATTGCGAATGCCTTCATCTTCCGCCTGGCGAATGCGCTGGATCAAGCCATAGCCGTCGAGCCTGGGCATACCCAGGTCCGTGAAGACCACCTGAATACTGGTATCCTGGCAAATCTTTTCCCAGGCCTCCTCCCCATCTTCAGCAAGGACAACATCAAACTGGGTAGCGAGGATTTTGCTGGCCGTTACCCGGACGATCTTGGAATCATCGGCAATCAGTATCCTTGCCTTTTTACCGTCCACCGGGGTACCTGCATCGGTGTTTTGGGTCATGGAATCAACCTGTCATATGGAAAATCGTGCTATTAACTATAGCCCATAAGAACCAGTTTGGCATACAGAAGCGTCCTCGACCATTGCGAAGAACGACACCCGTGAGAAGTGAATTAATCCTGCGGAAACCACTCGAAACCCTAAACGTTTAGGGCAGACGCAATGAAATTATTGATAAATATTGATGTTCCCACCCTCGAACCCGCAATTCACTTTTACGAGGATGCACTGGGACTCCAGTTAACGCGGCAATTGGATGAAGGTATCGCAGAATTGAGCGGTACATCATCGACAATATACCTGTTACAACATGACGCACATACACAAGCTACGCACAACGCAGGTATATACCGCCACTACACAAGGCATTGGACCCCCGTGCATATTGATTTTGTAGTAGATAATCTGAACGAAGCGGTGGTGCGTGCACGGGCTGCCGGTGCGCGGCAGGAAAGCGAATGCATCGAATGGCGCGGCTCGCGATGCGTTACGTTTTCCGATCCCTTTGGCCACGGCTTCTGTTTAATTGCATTTGAGGACCAGTCTTACCGCGACGACGATACTGCATAGAATCGGTCAGTTATTGATAACGTCACCGTTTCACAAATTTCAAACTGGGCGTAAAATGCGCTCATGACTGAGCCACTTCCACCGCATTATTATCTGCATAACTTCCGCTTTGTAATGGACTGGGTCGCCGATCAACACGGCGATTTGTTAAATGCTGAAGAGTCTGCGTTTATCCATCATTTTCACCAACTGGAGCAGGACAGCCAATGCTTGTTGGTGCGCATGCTCAGCCGTAAAGGCACCTGGTTTCGAGCCGATAAATTGCGCTACGCTGAGATCAACAATCCCTCCCAGGCCGCCGAGCAATTAATTCAATATGGACTGGTAACGCCGGACGCGCCCTTGTCGATTGCCAAACTGGCCAATCTTGTCACCAAGCCGGAACTCCTATCACTATTTGCAGAATCACTGCAACCACACAAACATCAACGTAAAGACCTGCTGGTGGAATTATTAATCGAACGGTATCCGGAAACCGTACCTTGGTCAACGTGGACCAATAACGCACTGGATCGTCTTTATCAGCTTGAAGTACAGCACATCAGTGATACCTTGCGCTTGTTGTTTTTTGGTAATCCTTATCAGGATCTGACTGAGTTTGTTTTACAGGATCTAGGGCTCTTCCGCTACGAGCAATATACGATTGATAAGCAGCATCGCCTCTTCAGGGATCGACTCGAACTCTTGCAGTACCAGCAACTGATACTGCTACGCGAGCAATTCGATCTTGTGGATAGCCTCACCGCATTGCATCAACTCTTACCCACATTGCCGGAAAAATTCGACAACCCGGCGATGGAGCGCCGCCGCGCCAAATTGATAAACCAGGTAGCTTACGAACTTGAGCGTCATGGCGAATGGCAAGCAGCCTTAAATTTGTATCAACAAGTGACGCTACCGCCCGCCCGTGAACGGCAAATTCGCCTGCTGGAAAAACGCGGACAGTTTGGCGAAGCCTGGCATCTACTCAATCAGGTTTTCAGCTCACCGGCCAATGAACATGAATTGCAATTAGCACACCGTATGGCGCCGCGACTGGCAAAAAAAACCGCCGCCACTTTTGTTAAGCCCATTGCGCAACCGGTTAATGAACAGCGATTGATCTTGCCACAGTTAATCGACGAATCAGGCAATCCCTTCACCGTGGAAATCATCGCGCAAGTCCATTTTGACCAACCCGAGGCGCCCTGTTTCTATGCAGAAAATATATTGCTAAACGGCCTCTTCGGCTTGTGGTTGTGGCCGGAGATGTTTCGCAGCCATGAAGGAGCCTTCGCGCATCCATTTCAAGGCGCACCCCTGGACATGTATCAGGAAGATTTTCTGGCCAACCGCCCCGGCATTAATCAATTGTGGCAACTACTGGATCAGAACCGCCACAGTGAACATATCAAAGATATATGGCGACAAAAATTCGGCATCACCAATCATTTTGTTCACTGGCAATTTCTCGATGAAACCCTGGTGGATCTTGCATTGCGCTGTATTCCTGCGGCTCATTTAAAAGCTATCTTTCAGCGGTTGCTATTTGACATCAAGGCTAACCGAAGCGGCTTGCCGGATCTGATTCAATTTTTTCCGAACCAGCAAAGTTATCGGTTGATTGAAATCAAGGGTCCCGGTGATCGACTGCAGGATAATCAATTGCGCTGGCTGGATTTTTTTGCCCGACAGAGAATACCGGCAGAGGTGTGCTATGTCAGTTGGCAATGAGGTTTATCTCTCGCCGCACCTAAAGCCAGTTTCTGTGAGGGCACTGGCTGAGTTTGCCGCGAAATGCGGTAGCCTCGACCGACGTTTTACGCCGAGCCCCAGTGCGCAGGAAGGTATTGCCGGGCATCAGGAAGTGGCATTGCGCAGGCCGAGCCACTATCAAAAGGAGCTCAGCCTGACAATCCAGCATGAGGGGTTGCTGATTCGCGGTCGCGCGGATGGCTACGATAGCCACACTAACTGCCTGGAAGAAATCAAAACTTTTTACGGTGAGTTTGAAAAACTACCGGACAATCATCGCCAATTACATTGGGCACAAGCCAAGCTCTATGGCTGGATGTTCTGCACTGCACATCAACAGGCGAACATCACGCTCGCGCTGGTATATTTCGAATTGGGCGAGCAACAGGAACATCGCCTGGATGCGCATTTTACCCGGCAGGAATTGGAGGAATACGGCAAACGTCTGGCCGATATTTATTGGCAGTGGCAACAACAGATCAACACCCGCCAGCAACAGCTTGCGCAGTGGATTGATCAGCTGGCGTTTCCTTATGGCAAGTTTCGCGGTGCACAGCGGGAAATGGCCGAATCGGTTTACAAAGCTGCCGCCACCGGTCGAGTGTTGTTGGCGGAAGCGCCCACCGGCATCGGAAAAACCCTGGCCAGCCTGTTCCCGGCGATCAAAGCCTTCAACAAAACGCCGGTCGATAAAATTTTTTATCTGACGGCAAAGACGACCGGCAAACAACTGGCATTGGAAAACCTGCAGCTGATCGCGACGGATAATGCCGCTACGCCGCTACGCATACTGGAACTGACGGCCCAGGAAAAAATCTGCCTGGAGCCGGATAAACGCTGCGCCGGCGACAGCTGTCCTTTTGCCCGTGACTTTTACGATAAATTAACTCACGCTCGCCAGGCTGCCTATGCGTTACCGCTACTGACCAAACAGTCCCTGACACAGCTGGCCCACACCCATCAGATTTGCCCTTATTATCTCGGCATGGAGATGAGCCGCTGGGTCGATATTGTGGTGGCCGATTTTAATTATTTTTTTGACACCAGCGCCCTGCTCCAGGGATTAACGCGGGAGTTTGATTGGCACCCCTATCTGCTCATTGATGAGTGTCACAACCTGATCGAACGCGCCCGCCAGATGTATAGCGCGTCCGTCGCCCGAAGCGATCTGCTGGCGGCCAAACGTCTCGCGCCTAAAGCCCTTCAGAAATCCCTGGACCGGATCAATCGGCTTTGGCGCGAAGCGCTGAAACCCTTGGTATTTAATGACAACCAACTCACCCTGCTTGATGGTTCGCCGGAAAAGCTCAATCTGGCGCTGACCAGTTTTACCAACGACTATATAAAATTTTTGCAACAGCACCCTGAACATCCTGTGCAACACACACCGGTGCAGGAATTCTTTTTTAATGCGATCAATTATCTGGAAAAACTGGAGCTGGTTGATGAGGACTATTGCATTGATATGCAGCGCCCCCTACCGAAGCAAGAGATCCTGACGCTGCGCAACCTGATTCCGGCGCGCTTACTGGCAAGCAAACTGGCGAATGCGCATTGTGCTTGTTATTTTTCAGCCACCTTGCGCCCCGCTTTTTTTTATCGACAGCTGCTGGGCTTGCCGGAAAACACGGTTTATCTGAGTGTTTCCTCCCCCTTTGACGCTAAACAATTGCAGGTGAAAATTGCGCAGCATATTTCAACGCGCTACCGTGATCGTTCTGCTGCCATTGAACCCATCTGCGCAATCATTGCGCAGCAGTTGGCCGAAGCTAAAGGTAATTATCTGGCGTTTTTTTCCAGCTATGAATTTTTGCAACAAGTCGAACAAACGTTGCGGCTACGCTTGTCCACGCAGGAGGTTACCCTTATCACACAATCCCGGCGGATGAGTGAACAAGATCGAGAGGCATTTATTGATCGGTTTACGCGGGAACAAAATCTCCTGGGATTGGCCGTGCTGGGTGGTGCATTCAGTGAAGGAATAGACTTACCAGGCGACGCATTAAAAGGGGTTTTTATCGCGACCTTGGGATTGCCACAAATCAATCCGGTCACTGAACACTTGCGCCAGCGGTTACAACAGGTTTTCCAGCAGGGTTATCAGTTTGCTTATTTATATCCCGGCATTCAAAAAGTCATCCAGGCTGCCGGCCGCGTTATTCGCACGCAAGATGACACGGGTTATTTGTGGCTGCTGGACGACCGCTTTGCTCAGCAAGACGTTCGGCAACTCTTGCCGGACTGGTGGGACGTGTTTTGAAGCGGCTGCTAAAACGGTGGTGCACTATAACCCTTCACCGCGACACCCGTGCGTGGGTGTATAAAAACCAATTCCGTCGCGTGCAATAACAAACGCGCCGCTTTTTGTTGTACAACCGCATCCGCATAAAATTCACAGCCCAGTATGGGGTGCCCCATGGCTTGTAAATGCAGGCGCAACTGGTGTGACCGGCCGGTTATAGGATGCAACCACACCCGCGTCGCACCCGCCGCCGGGTCACGTGTCATGACCTGATATTCGGTCACCGACGATTTTCCCTGCTGCGGGCAAATTTTATAGCGCGGACGATTATCCGGATCGACCGCAATAGGCAAATCAATTTTTCCGGCATCTTCTTTTATCAAACCATCTACCACTGCCGTGTAATGTTTAGTCACGCTACGAGCCTGGAATTGCTTGCTGATGTGGGATAAGGCCAGTTTGTTTAATGGAATTACCATAATGCCGGAGGTATCAAAATCGAGTCGATGGACGATACTGGCGGTCGGAAACTCCTGCTGCAAACGCACAAGTACCGAGTCGCGATTCAACGGATGGCGCCCCGGTACGCTCAATAAACGGTGTGGCTTATTGATCAACAGGAAATCCTCGTCTTCGTGCAACACGCTAATGTGCTCGTGACAGGGAGGAAGAATCGCCAAAGCATCCAGATCATCAGACATCACAGGACTCGCACCAAAGTGGGTCGGGCATGATAATATCTGACCGGCCATTTTTACAGTAATGCCCACGCAACTCACGCTACTTTATATAACAGATAGCTATCCATATGTATCTATCACAGATATAGCAGGCAAGATGATGACAGATGAACAAAAGCCCGTCAGGAAACCCACGTTTTGGCAGATCGTCTCCAGCACCCTGGCCGCCGCTATCGGTGTGCAGAGTAATAAGAATCGTGAGCGGGATTTTACCGGGGGAAATATTTATACCTACATCGCTGCCGGTATCATTTTTACCGTCGTGTTTGTTGTGGTAATGATCTTGATTGTAAAGGCGGTGCTCGCCAACGTGTGAAGCAGGTAAATAGTCAGGAACTCGCCACGCCGTTACATATGCCGCCAAGCCTGCGCCGTCTCCACGCCGCCCGCGCGCAGTAGCTTTTGCACATTTCCTTTAAAGGCGCGCATCTCGGTCGGATGTAGCTCCCGCAAGAAGGCTTCCTGGTGACGCACTGCGGCATCGTTCAGTTCGGCAATCAGGTTTTGGCCCGTCTCGGTAATATGGATCCTGATAGAGCGCCGGTCCAGGCCGTCGTGTACACGCGCAATCAGCGATTTTACTTCCAACCGATCCAGCAACCGCGTGACGGCGGAGCGATCCACGCCGATATTGTCGGCAATTTGCGCCGGGGTTTTGGCCAATTGATGGTGCAGCACGTTGAGAATCATCCATTGCGGCCAGGTGACATCCTGGTTTTGTAACTGCTGGTTAAATTGCTCTTTCATCACACTCGATAAACGTGTAATCCAGAAAACAAAGCTGTTATGCAGGTGGAAATCAGTTTGGGACGATTTAGTATTGTTCATATTACGTAGCCCGGCTCCAGCCCAAAAAACAAACCCCGAGGAAATACTCGGGGTTTGGGGATCTGAATGATGACAAATTCTTTTTACTTATTGCCCGCTTACCCAGAACACGCAAGCGACAACAAAAATAGCAATCAATGCAACTGCAGCAATGGCATCGGCCACGCTATCACTACGCTCTTCTAACTCAATGGGTTCGTTCATTATTTTTATTCTCCTGATATATCAGTGTGAATTTTTATGGTTTACGCACAAATTGTACGCACTGAATGACCGGAACAGCGTTAATCCGACCTTGACCGCGATTCTTAACATAAATCCTTTAAGATTGGCAACTTAAATAACGGAGTTATAACGAAATCGCATGTATATAGCGTTAAATATTCGTTCAAAGGTCTACTAAAGCTTGTTATGTTGCCTGCCCACGCGAGTCCAACTATGAACCCGGTGGGTGCCTGCATACCTCGCTGTCAAAAGTGTTTTAGTGTATGCTGCGCGCCTGTTTTTAGCCGCGTTCCGAGGTTGCAGACTCGTACGTGAGCTACCTATTCTCTGTTGCACGGTGTATTAGCCCTTATGTACATTTACGACGAGTACGACCATACCATCCTGCGCCAGCGCGTCGCTCAATTCCGCGACCAGACGGAGCGCTTCCTGGCTGGCCAGATAAAACCGGAAGAGTTTTTACCGCTGCGCCTGCAAAATGGTCTTTACATCCAGCGCCTGGCGCCCATGCTGCGGATCAACGTGCCCTATGGGATGTTGAATTCCACCCAATTACGCCGCCTAGCCCATATTGCCCGCCATTACGACAAGGGCTATTGCCATGTCAGCACCCGCCAGAATATCCAATTTAACTGGCCCGACCTGACCGAAGTCCCGGATATTCTCCAGGAATTGGCCGAGGTTCAAATGCACGGTACCCAGTCGAGCGGTAACTGTATTCGCAACACCACATCAGACCAGTTTGCCGGTGTTGCTGAAGATGAGATTGTCGATCCGCGCCCCTACTGCGAAATCATTCGCCAATGGTCCACTTTCCACCCGGAATTTGCTTTCCTGCCACGCAAATTCAAGATCGCCGTGACCGGATCACAGCAGGATCGCGCGGCGGTACAGGTTCACGATATCGGGCTGCAGATCGTACTCAACGACGCAGGCGAAGTCGGCTTTAAAGTCTATGTGGGTGGCGGCCTGGGTCGCACGCCGGTAATCGGTAGTGTGATTCGTGAGTACTTGCCGCAAGAACATCTGCTGACTTACCTGGAAGCCATACTGCGGGTTTACAACCTGTTCGGTCGACGCGACAACAAATTCAAGGCCCGGATCAAGATCCTGGTGCGCGCCCTGACGCCGGAGGTCTTTACCGAAAAAGTGGAAGCCGAATGGGCTCACCTGAAAGGCAGCAATAACACCCTTACCCAAGCAGAGATTGATCGGGCCAAGAGCTTCTTCACCGAACCGCCCTATGAAGCAATCGATGCCGCTGCGGCCCAGGCCGAAGTAGATGCACTCGCCGCCGAGCATCTGGCGTTCAGCAAATGGTTACAACGTAACGTGCGCGGTCATCGCGTGCCCGGTTATGCGGCGGTCACCCTCTCCTTGAAGCCTACCGGTGTTGCACCGGGCGATGTCACCGACAGCCAGTTGGAGATCATTGCTAACCTCGCCGATGAATTCAGCTTCAGCGAAGCCCGCACCACCCACGAGCAAAATATTGTCCTGGCCGATGTTAAAAAGACCGAGCTGTTTGCCCTGTGGCAAAAAGCCAAGGCCGCCGGTTTTGCGACGCCGAATATTGGCACCATCACCGACATCATCTGCTGCCCCGGTGGCGATTTCTGCTCATTGGCCAATGCCAAGTCCATTCCGATTGCCGAATCCATCCAGCGTCAATTTGCCGATATGGATTACGTCTACGATCTGGGCGATATCGATTTGAATATTTCCGGTTGCATGAACGCCTGTGGCCACCACCATGTGGGCCATATCGGTATTCTCGGCGTGGATAAAAAAGGCGAAGAGTTTTATCAGGTTCAGCTGGGCGGTAGTGCCAGCAATGATGCATCGTTGGGCGATGTACTCGGTCCGTCATTCAGCGCCGACGACATGCCGTCAGTCATCCAGAAGCTGGTTGATGTATTCGTCGAAAACCGGACCGAAGAAGAACTGTTTATCGACACCTATCGCCGCATCGGTGCAACTCCCTTTAAGGAGCGTGTTTATGCCAAAGCTAGTTAAAGACGGCGCGATTGTCGAGGATACCTGGACACTCCTGCCAAAACCTGAAGGCGAAGCTACAGACGTTGCGGTTCCTACCGGTCACGTGATCGTGCCCCTGTCCGTGTGGCTTGCGCAAAAAGCGCAACTGCAAAGCCGTACAGACATCGGCGTGTGGCTCGATAGCGACGAAACAGCCGACTCACTCGGCGAAGATGCACAATCGCTGCCTTTGGTTGCGGTAAATTTTCCGACCTTTATGGATGGTCGCGCATTTTCTACTGCGCGTTTGCTGCGCGAGCGCTTTGGTTTTACGGGCGAGTTGCGTGCGGTAGGTAATTTTATCCGCGATCAACTTTGCTACTTACGCCGCTGTGGCGTTAATGCATTTGCATTCAGCAACCCGGAAACGGATTTGCAAGCTGCGTTGAAGTCACTCAATGATTTCACTGAATATTATCAAGCGTCTGTAGACCAGCCTTTGCCGTTGTTTCGTCGCAGGGCTTGATTTAAAGAAAAAGGTTGAAGCTTGCACAATGCAAGTTTGGCGTTAGGCCTTTTGTTTCGAAACCTTCAAGTCAGGGACGACTTGAAGGAGCTACAGGGATGTATTCATGCGTTTTCGAAACAAAAGGCCTAATGACAAA
Organism: Cellvibrio sp. ARAG 10.3; assembly: GCF_051846955.1. Taxonomy (NCBI): domain Bacteria; kingdom Pseudomonadati; phylum Pseudomonadota; class Gammaproteobacteria; order Cellvibrionales; family Cellvibrionaceae; genus Cellvibrio; species Cellvibrio sp. ARAG 10.3. The sequence goes on from NZ_JBPYCU010000004.1 coordinate 333,841, forward strand.
CGGA